>JAGXAE010000130.1 GCA_018971725.1 Pseudomonadota bacterium | reverse complement strand
GTCATCGGCCACCGTATCCGGCACGGAAATGCCGTTGGCCTTGCAGAGCGCGAAATCGTCCTCGCCATGGCCGGGGGCCATGTGCACGATGCCGGTGCCCGCCTCCATGGTTACGAACTCGCCCAGCATCACCGGCACGGTGAAGTCATACCCCGCATCCGCCTTGGCCAGGGGATGATGGAAACGCAGGCCTTCCAGCTTCGTCCCCGGGAAGCGCTCACCCACAGAATAGGCGGCAATACCAACCTCCTTGGCGAAACCTTCCAGCAAGGAAGTGCCGACGATCAGCTTCTCGCCCTTCACCGCTAGGCTGCCCTCGGTCACATCATCCACGGTCACCACGGCGTATTCCAGCTCATGCCCCGCCGCGAGGCCGCGATTGCCCGGAATGGTCCAGGGGGTCGTGGTCCAGATCACGATGGACGTGCCAGAAAATTCCTCATTCGCCGCCGGGAAGCGGACATAAATCGCCGTATCCTTCTTGTCGTGATACTCGACCTCGGCTTCCGCCAAGGCGGTTTTTTCCACCGGGCTCCACATCACCGGGCGCAGGCCGCGATACAGCGCGCCATTCAGCAAAAACCTGCCGATCTCCCCGGCAATCGCCGCTTCTGAGGCGAAATCCATGGTCGCGTAGCGCTTCGCCCAATCGCCCATCACCCCTAAGCGCTGGAACTCGGCGGACTGCACCTCAAGCCAATGCTGCGCGTATTCCCGGCATTGCTTGCGGAATTCCAAAACAGGAACTTGGTCCTTGTCCAGCTTCTTGGCGCGGTACTGTTCCTCGATCTTCCATTCAATTGGCAGGCCGTGGCAGTCCCAGCCTGGAATATAATCCACATCCCGCCCGGCCATGGATTGCGCGCGGTTGATGACGTCCTTGTGAATCTTGTTCAGCGCGTGGCCGATATGCAGATTGCCATTGGCGTAAGGCGGGCCGTCATGCAGCACGAAGGGCGCTTTGCCCTTGGCCGCCGCGCGCAGGCGGCCCCAGAGGTCCATCTCCGCCCAGCGCTTCAACGTCTCCGGCTCACGCTTTGGCAACTCCCCGCGCATGGGAAATTCCGTGCGCGGCAGAAACACGGTGGATTTATAATCGGTCAGCGAATCAGTCATGGGAGAACATCACCAAACGGTGGGAAATGACGCGGCGAAAACCCGTTTCAGGCCCGGGCAGGCGGTATAATTCGGAGCAGCGGGCCGGTCATAGCGCATTTATGCGGCCCCGCCCGGCAAAGCGTCAAGCGTGCGGCGGGCTTGGGCGGCGTCCCGGGCGATCTGTGCCTTCAGCAGGTCGAAAGACGCGAATTTCTGCTCGTCCCGAATGAAATGGCGCAGCTGAACTGAAAGCTCCTGCCCGTAGAGATCGCCCTCGAAATCGAAGAAATGCACTTCCAGCCGGGATTCAGTGCCGCCCACCGTTGGCCGCAAGCCGATATTGGCCACCCCCTTCACCATCGCGGCGCCGATTTTCGCGGTAACGGCGTAAACCCCACGCTGTGGCTCCAGATGCCGGCCCAGCAGGATATTCGCGGTAGGAAAGCCGATGGTGCGCCCCTTTGCATCGCCATGCACCACCGCGCCCCGCACCGCGCAGGGCCGGCCCAGCAGCACCGCCGCGCGCTCCGGATAGCCATCCTGCAACAACCGGCGAATGCGGGAGGAGGAGATGGGCCCCTGCGCATCGGCAACCGGCGGCACGATGGTGAGCCCAATGCCCAGCGCTTCGGCCTTGGCGGCCAGAAACTCCACATCGCCGCCACGCCGGTGGCCAAAGGCGAAATCCGCCCCGCAAGAGAGATGCACAGCACCTATATGCCGGAACAGGATCTCCTCCACGAAAAACTCGGCGGAGAGATGGGAGAATTCGGTGTCGAACGGCAGCTGGTAGAGGAACTCCACCCCCAGCGCCGCCAGCGCCGCGGCGCGCTCGGCCGCCAGGGTCAGCCGGAAGGGCGGGTCCTGAGGGCGGAAATATTCACGTGGATGCGGCTCAAAGGTCAGCACCGCGCGCGGCACGTCTGGCCGCGCGGCATGGGCGGCGCGTAAAACCGCCGCATGGCCGATATGCACGCCGTCGAAATTACCCAGGGCGACGCTGGCGCCGCGCGCCGCGGCCGGCAAAGCCCGCCAATCCGAATAAATCTTCATGAGCCTGCTAAAGCCCTCACCCTTGGCCGCCGGTCAAGGGTGCGGCACAACGCGGGTACAAACAAATCCTGAGAGGATCGTCGATGCGGGGTTTCATCAAGGGCTTGGCCGGGCTCATCGTTTTAGTCGTCCTGGCTTGGCTGGGCGTGTGGCTCTATGCTGAAATGCGGTTAAAACAGCTTGTTGTGGCTGAAATCAACCGCGCGAATGCCTCCGGCACGGTGCAGATCAGCTACGACAAGCTCACCACCAGCGATTCGCCGCTCGTCGCCAGCGTCACCCTGGCTCACCCCAGCTGGACATCCCAGCCCGCCCCAGGCACCGGGCAGATAAGCCTGCGTGCCGCCAGCATCGGCGCGCATATCGACTTGTTCACCCCGCTGCTCCTGCACGTGGACATGCCGCAGAGCATCGCCATCACCACGCCACGGGCCTCCGGCGCGCTCACCTTCGCGGTGGCGGGGATCACGGAAAAGCTCTCGCCCTCGGTTTGGACCGGCAACACCGACAACCCCATCACCGGCGGCGATGCACGCTTCGCGGGCATCAACCTGCTGGCCAGCAATGGCAGCCTGCAAGTGGCGCAGATCGACAGCCTGGTGCTGCACGAAGCCTTAAATGCCAAGGCCGGGCCGGGGCAAACGGCGATGTCTCTCAAAGAGATGATGAACCATTTCCAGCTCTCGCCCATCATCGCGCGGCTCATCAACCTGCCCTTCAACGGGCAAATCGCCTATCTCGGCCTTTCGGCGCGGCTTTCCGGCCCGTTGGATTGGCAAAGCATCGCCAACCAGGCCGCTACCCTGCCCCCAGGGGCCGCACGCGAGCATTTCATGCTGCAAAGCCTTCACCAATGGGCGCTGGCGGGCGGCAGCGGCCAGGGCAAGCTAACCCTGACGCTCGGCCCCAGCCAACTTAAAGCCGCTGGCAGCGTGAAGTTCGACAGCGCCGGCCAACCCTCCGGCACGGCGAGTTTAACCACCAACCATCTGGACCAGTTCACCGGCGCCATCATCAGCGCCTATCCCGGGTTGCAGGACTGGATCAGCCAGTTTGAGGCGCGGTTCTCACCGTATCTCTCCACTACCGATACCGGCGGGCAGGTGCTGACGATGAACACCGTCTACGGCAAGAACGGCGTGGTGATAAACGGCAACAAAACCGGCGACATGCCGCCGCTGGATTGGAACAATCTGCTGAACCCGCCCCCCGCGCCACCCACGGCGCCGGGCGATGGCTCGGGTGCCGCCTCGCCATAAAGCCACAAAAAAGGGGGCCAACCGGCCCCCTTTTCACATTCCGCCGCCTTATTGGGCTGCGGAAATCTTAGATATCTGGTTCTGCATGGCGTTGAGCAGGGCGGAGACCTGGCCGCCATTATCGGTGATCACCCCGGCATAGTCATTGCGCGTGGTGATGCGCAATGACGTTCCCGCCACGATCACGTCGATGATCTTCGGCTGCCCGGCGCTCTCCTCCACCACCCAGCCAACATCTGCGGGCGCCTTGTCAGGGGCGGTGACGGTCGTGTCCACCAACACCTCGTCGCCCTGCGGAGTGGCGCTGTTCACCTGGAACGTAACGCCCTGATACGCCTTGATCTGGTAGGTGATGTTGTAGCTGAGCAACTGGTGAAACAGCGTCTGGAATTGCTGCTTCTGCGCCGGAGTCGCCACATTGATATAGCGGCCAAGAACGTAATCACCCACCTGGTCAACGGCGACGATCTGGTTGACGAGACCGCGCAGCTCGGTGGCCTTCTGGCTTTCGGAGCTATTGCTGTTGACGATGCCGACAAGGTTGTCGCCGGCCTGGGTGATGAAACTCTTGGCCGTATTCGGCGAAAGCGCCTGCGCGGCGCCCATCGTCACGGCAAGCATTGGGGCGGAGGCAATGGCCCCCAGGATGAAGCGGCGGAAATGCATAATGTCTCCTATGTCCTCGCTTTATTTGGCCGGCTGGTGGTACCAGTCCGGCCAGGTTCTGGTGTCGCGCTGCTGAATCTGCTGCAATTGTGAGGCACGAGATTGGCGATAAAGGCTCCGGAATGTGGCATAAGGGTCAAGCGCCGTGGCATTGATCTGGTCGATCGTGCTCAAAAGCCCCGCCCTCGTATTGATCAGATGGATACCCGTCTCGGAATAGCCGAAATCGCTCAGCGCGGCGCTGGCTGGTGCAGCCTCCATCGGGGTGGCGAACCAGTCGAACGGATAGGTCCAAACATCACGCACGCCCGAAGGGCCAAAGGCGGGCAGATACAGATACGGCCCCGGCGGCACGCCCCAGCTCGCCAGCGTCAGGCCGAAATCGGTATCCGTCTCGGGGTAGCCCAGCGCCGAAGCGGGGTCGAAAATGCCGCCGATGCCAACCGTGGAGTTGACCAGGAACCGCACCAGAGACGTGCCTGCATCCCTGGGATACCCCTCCGCCATGAAATTCAGCATCCTGGCCGGCTCGTCTATGTTGGAGGCGAAATCCCCCACATGGTTGCGGATGCCCTGGGTGGTGATGTGCACATAACCCTCGGCAACGGGCTTCATTACATAACGGTCAAGCGTGTTGTTGACCTTGAAGAACACCCGGTTGGTGGGCTCCAGCGGGTCGTTAAGCTGCTGGTAAGCCTGATAATCCGCCGTGTCGGATTTCGGCGGGGCGGTGGCGCAGCCGGCAAGCGCCGTGGCCAGGGCCAATGCCGGGATGGTCATGGCCAAGCCGTGCCTGAACCGGTTTTTCAGCTTCGTCTTCATCCCTTAACTGCCTCCTGCCTTCGGGGCCGTCCATGTGGCGGCATTCCCCAATGTGAGCGTCATTACCGTGCCGTCAACCGGGCAACCAGAGCTATAGTTAGGCTGTGGCCTCCTTGCCACTTGCTTAACCTGTTTCAGCCTGCCACCTAGCCCCTTCACGGAGCTTGCCACACATGACACATTCCCCTGTCCGACACACCTTGGAGCGCTGGGCCGCTGGCGAACGCATCGCCCCCCTGCCCGCGCGCGAAGGCGCTGCCCCGCCGGCCATCTCCTTTGAATTCTTCCCGCCCAAGACCGAGGCGCTGGAAACCCAGCTCTGGCATTGCATCGAACGGCTGGCCACTTTGCGCCCGGCTTTCGTCTCCGTCACCTATGGCGCCGGCGGCTCCACGCAGGAGCGCACCCACGCCACGGTGCTGCGCATCGTGAAGGAAACCGCCCTCACCCCGGCCGCGCACCTCACCTGCGTGGGCGCCACCAGAGAAGCGGTAAACGAGGTCGCTGAGCGCTACTGGCAGGCCGGGGTGAAGCATATCGTCGCCTTGCGTGGCGATGCACCCAACGGCGAAACTTACGCGCCGCATCCCGGCGGTTACGCATTCGCAGCGGATCTGGTGGAAGGGCTCAAAAAGGTCGCGGATTTCGAAATTTCCGTCGCCGCCTATCCGGAAACCCACCCCCAGGCCGCAAGCCCCGAGGCGGACCTCGATAACTTGAAGCGCAAGCTGGATGCCGGGGCCACCCGCGCCATCACCCAGGTGTTCTTCGACAACGCCATCTTCCTGCGCTTCCTGGACCGCGCTGTGGCCGCGGGCATCAAGGCACCCATCGTGCCCGGCATTCTGCCCGTCACCAATTTTAATCAGATGAAGAAATTCTCCGAGGCCTGCGGCACCTCCGTGCCCAACTGGATGGCTGGCATGTTCGAAGGGCTGGACGACGATGCGGAAACCCGCCGCATGGTGGCG
>JAGXAE010000129.1 GCA_018971725.1 Pseudomonadota bacterium | reverse complement strand
GGCGTGTGGCTTAGCCTGCCTGGCGGCTGGCGAAACGCGCCGCGAGCAGGGCGGCGGGGCCGCTCAGGCCGGTTTCTGTGTGAAAGGCGATGCGCTCTCCGCGTGCGAGTTTAGCGCGTAGCCGGGCCGCCAAGGGGGCCGCGGTGCCGGAACCATCGGGTAGAGGCAATATCTCTATCGCTTCCTCTTCCGGCTTGAAGGGATGGCCCGGCGCCGCGATGAGCGTGCCGATGCCGTGCCGTTTCAGCAATGCGAGGCCAGAAGCCGGCGCAGCGCCGGCGAGGGAGAGCACGGCCATCCGGTCTGTATCTGTCCATCGCAGCCGCGCTTTCACTGGGGGTGCACCGGGCGTGGCGGTGCCCAGCGCGGCACGGACTTCGTGGCGGATGGCGGACATATCCATTTCCGTGGCCACTTCGGTGCCGGCCGTCTCAGATGCCCGGAAACGCTTATGGCTGATCTCCATGGAAGCGAAATCGCGTGAAACGCGGCGCCGGAAAACGAAATCCTCTGGCAGAGGCGGGGTTTCAAGGGCGATGACCTGCTCCGCCTGGCCGGACTGCACAGGCATTGGCGGCGCAAGCTGCAGGAAAACCCGCAGGTCGTCTTGCGGCGGTGCGGCTGCAGCGGCCTTTCGGCGCGCTCCGGTCAGCAGGTCCAAGCTAAGTACCACCACGCCAAGTGATAAGATGCATAGCGTGGCCGAGAGCAGCAGAGTGTTGCGATCCAATATTCACCGCCTCCACACGCGGCCAGATTGAAATCTAGCGGCCCATTGATAATTTTGAAAGCGATTCAATTTCAACCTGGGCGTGCATTGAAGTCCGCCAGCTTGTAACGACTGCCCAGGCTGTAGCGGCTGCCCGGATGGGTGAGCAGGGAGCGTGTGGCGGGCCCGGCTTTTGCCCAGGTACGGCGGAGCAGGCAGAGGCATGGCTCATGCGCCGCAAGCTGCAGCAGTCTTTGTACCCGCGCATCCGGCTGGCCCGCGTGGATGATGTGTTCCACCTCATGCGGCGGTTCGATGGATTGCAGGTAGCGGTTGGGGGTGATGGCGGTGAAATTTTGCGCCAGATAATCCGGGGCGAAGGCGGGGGAGACATAGCGTTCCTCCAACTGCACCGGAACCTCGTTCTCGAAATGCACAATCTCCGAGTAGAAGAGTTTCGTGCGATGGCGCAGCGAGAATTCCACTGCAATCTCGGCCCCGGCGGGGCGGGAGTCCAGCGCCAGAACCTGGGCGCGGTGAACGTGGCCACGGCGGGTGATGTCTTCCGCGATGTCGTAGATTTCCAGCAAGGGCGAGCGTGGGGCGGGAGGCTGCACGAAGCTGCCCGCCCCTTGTACGCGCAGCAACACGCCTTCCGCGGAAAGTTCACGCAAGGCGCGATGCACGGTCATACGCGAGGCGCCGAGCCTTTCCATCAGTTCGAATTCGGAGGGTATTTTCTCGCCCGCTTTCCATGTGCCCGCGGCGATGCCCGTGCGCAGATAGGTTTTTACCTGCTCATAAAGTTTTTCGGGGCGCAGATCATCCATGGTCAGAGGCGCCTGCGCAGCACGGCGTCGAACCCAGCGCGGGCGGATGCGGCTTTGAGATGCTGGCCGTTTTCCACCACGTGCAGGCCGCGTACCCACACATCGCGCACGGCGGGGGCACGGGCGGTGAAGATGGCGTCCGCCAGAGCATCTTCGGGACGTTCGCCGGCGATGGTGACGAAGCTGGCGGGGGCGCCGATGGCAAGGCTGTGCCCAAGCCCCATGGCCTGCGCGCCGCCTGCAACAGCGTGCTGGTAAAGTGCCGTGGCGGTGGGGCGGATCGCCTCCGTGGCCATCACATTTCTTTGGCGCTGGCCGAGGCGCTGGGAATATTCGAGCATTTGCAGCTCCCGCCCGGCATCGATGAGCACGTTTGAATCCGAGCCGATGCCATAGGCGCCGCTGAAATGCTGAGCGGGGAAGATGCCGTCGCCTAAATTGGCCTCGGTGATCGGGCAAAGCCCGGCGACGGCATTGGTGTTTGCTATGCCCTTGGCTTCATCTTCCGTGATGTGGGTGGCATGCACCAGGCACCAATTGGCGGAAACGGGCGCGTTGGCCAGGAGATATTCCACCGGCGGCGCGCCGGAGAAGGCAATAGATGCTTCTACCTCGGCGGTTTGTTCGGCGATGTGGATGTGAAAAGGCGAGTTGCCATTCAGCGTGACGAGGGCGGAGATTTCCTCCAGCGTGGCGGCACGAAGCGAGTGGGGCGCGCAGCCGGTGGCGGAAAGCTCGCGGCAACGCGCGTGAAGTTTGGCGTAGCTGTCCAGCGAGTTGATGAACCGGCGCTGGCCTTCGGCCGGGGATTTTCCGCCGAAGCCGGAATGGGCGTAGAACACGGGCAGCAACAGCAATTCGATGCCGGTTTCCGCTGCCGCCGCCGCGAGACGGGACGCCATTTCGGCAATATCGGCATAGGCTGTGCCGTCCGGCGCGTGGTGAAGATAATGGAATTCGGCAACGGAGGTGAAGCCGCCTTCCAGCATCTCGGTGAAGGCCAGGGTGGCGATGGCCTGCACATCGTCCGGGTCCAAAGAGAGGGCAAGACGGTACATCAGCTCCCGCCAGGTCCAGAAACTGTCTGCCGTGGGGCCACGCAACTCGGCCTTTCCCGCCATGGCGCGCTGAAAACTGTGGCTGTGCAGGTTCGGCATGCCGGGCAAGGCGATGCCCGTGCCGCCTGGGACGCTTGTTTCAACGCCTGTGATCACGCCATCCGTAAAGGAAAGAGCGACATCCTCCGTCCAGCCGGTGGGCAGCAGGGCATGACGAAAAATGATGCGTTCGGACACTGGACAGGCCTCCTGGGGATGCGTATTGTATATACAACTTTTCCCTGGACGCCAAGGTGCATTACATGCGGGCAGAGCGGATTTTCACCGATGCGAGGCTGGCAACCATGGACCCGGCGTGCCCCGGTCTGGGCGTGGTGGAGCATGGTATGGTGGCCGAGGCGCACGGGCGTATTCTTTATGCCGGGGCGGCGCGGGCGATGGAAGCCGATGAGATCGTGGATTGCGAAGGGCGCTGGATTACGCCAGGGCTGATCGATTGCCACACCCATCTGGTTTATGCCGGAGACCGCGCGGCGGAGTTCGAGGCGCGGTTGCAGGGCGTGAGCTATGAGGAGATTGCCCGCGCGGGTGGTGGGATTCTCGGCACCATGAAGGCGACGCGCGCGGCAAGTTTCGACGAACTGCGCAATGCCGCGCGCAAACGCATGGCGGCGCTGGTGGCGGAAGGTGTCACCACCATCGAGGTGAAATCCGGTTACGGGCTTTCGCCGGAAGCTGAATATAAATGCCTGGACGTGGCGAAATCTCTGGGCGATGTGGCGGATATTTCACCGACCTTTCTGGGCGCGCACGGGTTTCCGCCGGAGATGGAGCGTGCCGCTTATGTGCGGCTGCTGTGCGAGGAGATGATTCCACACGTTGCGGCGCACAATCTGGCTGATGCCGTCGATGGGTTTTGCGAGGGCATTGCCTTTTCTCCGGAGGAGATCCAGCAAGTTTTTGCCGCCGCCACCAAGCATGGGCTGAAGGTGAAGTTGCATGCGGACCAGCTTTCAGACCTGGGGGGCGCTGCACTGGCGGCGAAGTTTTTAGCACTTTCCGCCGATCATCTGGAATATACCAGCGAGGCCGGAGCCGCCGCGATGGCCAAGGCCGGAAGTGTAGCGGTGCTGCTACCCGGTGCGTTCTTCACGCTGCGTGAAAAGCAGTTGCCGCCGGTTGAAGTCTTTCGCAGGCATGGTGTGCCCATGGCGGTTTCCACCGACCTCAACCCCGGTACGTCGCCGCTTTTCTCCTTGCTGCTGGCGATGAACATGGCCGCCACGCAATTCCGCATGACGGTGGAAGAATGCCTGCTGGGCGCGACACGCCATGCCGCCGCCGCCTTGGGGCGCGGCGATGTGGGCGTGCTCAAGCCAGGGGCGAAATGCCACCTCGCCATTTGGGACATCGAACGCCCGGCGGAACTTGTCTACCGTATCGGGTTTAATCCATTACATCAACGCATCTGGAGTGCCGCATGAAACTCACGCCCGGAGAGATGAATCTGGCGCAATGGCGCACGATTTATCAAGGCGAAGCCATAGAACTTGACGAGGCCGCGCTACCCGCCATCCAGGCGGGAGCCGATGCGGTGGCGGAGATTCTAAGCCGGCACGAGCCAGTTTATGGAATTAATACCGGGTTCGGCAAGCTGGCCTCGGTGCGCATTGCGGATGATGATCTCGCTACGTTGCAGCGCAATCTTGTACTCTCCCACGCCGCCGGTGTGGGGGAACCAATGCCTATTCCCGTGGCGAGGCTGATGTTGGCGTTGAAGATGGGGTCGTTGGGGCAGGGCGCGTCTGGCGTGCGGGTGGAAACCGTGCGGATGCTGGGCGCGATGCTGGCGAAGAATCTGATTCCGGTGGTGCCGGCGCAGGGTTCCGTTGGCGCTTCGGGCGACCTCGCCCCCCTCGCACACATGGCCGCCACGATGATGGGTGTGGGTGGGATTTACGTGAACGGCATGCGCAAGGATGCCTCCGTTGCGTTGAAGGAAGCTGGGCTGACGCCTTTGGTGCTGGGGCCGAAGGAAGGGTTGGCTCTACTGAACGGCACGCAATTCTCCACCGCCAATGCACTGGCCGGATTGTTCGAGGCGGAGCGGAATTTCCGTGCTGCGCTCGTGACCGGGGCGCTTTCCACCGATGCCGCCAAAGGGTCGGACGCGCCGTTTGATCCACGTATTCATGCCGTGCGCAAGCATAAGGGGCAGAAAGAGGTGGCGGACTCGTTGCGCGAACTAATGGCGGGTTCCGCCATTCGTGCCTCGCACTTAAAAGGCGATGAGCGTGTGCAGGATCCGTATTGCCTGCGCTGCCAGCCGCAGGTGATGGGCGCGGTTTTAGATGTTCTGCGCCAGGCCGCCGCGACGCTGGAGACGGAAGCGAACGGCGTCACGGATAATCCGTTGATATTCACCAATCCCGCTGTTGCGCTCTCGGGCGGGAATTTTCATGCCGAGCCCGTGGCCTTCGCGGCGGATATGATCGCCATGGCGGTGTGCGAGATCGGCTCCCTCACCGAGCGACGGATTTCCCTGCTGGTGGACCCGGTACTCTCCGGCCTGCCGGCGTTCCTCACACCCAAGCCTGGGTTGAATTCAGGTTTCATGATTCCGCAGGTGACGGCAGCGGCTTTGGTTTCCGAAAACAAGGGCCGGGCGTTTCCGGCTTCGGTGGATTCCATCCCCACCTCCGCCAATCAGGAGGATCATGTATCCATGGCGGCGCATGGGGCGCGGCGATTGCTGGCGATGAATGAAAATTTACGCGCGGTGATCGCCATTGAATGGCTGGCGGCGGCGCAGGGGTGCGATTTCCACACGCTGAAATCCTCGCTGCCGCTGGAAAAGGCGCGGGCGGTACTGCGTGGCGCTGTGCCGAAGCTTGAAGATGACCGGCACTTCGCGCCAGATATCGAGGCCACTATCGCGCTGCTGCAAGCGGGGGCGCTGGCTTCTGATAATCTGCCGGGTGTGGCATGAGCCTGTTCTCACTCCGCCGGGGCAATGCGCCTTTGGTTCTTTCCATTCCGCATGCGGGTACGGAAATTCCAGAGGTATTTGCAGATCTTTTCGTCTCGGACTGGCTGGCGCGCAAGGATGCGGATTGGTGGTTGAGGGAGCTTTACAGCTTCGCCGAGGCGCTGGATGCGACGATCATCGCGGCGAATATCTCGCGCTCGGTGATCGATTTGAATCGCGATCCTTCCGGCGTGTCGCTCTATCCGGGGCAGGCGACGACGGGGCTGTGCCCCACCGAAACCTTCGACGGCGAGTCA
>JAGXAE010000128.1 GCA_018971725.1 Pseudomonadota bacterium | reverse complement strand
GCGCTCTCGCCGTCGCACACCGCCATGGTCTGGCCGCCCTCGATGATCAGCGCCGCGCCGAACATCTCCCGCCAGATCCGCACAATCGCCTGGGCTGGCCAGGGTCCCTTGTGCCTGGCCAAGAGCCGGCGAAGGATGATGGCTTCCCGCCCAGGGCGGATTTTGGTGCCCTTCTTTCCTCCCTCCGTCGCGACGCTTTCGATAACCTTGGCGCGCTTCATCAGCAGATCGTGGATCTGATCGTCGATCCCGTCGAGTTCGGCGCGCAATTCGGCCAGGCGCGAGGCTGGGGGGGAGAGGTCGTTCATCGCGATGCTAGATACCGCATCCCAAGCCTCCGCGCCAAGCCGTATCCAGTTTGTGGCCCACCCATGTTCCGGCGGGGATTGCACCCAGGGTTCCGCCAGCGCATATCCGGTTGTCAGAATGGACCAGACCCCCGCCGGCACGGATTTCCCACATCAAAGCGTTACCTTCCCCGAGGGCTTGGCGCTGGATTGCGGTCGCGTGCTGCCCAGCGTGACTGTGGCTTACCGCACCTATGGCGCCCTCAACGCGGATAAAAGCAACGCGATCCTCATCTGCCACGCCCTCACCGGCGACCAGTATGTGGCCGAGCCAAACCCCGAGACAGGCCGCCCCGGCTGGTGGGAACGTGTGGTTGGTCCTGGCCGGGCGGTGGATACCGAAAAATATTTCGTCATTTGCGCCAATGTGCTGGGCGGCTGCATGGGCTCCACCGGCCCGCGCTCGGCGCATGGCGAGCGCCCCGGCGCGCTTTGGGGCACGGATTTTCCGGTCATCACCATCCACGACATGGTGCGGGTGCAGAAGCGGCTGGTGGAGCATCTTGGCATTGCCAGGCTGTTCGCGGTCATCGGCGGTTCCATGGGCGGCATGCAGGTGCTCTCCTGGGCGGTGCAGTTTCCAGAGATGGTGTTTGCCGCCGTGCCCATCGCCGCGGCCTGTTATCACTCGGCGCAGAATATCGCCTTTCACGAGATCGGCCGGCAGGCGATCTTCGCCGATCCCTGCTTTCGCAACGGCAATTACTGGGCCGAGGGCGTGCGCCCTGAGCGCGGCCTCGCCGTGGCGCGGATGACGGCGCATATTACCTATGTTTCGGAAGAGGCGCTCACTCGCAAATTCGGCCGCAAGCTGCAAAACGCCGAGGGGCTTGCAGCGTTTGGTGAGCAATTCGCGGTGGAGAGTTATCTGCAATATCAGGGCTCCAGTTTCGTACAGCGCTTTGATGCGAATTCTTATCTCACCATCACCAGGGCAACAGATCTGTTCGACCTCGCAGGCGACCATGGCGGGGCGCTGGCCGATGCGTTCCGGACGGCGAAATCGCGTTTCCTGCTTGTCTCTTTTTCGTCTGACTGGCTGTTTCCCACCGCGCAATCGCGCGCCATGGCCAGGGCGCTGAATCATGCGGCGGCCAATGTCTCCTTCGTCGAGGTCCAGTCCGACAAGGGGCACGATGCCTTCCTGCTGGATGAGCCGGATTTCCACGCCACGCTGCGCGGGTTTCTCACCGGTTGCGCGGAGCATGCGGGGCTTACATGAGCGGTGAGAAGAAGATTCGCGTCGATCTGGCGCTTATCGCCGGCATGGTGCAGCCGGGCTCGCGCGTGCTGGATGTGGGCTGCGCGCAAGGCCAGCTTATCGACCATCTGACCAAGGCGAAAAACTGCGACGCGCGCGGCATCGAGATCGACATGGAGGAGGTGCAGCGCGCCATCGCCCACGGTCTGCCGGTGATGCAGGGCGACGCGGATACAGAGCTTGTCACATACCCTGATGCCGCATTCGATTACGTGATCCTCTCGCGCACGCTGCAAGCGGTGGAGCAGCCGCGCGAGGTGCTGCGCCAGATGCTGCGCATCTCCACCCACGCCATCGTCTCCTTCCCGAATTTCGGCCATTGGAGCCTGCGGCTGCAATTGCTCACCCGCGGGCGTATGCCGATGACCGCCGGCTGGAACCGCATGTGGTACGAAACGCCGAACATCCATCCCTGCACCATCAAGGATTTCTTCGCGCTCTGCGACATCGATGGCTATGTGGTGGAGGATTGGCTGGCGGCTGATGAGCAGGGGCTGCGCACCCCCTGGCGCCGCTCGCCACGGCTTGCGAATCTGTTTGGCGAACAAGGGTTGTTTCTGCTCCGCAAGGCATAGCCGCCCGGCGTGGAAATTTCAGCGGCTATCCACCAGCATCACCGGCGTCACGCTCACCCGGGCGATGCCCGCGTTCATAATGCCCAGTTCCTCGGCAGCGCCTTCCGAAAGGTCGAGAATCCGATGGTTGCGCGGCATGCAATCATCAACCTTCACGACAATTGAACGGTTGGCATCGTCCAGCAGCGCCACGCGCACGCGGGTGCCAAGCGGAATGGAGTGAGACGCGGCGGTCATCGCCTCGCCGGTAAAGCGGTCCCCTGTGCAAGTGCGATGCAAATACGGGCCCGGCTTATACCAGGAGACGGTGCCGGTCGTCGCCGGCCCGGCGGCCACAAGGGTGGGGGCGGGCGATGGCAGCGGCAGTGCCGGTGTGGCGGGCGATGGCGCGATGCTGGCTTGAGGGGTTGGAACCGGTTGGGTAGCGCAAGCGGAAAGCAGGCCCGCCAGCAAAACCGCGGCCAGAACTGGCGCGGAGCGCGGGCAAGTGGGGCGGGCCGTCCAGCGTTGCGGGGGGGCGGTCAGTTCCATGAATTCTCTGTTGGGCACAATTGAGGCAATTGCATGGCACGGTCCGGAATGGCGCTTTTGAAGCGCGCCATGCCCTCTCCGGCGCGGGTAAAATTTTACCTTTCAGGGTAACGCGCCTAATTAAAGGTAAAACGACAGATTGCCGGAGAGCCGCTATGCCCGCCTACCGTTCCCGTACCACCACCCATGGCCGTAACATGGCCGGCGCCCGCGGGCTTTGGCGTGCCACCGGCATGACGGACGCGGATTTCGGCAAGCCGATCATCGCCGTGGTCAACTCCTTCACCCAGTTCGTGCCCGGCCATGTGCATCTGAAGGATCTCGGCCAGTTGGTGGCGCGCGAGATTGAGGCGGCAGGCGGCGTGGCCAAGGAATTCAATACCATCGCGGTGGATGACGGCATCGCTATGGGGCATGACGGCATGCTCTATTCGTTGCCCTCGCGCGAGCTGATCGCGGATAGCGTCGAGTATATGGTCAACGCTCATTGCGCGGATGCGATGGTCTGCATCTCCAATTGCGACAAGATCACGCCCGGCATGTTGATGGCGAGCCTGCGTCTGAACATCCCCTCCGTGTTCGTCTCGGGCGGGCCGATGGAGGCCGGCAAGGTGGTGGTGAAGGGCGCGAAGCGCGCGCTCGACCTGGTGGATGCCATGGTCGTGGCCGCCGATGACAGCTACTCCGACGAAGAGGTGAAGGTCATCGAGCGTTCGGCCTGTCCCACCTGCGGCTCCTGCTCCGGCATGTTCACCGCCAATTCCATGAACTGCCTGACCGAAGCGCTGGGCCTCTCTCTGCCCGGCAATGGCTCCACATTGGCAACCCATGCGGACCGCGAGAAGCTGTTCCGCGAGGCAGGGCACTTAATCGTCGATCTCGCCCGGCGCTGGTACGAGCAGGACGATGCCACCGCCCTGCCGCGCGGCATTGCCAGCTTCAAGGCGTTCGAAAACGCGATGAGCCTGGATATCGCCATGGGCGGGTCCACCAACACCGTGCTGCATCTGCTGGCCGCAGCCCAGGAAGGCGGGGTGGATTTCACCATGGCGGATATCGACCGGCTCTCCCGCCGTGTGCCCTGCCTGTGCAAGGTGGCCCCCGCGAAGAACGATGTGCATATGGAAGATGTGCACCGGGCGGGCGGCATCATGTCCATCCTGGGCGAGCTGGAGCGCGCCGGGCTGCTCGATACCTCGCTTCCCACCGTTCATTCCAAGACGCTGGGCGATGCGCTGAACCGCTGGGACATCACCCGCACCAATAGCGAGGAGGTGAAAACCTTCTTCCGCGCCGCCCCGGGCGGGGTGCCGACCCAGGTGGCCTTCAGCCAGAATGAGCGCTGGGACGAGCTGGACACAGACCGCCAGACCGGCGTGATCCGTGCCGCCACCCATCCTTTCTCCAAGGATGGCGGTCTGGCCGTTTTGTTCGGCAATCTGGCGCCGGAAGGCTGCATCGTGAAAACCGCGGGTGTGGACGAGAGTATCCTCACCTTTCACGGCACTGCCCGGGTGTTTGAGAGTCAGGATGCGGCGGTCTCAGGGATTTTGAACGGCGCGGTGAAGGCGGGCGATGTGGTGGTGATCCGCTATGAGGGGCCGAAGGGCGGGCCCGGCATGCAGGAGATGCTGTACCCAACCAGCTATCTGAAATCCAAGGGCCTCGGCAAAGCCTGCGCGCTGATCACTGATGGGCGGTTCTCGGGCGGCACCTCGGGGCTGTCCATCGGCCATGTGTCGCCGGAAGCGGCGGAAGGCGGGTTGATCGGGCTGGTGGAAACCGGCGATGAAATCCTGATCGACATTCCCAATCGCGGTATCACGCTGAACGTGCCGGAGGATATTCTGGCCGAGCGCCGCGCCGCGCAGGACGCGAAAGGCTGGAAGCCCGCCGAGCCGCGCAAGCGCAATGTTTCCCCGGCGCTGCGAGCCTATGCGGCCATGACCACCAACGCCGCCAAGGGCGCGGTGCGGGACGTGAGTCAGGTCGAGCGTTAAAGCAGCGTGCCGTTGCCTCGGCCCTCGCGCTGCGGAAGCTTTGCCCACGCAACCGGAGCCGGCGGCGCCAGAGTGTTTTTCATCACAGGCTATGCCGAGCAGACGGTCGTGGCGCTGGAAGCGCTGGAAAGCGGCATGGCGGTTATCGGCAAACTTCCCCCTATGGCCGATCTTGTCCACAAGATCACCGGGATGCTGCGCGGCTGAACCTTATTCTTCTTCAGCCAGCCGGTTTTGCGCCTGGCTGACGAAGCTGCCCGGCGGCACGGACCGCGTGAGCCAGACATTACCGCCGATCACCGAACCTTTTCCGACTGTCACCCGGCCCAGAATCGTGGCGCCCGCGTAAATCACCACGTTATCTTCGATGATCGGGTGGCGCGGCTCGCCCTTCACCAGCGCGCCGGTTTCGTCCTCGGCAAAGCGCTTCGCGCCGAGCGTGACATGCTGGTAAAGCCTCACGTTCTCACCGATGATCGCGGTTTGGCCGATCACCACGCCCACGCCATGGTCGATGAAGAAATGCGGGCCGATCTCGGCGTCGGGGTGGATGTCGATGGCTGTTTCCGTTTGCGAGATGCTGGCCAGCATGCGCGGCACCAGCGGCGCCCCCAGTTTCGTGAGCGCATGGGCGATGCGGTAATGAATAACAGCCCGCATGCCGGGGTAGCACAGCAGCACTTCCGCCAGAGAGGTCGCCGCCGGGTCGCCGCGATAAGCGGCTTTCAGGTCATTCACCAGCGCGGTGCGGATAGCGGGCAGTTGCGCGGCGAAATCCCGCACGATGTCGCAGGCGGCACAATCGGCCTCCTCGAAGCGCGCCCGGTTTTCCGGCGCCAGCAGCAGTCCCCTGCGCACCTGTTCGGTCAACGCGCCCAGGGTGCGGCTGAGCGTATGGCCGACATAATAGTCGATTGTTTCGTCGGTCAGGTTCGAGCAGCCATAATGGCTGGGAAACAGCGCCGCGAGCAGCCCGTCGCGGATTTGTGTCAGCGTCGCGCGGCAGGGCAGTTCGCGCACATGGCCCTGGTGGCGGATCTTATGCGTCACCTCGCGGGAATGGCGCAGCCCGGCCACGATGGCGGCCAGATTGGAGCCGCTGGTTTGCGCGCTGGGTGAAAATTCAGGGGTCAGATCGTCGATGCCCATGGGACTTAACCAGTGTGACAGATGTTTGCAGGCA
>JAGXAE010000127.1 GCA_018971725.1 Pseudomonadota bacterium | reverse complement strand
GCCCGCGCCTATGAAAATGCTTTGCGTGAAATTAGCGCCAGGGAACCGTGATGAAAAAATACGCCATCCTTGCAATGGTTCTGGGGCTTGCCGGGTGCGCTTCACCGCCCCCGCCCCCCCCCGTGCTCACCCTCAACATTATTGGCAGCACCGGGCAAAATCCCGGCGCTTCTGGCCTCGGCAGGGCGGTGGCGGTGCGGGTGTACCAGCTTGCCGCCACCGGCAAGTTCCAATCGACGGATGTGTACACACTCACCGGCAATGAAAGTGCCGCCCTGGGAACCGAGGAGCTTGGCAGTTCCGCGCAATACATCGTCTCGCCTGGCCAGAATTTGACCGAAACGATCAACCTGACCCCTGGTGCGACCAATGCCGGCGTGGCCGTGTTGTTCCAGGACATCAATCATTCGACCTGGAAGCTCACCGCGCCTGTTGCGGCGCATGGGCCAACCGTGCTGACACTGCATATAAACGGGCTGACCGCGACCCTTGGCGGTTGATGCGTAAACCGTAATAATGCCCCGGCATGACCGGGGGCGGGAGTTTGGGAGAGTTGAATAACATGCGAGCGTTTTCGTGAGCTGGACCAACCGCGTCATCTGGCAGGAGGGCATGTTCCTCCGCTCCCAGCATTTTCAGCAGCAGGACCGCTGGCTTGAAGCCTATTTGCGCGGGCGCGTCGCGGCGCTGCGCACCCATGGCTGGGGCCTGACGCAGATGAGTTTGGATCGCGACCTGCTCGGCACCGGGCGCTTCGCGGTCTCCTCCGCCTCTGGCGTGTTTGAGGACGGAACGCCTTTCTCCCTGCCCGGCGAGACGGAGCATCCGGCACCGTTTGAGGTGCCGGAGAACACGCGCGGCATTTTGATCCATCTGGCGCTGCCGGTGCAGCAGGCGGGCGGAATCGAGATCGCGGCGGCGGATGGCAGTGCCGAGGGCCGCTACAAGGCGCATAGTTTCGAGGCATACGACACGCATTCTGCCTCGCCCCAGGCGGCGGAATTGCTGATCGGGCGGCTGAAGCTGCGTTACCTGCTGGATACCGATGACCGCGCCGGGTATCTGTGCATTCCCGTCGCCCGGATCATGGAGGTTTCCTCCGACAAGCGGGTGACGCTGGATGAGAACTGGCTGCCCCCGGCCTTGATGTGCCATGCCGTGCCGGCCTTGGCCGGGCTGGTGACGGAGTTCGCGGGCATGATCAACCAGCGTGGGGAAGCGCTGGCCGCCAGGGTGAACGCACCGGGGGCGCGCGGCGTGGCGGAGGTGGCGGATTTCATGCTGCTCCAGGCGCTGAACCGCTGGCAGGCTTTGTTGCAGCATTGGGCGGATGCGGCGAACATCCACCCCGAGACGCTTTACACCGCCTATGTGCAGATGGCGGCGGAATTCGCGACCTTTACGGATGCGCAGCGCCGCCCGAGCAAATATCCCGGCTATCGGCACGAGGATTTGCAGCGTAGCTTCGCGCCCGTGATAGCGGATTTGCGCCGCTCGCTCTCTTCGGTCATCGAAACCAACGCCACGGCGATTCCGTTGCAGGAGCGGCGGCATGGCGTGCATGTCGGCCCGATCAACGACCGCAACATTCTGCGCGCCTCCAATTTCGTGCTCACCGTGCAGGCGGACGTGCCGACGGAGACGATGCGCAGGTTGTTCCCGGCGCAAGTGAAGATCGGCGCGGTGGAGCATATCCGCGAGTTGGTGAACGTGGCGCTGCCGGGTATCGCCGTGCGGCCGCTGCCGGTGGCGCCGCGGCAGATCCCGTTCTACGCGGGCGGGTCTTATTTCGAACTGGACCGCAACAGCCCGCATTGGCAGCAGATGCAGACCTCGGGCGGCTTCGCGATCCACGTTTCCGGCGAGTTTCCAGGCCTGCGCATGGAGTTGTGGGCTATTAAAGGCTGATGCCGCACAGGCGGCGGGGGAGATAGACGATGAGCGACAATCCGTTCTCCGAACCGGACGATTCAGACCGCACCGTCATCCGGCCGATACCCGGAGGCAAGCGCCCCGCCGCGCCGCCGCCATCCCAGCCTTCGCCGTTCGACAGCCCGTTCGGAGCGCAGCCGCCTGGGCCTGCCCCTGGCGGTTACAGTACGCCGGCCGGTTACAGCGCAGCTGCCGCCATTCCCACCGATGCGCCCGATACCATCGCCATGGGCGGCGCGCCGCTGGTGGCCGCCGCCGGGCCGCTGCTGCAATTGCTGGCGCGGCTGCGCAACACCTTGCAGGCGCCGGATTCGGGGGATTTGCGCGAGCGCGCGGTGCGGGAGATCCGCCGCTTCGAGGAGAATGCCCGCGCCCGCAACATTTCGATGGAGCAGCTTCGCCCGGCGCATTACGCGCTCTGCGCCAGCCTGGACGATGTGGTGCTGGCGACACCTTGGGGCAGCCAGGGCGCATGGGCCCAACGTTCGCTGGTTTCCACTTTTCACCAGGAGGTGCGCTCCGGCGAGCGCTTCTTCGACGTGCTGGCCCAGCTTCGCCAAAACCCCGGCAATTATCTGCCGGTTCTGGAATTGATGTATTTCTGCCTGTCGCTCGGCTATATGGGGCGTTACCGGCTTTCCCCGCGCGGCCCGGCCGAAATCGACAAATTGCGGGAGGAAACCTACGCGGTCATCCGCCGCCAGACGCCGCCTGGAGACCCGGCGCTTTCGCCGCATTGGCAGGGTGTGGCCGCTGGCTACAAGCCGCGCCGGTTCGGCGTGCCGGTCTGGCTGGTTGGTATCATCGCGCTCGGTATTCTCGGGCTGGTTTACGCCGCCTGCCTATTTTCGCTAACCGGCAAGGGCGATGCCGCCTTCCAGGCCCAGGTTAGCGCGCCGCTTGCAAATATGCCGCAGATTGTGCGTGCCCAGCCCGTGGTGGCGCCGGCTGAGCCTGCCCCCGCCGGCCCCGATATTCTCGACCGGCTTTCCGGCTTCCTGCAGCCGGAGATCGCCGCGGGGAAGGTGAGTGTGCTCGGCACCACGCATCAGCCGATCGTGCGTATCAATAACCAGGGGCTGTTCGGTTCCGGCAGCGCCACGGTGGAAAGTGCGGATGTGCCGCTGCTGCAGAAAATCGGCACGGCGCTGGCGAAGGAAACCGGCAATGTGATCGTGACCGGCTATACTGACAACCAGCCCATCCACACCCTGCAATTCCCGTCCAATTTCGAGCTTTCACAGTCCCGCGCCCAGGCGGCGGCGGCAATTTTGGACCAGACGATCGGCGATGAAAGCCGCATCACCGCGAAAGGCATGGGCGATGCCGACCCGGTGGCCAGCAACGCCACCGAGGCTGGGCGCGCGCAGAACCGCCGCATCGAAATCGTGCTGAACCACCCTTCGGGAACCTGAGCCTGTCATGAAGAAGATCCTCGGCTTTTTTGCCTCGCGCTGGTTTCTGAGCTTTATCGCCGCCGCCGTGCTGGCGGCTCTGGTGTGGTTCTTTGCGCCGTTCATCCATGTGCTCGCCGGGATGGTTATCCGGCTCGTCATCATCCTTGTTATTCTGCTGGTCTGGCTTGGCGCCAATCTGCTGCTGGACCGACGGCGCAAGAAGCGCGATGCCGCCTTGGCGGCGGGCGTGGCCGATGCCGGGGCCGCGACGCAGGACAAGGCGGCGGCGGAAGAATTGGCGGCGCTGAGCGAGAAGCTGAAAACCTCGCTGGGGCTGCTGCGCAAGGCCAGTGGCTCGCGCGGCTATTTGTATGAGCAGCCCTGGTACGTGATCATCGGCCCGCCCGGCGCGGGCAAAACCACGGCGCTTTTGAATGCCGGGCTGAAATTTCCGCTGGCGGCGGAGCTGGGCCAGGGCGCGGTGGCGGGCGTGGGCGGCACGCGGCTCTGTGATTGGTGGTTCACCGAGCAGGCGGTGATGATCGACACTGCCGGGCGCTATACCACGCAGGATTCCAATGCCTCGACCGACAAGGCGGGTTGGGAAGGCTTTCTTGACCTGCTGAAGCGCACCCGCCAGCGCCAGGCGCTGAATGGCGTCATCGTGGCGATCTCGCTAGCCGACATCGCCGCCGCGCCGCGTGAGGAGCGGCTGGGCCATGCCCGTGCCATCCGCAAGCGCATCAAGGAGCTGACTTCTCGGCTGGATTTGAAACTGCCGGTCTATGCGCTGCTCACCAAGGCGGATTTGCTGGCAGGGTTCACGGAATTCTTCGACGATCTGGACCAGGAAAAGCGTGCCCAGGTCTGGGGCACCACTTTCCCGGTGCAGGATACCAATGCGGTTTCGCATTTCGATGCCGAGTTCAAGCTGCTGGTGCGGCGATTGGATGAGCGGTTGATCGACCTGCTGGAGCGCGAGCGCAGCCCGGACCGGCGCTCCCTCATTGCCGGGTTTCCCACCCAGGTGGCCAGTCTTGAAGCGCCGCTGAATGAGTTTCTGGCGGAAGCTTTTGGCGGCTCGGCGCTGGACCCGGCACCTTATCTGCGCGGCGTGTATTTCACCTCCGGCACGCAGGAAGGCACGCCGATCGACCGGCTGACCGGCGCGCTTTCCCGTGCTTTCGGCATTGACCAGCGGCGCGCCGCCTCGCTCCGCGCCGCCTCAGGCCGCAGTTACTTCCTGTCCCGGCTCTTGAAGGACGTGATTTTTGGTGAGGCGATGCTGGCCGGGCAGAACCCGGGCCAGCGGCGGCGGCGCATCCTGCTGCGAACGGTGGGTTATGCCGCCGTGGCTTTGGTGTTTGTGGGCCTGCTGGGCGGTTTTCTGCTCAGCCGCGCGCATAATGAAGCCGCCATTGCCGCCAGCAATTCGGCCTTGGCCAGCTATAATGGCGCCGCGAAAGATCTGCCGCTGAACCCGGTGCAGGATTCCAACCTGCCGGCTGTGCTGCCGCTGCTGGATGCCGCGCGGGACATGCCTTTCGGTCCTGGCGGCAATGCCGCAGGCTACGGCGCGATGGGTCTGGGGTTGAACCAGGGACCGAAGCTTAGCTCCGGCGCCAACACGCTCTACGTCAACGCGTTGGACAACATCTTTTTGCCCCGGCTGATTTTGCAGCTTGAAGCGGAGATGCGCGGCGGGTTCGACAAGCCGGAGTTCCTCTATCAGGCCACGCGCGTCTATCTGATGCTCGGCGGTCAGGGCCCGATGGACAAACCTCTTGTCGAAGCCTGGATGAATCTGGACTGGCAGAGGCTTTATCCCGGACTCGCGGCGCAGCCTGTGCGCGATGATCTGATGCAGCATCTCGTGGCCATGCTGGATGCGCCGCTGCCGCAAGTGCCGCTGGATGGCGCACTGGTGGAAGCCGCCCGGGCCACCTTCAGCCGTGTCTCGGTGGCAGAGCGGGTTTATTCCCGCATCCGTGACTCCCAACAGGCCGCCGCCATCCCTGCGTGGGACCCGGCGAAGGCGATGGGTGCCGCCGGCGTGCCGTTATTCTCCCGCGCTTCCGGCAAGCCGCTCACCGAGGGCGTGCCGGGCTTCTACACCGTCAAGGGCTTCCAGCTCGTGCTGCTGCCCGCCCTTACCCATGCGGCCAAGGATGTGGCGGATGAAAGCTGGGTGCTCGGACCCGGCCAACAAGTGGATCCCAACAGCCCGGATATGCAAAATCTGGAACAGAACGTCATCCAGCTCTACGAGGCCGATTACGAGGCGCAGTGGAACGCGATGCTGGGCGACCTCAACCTCAAACCGGCCACGAATATCGGTCAGGCGGTGCAGAATCTTTATATCCTTGGCTCACCGCAATCGCCCATGCAGCGGCTGCTGGCCAGCATCACCACGCAGCTTCAGCTCTCCAAGGGCGCGGTGCCGCCCAAGGTTCCCGCCACGACGAAAATTCCGGGAGCGGCCGCGGTGAGCGCCGAGGCCGCCGCCCTGCAAGGGCTGATGGGCCCCGCCAACGCCGCGAGCGGAGCGGCGCCTTTGGGCTCGGAGGTGGATAATTACTATGCGCCGCTGATCAATTATGTCGGCGGCGGCGCGGGTTCGCCGATGAGC
>JAGXAE010000012.1 GCA_018971725.1 Pseudomonadota bacterium | reverse complement strand
CGCGCTGCCGCGCGCGATCCGCACCGGTCAGCCGCCGAACCCGATGCCGTGCATTTTGCTCGGCCAGCTTGCCACCGACACGGCCTGGGCGGGGCAGGGGATTGGCGTTGGGTTGCTCAAGCATGCTCTGGCCCGCAGCGTGAACGGGGCCGTGTTGATTGGCGGACGGGCGCTGATGGTCAATGCCATCGATGATGACGCCGCCGCGTTCTGGCGCCGCCGGGGGTTTATGCCGTCCAAAGGCAATGCGCTCATGCTGTTCCGGTCGATCGGCGATATCGCGGCTTCGCTGGAGGCGGCGAGAGAGGTGTGAGTTGCCAGCCGGGCGTCGCCACACCACATCGGAAAACCCAAAGCGAAAGGAGAAAAGTCTGCCATTGACCCCTTCACGAAACCCAAACCATAACCAGTGGGCGGGTCATTCTCGAAGGTATTCCCGGGGTACTTCTCAGTGACAGTCAACACGCACACGTCGAGATAGCGCTTACCATCACGAGAAGAAGCACGACAAATCATCAGCCATTGTTGGTACAAGGAGATTGCGGTCGAGGAAGAGGTTCCTCATCTCGCAACTCGTTTCGGCGATCAGGAGGCATCCGTGGCACGCGGCGCCGTGAGTTGCCCGATCGCCGCTCCTATCATCGGGTTCATGATCGGCGCAAACGGGGTCGTTTGAGCAAATCATTAGTCGATCCAAGGCGCTCTTAAGGGTGTAAGCAAACCGCGAAGCCGTCGCGACGAGACCGCCGAGTGTACCTTGCGCACCTGCGCTCGCCGTATAGATAAGTATCCCACAGCGGTCGACGTCACCGCCCCCTCGCATACTCGACAGCGCGTAAACACGTTCCTTGAGCGAACTGGCTGGATAGCCGCAATCGAGGGCAATTTCGGCCATCAACGCGTGCGATATACTGTGAAGCAGCACGTAGGCCGTTCCCGGGTACGCCGGCGCCTTCCCAGCAAAGCGCTTTTGCCAGTGGCTATATCCAGCTAGAAGCTTTTGATTTCGGACAGCCGTGGCCTCCTTCTGGAGCCATGCCGCAATCGCGGTGGGATCAAAATGGATGAAGATACCCTCACCAAACTGCTCGATTGCTGGTAGCCAGTCAGCATCACGAGATATAGGCGCGCCACGAACACTCAACTGGATATCTTCTATGTCACCATCAGATCCTGTTGGCGCAGCTTCAAATCGCGTGAACCCATAGAGGCACGACACCTCTCTCAGGCGATGCACCGCGACTAGGTTTTTGATCCCCGCTAATTCGATCCCGGCATCGGGGGCAGCCCAAGCTTCTCGCGGTAGAGTCTGGGCATAGAGCTTTGCGGTAGGATGGTTCGAGCCGATTTCAAAACGACCACTGGCAAACGTATCGAACTCGGACAACTTAGGTGACCGTGTGGCATCAGTTCTTGCACCCTCGCGAATGCGCTGTAGCCTATCGAAAATGTCGTCGTCCGTATAAGGACCGAGCGACGCCGATACTTTTGGGTTGAACTTCTTGGCTTGAGCCACATCTTGGACCGCTTGCACGCCAGCAAGGTCGCCTGATAGCTCATCGACGAGCTGGCTGAGTTCGTCCTCCTCGGTCGGTAGTGAAATCACCGTTTGAACTTGCGGGAAATAGGTGTTCGTCGCCGTTCGCGTAAGCAGTTTCAGGTTGTCACCGCAGCCTTCAGGATCCCGGTCGAGCAGCCACGGCCGTTCGCCTCGGCATTTGCCAAGACGCCCGGGCTGGAAGGTGTCTTGCAGAGACAAACGACGGCCGCATCCGCATACGATGCTGGTATCAGCGGGATCCGCACTGGTTCCCTTTTCCTCCACCCACATCGGCTCCTGGCATGCCCCCGAACCGTGGACGACCCAGCGCCAGTCGATATCTTGGAGATGCCCCTTGTCGCAGGCGCACACGAAACGGATCGGTGTCACATCGCTCTTGCGTCCGTCGTCGTATTGGAACTTTCTGCGGCCCTTGCTGTCGAGGTCCTTCCAACGCACCAAACGCCGGCGCCTCGTCGCTTTGACTTCGGATGCATTCGTTTCCACCTGCTCGCAGATAAACCATGTCGGGAAGATCGGCGCAGCGACGCCACGGGGCACGCCGTCCCTTGAGTCAACTGACGTCGGTGGGGTTCTCAAGGTGAGACAGGCTGCTGGATCAAGGCGCCCTTGCTCCTTCAGAATCTGTTCAAGGCGCATCGTCAAACGCGGCTCGGGAAGGGTCGAGAAAGCATTGCCTTTCATGTCCCATTGTTCGAGTCCGCCTACCACGACGGACCGCGTAGGCAGATCGATCATCGCCCCTGGACCGAAGGTCGAAATCAACTGGCTTAGGCGTTGAGCATTCTTGGTCATGTGAGATCATCCGCGTTCGCGATCGTGTTTCCATTAGGATCCCTGACCTTCAGGGTTACGTTGGGTTCCACGTCGCGCATGGAACGGCCAGCCACAAAACGACGGTGGGGTTCCGCCAAGTTGCCGATCTCCGGTTCGAGCGGCATGTGCAGCAGTCGATGAGGACTTTTCTTTTTGGCATAGGCAAACGCATTGCCACCCGCCGTCTGCTCATCGGAAGTCTCAATCCAGGCATCGAAGATGTCATCGATCAGCTTTGAAAGAGCAGCGTGACCGCCAGCGATCATCCGCTCCGGCGCACGATCGATGATCGAGTCTCGGACCAAGTTGCGGATTTCTGTATTGTTCTTCAGTTCATTAACCGCGGTATCTGGGGTGAGTGCGCCATCCACGTGGCGCGCCGCAGCGACCAGGACTGCAGCCAAAGCGCGATCCAGTGCTCGAGCCGCCCAAGGTGTCACGCTCGTCGCTTCAACGGCGCGATAGAATGTGCGGTGAAATTGGCCGAATTGCTCGAAGTGCAGTCGGTCACGCGGCTTGTGGAGGTTCAGAACCGCCAGCACCAAGCCGGGCCTGGAGTGGTCACGGCCGACACGACTGGTCGCCTGGATGTATTCAGCGGCTGTCTTGGGCTGCCCCTGCACTACCATGAGGCCTAGGCGCGTGATGTCTAGACCAACTGAGATCATGTTGGTCGCAAGCGCCACATCGACGGTTTCGGCGCCCCGGCCAAAGATAGACTCCAGCCGCTGTTTCGCCTTCGCTACCTCATCGGTAGAGACACGAGATGTGAGCTCCATAGGCTCCTTGATGGCTCTATCCGCGAACGGTGCATCAGCAGGGTCCACCCGGCGCCGTTGGGCGCCGTAGCGAGCTGCTCGGTCACGCACTTCATCCTCAACAATGCGCCGCGCGCCGCCCAACTCTCGCAAAGCGTTGAAGTAGCAGAGCGCAGTCATATACGGATCAACGGGATTGCTGGCTTTGGTGTTTGCAGGGGTATTCGCGTCGTAAGCGGCCTGCGCGGCAGCGACGAGTGTTGTCAGTGACCGTAGGAAAACCAGCTTTGGGCCACGGCCTTGCGCCGCGATGCCTAAATAGAGGCGGGCTGGATTGGTCGATGACGGCACGGTCCGCGCGAAGAAGCTGTCTACACGATCGATGCCAGGCGGTGGAAAAATACTGGTCGTGTCCCGATCAAACAGAGCGGCAATTTGATCGGCCGCCCGTCTGACGGTGGCGGTCGACGCCACGATCTTCGGACGAACTCGGTTCTCGCCCGAGCCTCGCGAGGCAAGTTGATCAATCGCTGCCTCATACAAACCGGCGACCGTTCCAAGTGGACCGGCGATAAGATGCAATTCGTCCTGAATGATAAGATCGGGCGGATCCAGCGACCAACCGTTGCCCAATGGTCGGCCTTCGCCCGGCTCCGCCGCTCCATAGAAGCCGATGCCATCTTCGAAACGGTCAACGTGACCGAAGAAAGCGCCGGTCTCACCCACCCATGGCAGTGCGGCGAACTTGTCGACCGTAGCGATCAGAAACGCCGGAAGACGTCGGTAGATGGGCTCGTCGACCGTAAGCACCGGCAGAGGTCGATTCCTGCTGAATTCGCAGCTGGTGTTGGCGCAACGAATCTCCAAATTAGTTGGCGCATGCTCGTTCGGCATGCAGGAAAACGATGACGGCGTGAACTCAGTTCCGCACCACGGACAGGCTTTGAGTGGGGCCGGCGCGCGCTTGTCACGCCCGTTGCGATAGCGCCGAATTCGACCGACTGCTGTTGTCTCGTCAGACTTTCCTTTACCACCCAGCTTGTTCGGCGATGCGTCGGAGCCGACCCACAGACCGATCTCGATAGGCCAGTCACCGAGCATTCGGCGACCGCGCTCGTCTACGTTCTTGGTGTCGATGCGCATCAGTTCCAACGCGCAGACTACACCAGCCGCGCGCGCAAGCTGATCGAGCGTTAGTAGGCGCAGCGTGTAACGCATGATAACGGCGACGCCAGCGCCGAGCACTCCCGATCCACCCAGCCGCCGATGTGCAATCACCAAAGCCGCGAGGCCGAGATAGGCCTCAGTCTTGCCGCCTCCTGTTGGAAAAAACAGCAGGTCCGCCGTCTCACGATCCACATGACTTCGATCGATTAGGCCAGCCATGTTGAGCAGGATGAAGGCCAGCTGAAACGGTCGCCACTGTGGCTCATCGAGAGCACTCGGGTCGCCAGTCGCACCAGCGACACGACGTCGCGCGGCCATCGAAACGGAAAGATTCATGAACCGAAACGCCGTACGGGCTTTTGTGTCCGTCGATAGAATCTCGATACCCTTTGCGATCCGGTCCTTCGCGGTCACCATCTCGGCAACAAGGCGTTCTCCAGTCTCGCGGCGGCGGGCAGGAAGGTGTGCGAGTTTGTTGCGCTCGGCGTCGATCCAAATTCCGTAGAGTAACGGTAGATCAGCCAACGCAGCGCGAAGGGCGGCGCCATCGCCCTCCGCCAACTGTGCGAGAGCTTCCATGCCGAACGTCACCTGTGCCTTAAATTCAGCGTCCTCGTTCGGCGCAACTCGTTCGACTTCCGCCAATGGCAGCGGATCGGTCCATACCCGGCTCACGTCGTTGGCGCTGTCTTCGGAGGCGTCCCATCCAGCGGCCGAGTTTCGTCCCACGGCCCATTCACGCATGTCGCGATAGTGCAGATCGGCGATCCGCAGGTCCCAATCCTGGGCGCGATAGCCAGAAAGATCTCGACGCGGTCGGAACCCCGTTTCGCTTACAAGTTCGAGCCGTGCCTGAAAGGCATAGCTCACATCGGCGTAGAAGCGATGAACGGTAGCCCGCCGATTGACGAGGAAGACAGTGAGGGCACGGACGTGCTCAGTCTTTCCGTCTGGCGTGGTGAAACTGAACAAGCGGGAATGGGTTTCCAGCATAAGGCCGCCACCGCGGCGTTGTTCGGCCGCGCTCTCCGGCACGATGAGCGGGTCGCCGCGGCCGTCCTTGATGGGAAGAGCCACGATGCGGTCTTTCGGGGTCCGTACCCACTCGACCATGGGCCGCTCGATCCGCTTGGGTTTGCCGTCCTCGCCAAGCTCCTCGGGGAGGGGCTCGGGCAGAAGAATCGCCTCGGGCAATGGCGGCTCCGTTCGATAGTCCCCCCAGGAAACATGCGCTTCAATTGACGTCACACTCGGATCGAGCAACACCGTCAGGCCAACGGACGACGGCAGAAAGCGCCGGCGTGCGTTCGGTGCCTCGGGTTCTTCGTTGTCGGTCGCGGCGCCGCCAGTGCCGTCGGCATCTGGCTCCTCGACGTCGATTTCCATCTCTTCCTGCGCGGACGGATCGTTCTCATCGTCATCGCCATCGAGGGCGAGCGTATCCTCCGCAGGTGCGAGAAAACCAGCCAGATACCAGCGTGCCGGGCTTTCGTTCAGCCGCTCGTTCGCCAGATCGGCATCTTGCGGCCCGGGACCAATGAGGTCCCGACGAAAGACATCCACGATATGGGCGCGAATATCCACTGAGTTTGTCATGACCGCCCAAGCCCCTCTGAGATAAACAGTTCCCCAAGGACTTTTTCGAGCCACTTGGTCGTATAGGCCAATTTCAGGGCCTCTTTCGGGTGATGCCCGGCGTTGACTAGAAGCGATTCCAGAGCGATCAGCCGATCCTTGAGCCCAAGCCGCACACCAAAGCGCATACTTGCCTTATCAGGACCGCACAAAATCCATGCGTCGTTTCGCGTCAGCGCGTGTGCCCACAGTGACCGTTCGCCAACGTCCAATGCAATGTCGGGTGCCCGAACAGCCACGATGGCTCGCTGCGCATCCCCCACGGGGTGGATTGCCTTGAGCGTCGCCGCCAGTTGGGTGGCGTCGATCTGCATTTCCGGCCGGCGGCGCTGGAATCCGGTCTGCGTCTCGGTCATGCAATCCTCGACCGTCTCAACGCTGTAGCCATTCGAAAGCGCGCGCCAGGATCCGACCCGGAAGCACTCCAAAATGACGTTGGTATCGACGAGGATCGGCCCCTGATGGCGAACCATTGGGCCTCACAGCTCGACAGGGGATTGAACCCCATGCGTCGTGAAGAGGTCAGCGAGATCGTCAACGGTCAAATCCAGTAGCGCGCTTGCCCGGCGCGCCGATACGCGGCCTTCATCGACAGCGAGACCGATGACTTCCATAAACGGTTTAGAGAATAGTGGCGGTATAATTGCCGGCCCCGCATCTCGACCATTGTTGCGGAGAGCCGCATCTGGAATCGCCCGTGCCACGGACGGTTTCAAGCGGTTCATGGCAACCAACCGCCATTTAAGCGCCGAGGCTGTGACTTGAAGCTCGTTGGCCGCCGTGTTCATACGGCCGGGAAGCTCGCCCGTGTCAATCAACGACCAATCACCAAACCGATCGAGTACTGGCGTTGGCATCAGAACCGCCGAGGCAAAATTATTGGCGAGCTGTTCCACCCGATTACCACCAGTTTCCCGTGCCTCCTCCGAATGTTCGGGCGGCATCGCGTCCCACGTCAGAATATGGAATAGCTCGTGCGCTAGGTCGAAATATCGCCGCCCCTCGACCTCGTGCCGATTGATCAACACGACATCCAGTTCCGGCAAGCGACAGGCCGCGCCGGATATCCCCTGGAACGCATCAACCATGAGCACGAGGATCCCCAGATCGCGCTCCATCACATCGACAAGGCGAGCCGCCGGCACATCACCAAGCTCGAATTCGGCGGCAAAGCGCTCACCGGCTTCCATAGCGTCTTCAAATTTCTGGTGGCGCGTCAGCCCAAGTGCGCGGCGCAGTAAGGGAGCCGACCGCCCCACTTGTGGTGCAATCGCGCGAAAAGCCGCAATCCATCGCCCCGCACTTCGCTCATAGGCGTTTAGCCGCTGCGGCCCGACATCCGTCTGTCGCCAAGAAAACCGTCCCTCGCCGACAAGCAGAAAAGGGTCGGTGAAGTAATCGAGCGAGACGCCCAGCTTTTCGACCGCAAGAATCAGCTCTTCCGCGGAAACCCGGCGCTCGCCGGTCTCAATGGCGGAGACGGTTTGACGGTCCTTGAAGCCGAAAACGCGCGCAAGATCATCCTGGCTCATATGACGCTGCTCGCGCAGCGCCTTGAGCCGCGTGCCAATAAGTTGGGTCATGCGAGCCTCCATCCGTCGACGCTATTTAATCTTGCAAAACTTGAATTGCAAGATTATTTTGCGTCGCACTGATCGCTTGGTATCCCGAAATTCTGACGTTTCTGTAAGAAAGGACTGATCATGAGCAACAGACCACGGCACCCCGGCCTTGACGGCCGTTCAATGGACCAAAATGGCGAGATTCGCCGCAAGAACGGTAACACGCGAGTTGACACCTTGCGGGAAACCTACGGCCCTGGTTTTGCCCCCAATGTTCGGGGGGACATGCACTTGGACACTTTGCTTAACCGGGCAGGTGCGCGGTCGCTCAGCGATTATCTCAAGAACAAGACCTAAATCATGACCTTCACAGTATTCATGGGGCCGTGCGACGCTTGCGGAGACGGGGCCGATTTTCGCAGTGGCGGCATGACGTGCAAAACTTGTGGCGCCGAATTTGAAAAGCTTTGTAAGAAATGCGCGACAAAGCCATGCCCGAAATGCAAAGGGGTGCTTGATAAATCCGAGAACGTATTTCCGCACTCCCTGTTTCACGCCGTCGCCAAAGCCGACGTTGAGGGTGTCCAGTGGATACTGGCTAATCTCTCGCGTGAAAACTCGAATATAAGTGATTTAGTGGACAGGCACGGCAACTCACTGTTGCATGTCGCTTGCGGAATCGAGAAGCGCAAAGTGGCTTTGGAGATGTGTGAGCTACTGCTTCGCAATGGCGCCTCCCGTCAACTGAGGGACAAAAGCGGTTCTACGGCGCTGATCTATATGGTTCATGCAAGGCAATACAAACCCGACGTCGCCCTGCTCCTGAGTAGCACCAAAGATATGCAAGACAATGAAGGCAGGACAGCATTGATGTTCGCCGCCAAAGGAGCTGGATTTTTCCGCAACCGGCGGGGTAATTTGACGGTTGCTGAGCACCTGCTTTCGATGGGAGCAGACCCTTTCATCTGCGATAATTACGGCCGCACGGCATTGGGATATGCTGAGCGTTCCAACGATACCGATAGAAACGGAGCGATGATCGAGTTTCTACAGCAGGAAATGCTGACCCAGACGGCAATCTCTGAATTCAAGCGGTTGAATAGGTATGAATTTGACACCTTGGGTGTTATGTCCCATTCCCCTAAAAAAGCCAAAAAGTAGGTTCTTCATTCGCTATCTTCCTCGTCATCAAATTCGCCTCCATCTTCATCTTGCGCAACAGACAGGCCGGCGGCCTGTTCGGCGGCGGCACGCTCGGCGTTGAGGGCGAGTAGCCTTGCGAGGATTTCGTCCTTGAACTCGGATGGCCAATCGAGGCGGGTTTTGGGCGTCTTGCCCTCGTCTGCCTCCTGTTCGATGAATTCGGGCCCAGCGCGGTCGGCCAGATCGTCCCAGCCATAGGCGCGCAGCACGGCGACATCCATTTCGTGATGGAGGGTGCGCAAGCGGGCGATGTCAGCTGCGTTTTCGCCGCGCGCGTGAAAGCGGTTGTAGGTTTTTGTTAGGCCCTCATTGCGGTCGACCATCAACTCCGCACGGTAAACATGATAGGATTTTCCAGCAACTTCAAGGATAGAGTCTGTTTCAAAATTTGCGGGGAAGGGGAAGGTTCGGAAGCAATCAGAAGGATTATAGCGAAGGTCATCTTTCATCGACGACGAAAAGAAGCGCGCCCAAACTTCATGAACAGTGGACTGAAGTACGCATAAAGCTGAATAAGATTCAAGTGCGAAAATATTTAGAGAGTTTGCAAAAACACCAGATTTGTCGAGAATTGCAAATGTTGAATGAGGCGCCGCTTGTGCGTTAGTCGCAATTACACGACGCAGTGGCGCGATTGCTCTATATAGACCAGGCTGACGGTCGCCAAATCGCCACCAACGGATGCGTCTGGCTTCGCGGTCATCCTTATCGCGATGTGGCTTGACTAACCTCTCGACGATTTCAAGAAGATCCGGCCAATCGCTGGCAACAGGATCGGAGTAATCCGGAGAAACGATTCCCAAACGAAGAGCTGTTTCACAGTCTTGTTTAGTCATTTTTGCCCAGGCAGTGGAGCTCTCACGCCGAAGGGGAAATTCTGCAAAATCTATGACGTATCTATGGTGGCTATGGGTTGGTGAATTGTTCACCTCTTCTCCCCCGATATAGGGAAAAATTCGTTCAGAATTACTCGCATTCTCTTTGACTAAGGCTTGCATTGTCTCAAGGCTCTCGGCCTTACCCTTCGCGGCAGCAGTGTCATCAAAAGTAAAACCCATGCCAAGAACAATGGAACCCTGAAATGCCCGTCCGGAATTGGCTGCCAGCGCGATCGGCGAGATATCTAGATTGCCTTCGACCAGATAAGCCGAAATGCGGCGTACCGGCCGGGTATCAAGCATTGGCCGGTCCGCTTCGCCCTTCACGATGTGCACAATGGAGACCACCACGGCGGCTTCGCCCGGCCATTTCAGCCGCCGTGTTGCGCGTGAGATCGAGCCGCCATCCGCAATGATTTTGGTTAGTCCCGAAGCTCGTGTGTCACCCTGGCCGATGGTGTTGGTGGCAATAAGCCCGAAAACTCCGCCTTGCCGCAGAAAGGCGAAAGCGCGGAGGAAGAAATGCGCGACCAAATCGGCATTGCCATGCGCGCCTTCATGTACGGTTTGCAGCCACGGGAGATAATTTTTCACGCTCCCGGCGATGATCGTATTTTTCCCAGCAAATGGCGGGTTGCCGACAATGGCATCAAACCCCTTATTCTGTTGCGCAAATACCTCGGGAAATTCGATTTCCCAATGGAATGGATGAAGCGAGTGTGGCTCCGCATAGAGACCAGCTGCAAACTCCCGGAGTTTCGGCCAAAAGTACTCTGGTTTCAGGTTCGCCCATAAGCTTAATTGCTGGCGGGCAGTCTCACGTTGTTTGGGCTTGTCCGCTGAGAAAAAGGCGGCGATGATGGAATCACCGATGGTCCTGATGTCATTCAACCGCGCCTCAATATGCCGGTGCCGCGCCTCCTGAATCGCGCGCTGAATGTCATCCGGTGCGTCTTGAATTTCGCGCCGGGCAGCCATCGCCTCAACCACTCTATCCTGCAAAAATCCATCAAACGGCGAATAGTCAGATTGCCCATCCTTCCATGCCAGCCGGCCAATTTGGCGCGCGGTCAGCCCAACCAGTGAGTCGCCGCACTTCAACGCATGGTCAAGGAACGTAAATTCATGGTCCCGCGCCAGCGTGGCCAGCCAAAGCGAAAGCCGAGCGAGATCGACCGCGCGCGGGTTCTTGTCGACCCCGTAAAGGCAGCGTTGCGCGACAAGCCGCTGGGCGTGAAGCTCCTCGTCCTCATCCGCTGGAATAGTGGGCCGCGTCTGCGGCCAACGCACCCAGGCCACGACCAGGCGCTCACCCAAAGCGCGGCAGGCTTCGACCAGAAACGCGCCCGAGCCCATGGCTGGGTCACACACCTTCAGCTCCAGCACGTGCTCCGGCGTTGCGTCAGGTCCCAGCCGCTCAAATGCCGGTTCCAACGCGTATTTCACAATCGGTGCGGTGAGCGAACGAGGCGTATAGTGGCTGCCAGTCCGCCGCCGCTCGCCTGTCGGCTGTAAGATTGGCGTGCCAGACGCCGCGATCCGTTTCTTGGGCGAGCCGCGCTCATCAACCATGCCATCGAGCGCGGCCGCAAGATCCTCGACACTCTTGGCATCCTCGACCGGCTTGGCCTGCGCCGCCGTCAGGCTGCGCCCTGCATTGTCCTTCAGTTCCTTGATCCGGTCCTTGGCCTTCTTGGTAAGAAGCTCATCGAGTGCGACGAACACCGGCGTCTTATTATTCTTGCCCGCCTTGATGGCCAGCACGCGGCTTTTGGCTGCCTCGACCGTGAAACCCATGACGGTCTCGTAAACCGAGCCGATCTGTTCGACGTCAAGGGTCCGGTAAGATAGCCGCTCGCGTTCCGCACCCCGCAGCTTCAAGGTCATCAGCCCTTCGAGGATGCGCAGCAGGCACCCGTCGGATACGGCCATGATCCGCGCCGGGTCATCTTTCGAGGCACGCCCCTCAAGGAAAGGAAATTCATCTGGATCGAACAGCTTGCCGCCGCGAGCCTGCACGAAGCCGCTCTGGTGGCCTTTGTGGATCAGCCGAAACAGCGCCAGCAATCCGCCCCATCCGCCGCGCCGCTCATCCATCGTGTCGGGATTGAGCGCCGCATCTTCCGTGAGCTTGGCGTAGAGGCCGCGAACCGAATAGCTGGTCTCGTAAATCTCCCGCGCCCGTGCGTCGGATCGCGACGGAAGCAAGTCCCGGTCTTCGGCGTAGAGCACAAAGACCAGCCGCATCAAAACAGTCAGCAGTCCTTCATAAAGATGGTCGGGACGGCTGGCCGCGAGTTCACGCACAAGCGCCGGTTCGGCGCTATCCAACCCGCGCAACAGCTCGTGAAGTGCGCCCAGAACTTGCTCGGCCAGGGCCGTGGAAACCAAAGCCTGCGCATCCCGGCTCCGCTTCAGAAGGGCGGGCAGGCGGCGATCATCGGGCCCTAAAAGGAGGCGGTTACGATCAAGTAGCAGCTTCAGGCCGCCGAGCATTGGCCGGCCGGCCACCATCGCCATGGGGCGGATCGGAAAGCTCTGATGGCCGGAGGTTTCGCCTCGGGGCGCATAAATCAGGCGAAATTCGGGATAGTACCGAACCTCGCCATCCCTGCGTTCGTCGCGCTCGGAAATAAGCAGACCAGCGAAGACGCCCGTATCACGCAATAGTCGCTCAAAGCGCTGGTGCGGAGTCGCCTCCCATCCATCGAGCGCGTTCCTGGCGTCGGGATCAATTCCCGGCGCCTCAATACGTACAAGGAGTTGCCAGGGTTGATCGCTTTCCCCGAGCCCAGCGACCGCCCAAGTTGGCCGCAGAGTCGTGCCGTGCTCGGGGAGAGCCACAAGCAATTCATCAGGAATGGCCGGACCGCTAGGCGCACCGGCAACATGGCGCATTTCCCAGCCGAGCACTTTCTCGACGAAAGCCCAGGGGTCAGTGAGTGCGGGCATGGAAAGGTCAGAGCCAATAATCTCAGCAACCAGGCCAGTGTCGATTGGCGTTTGCCTAATTGGGCATAGTCCTAATTCCTTAAGGAGCGTTGGTGCTACAACCAGGCCCACCGGCGGCACGTGGTCGAGCCACTCGAGATCAGGATCGTGATAAATTTCGATAGCCATCGTACTTACCCTGATACCGGCCAAAGATACACAAGACCAACCGGTTCCAGGCGATGCGCACGCACCTCATAAGAATCTCGGAGCCGCTTCGGCTCATCCCGCAACTCGCGCTCAAGGCGTGTCAAGCGTCCTTCCCAGTGCCGCCGGTCAGCTTCTCTCTCTCGCCGTTCCTCGGGCACGAGATCGAGTGTGAGCTGATTGGGATCGAACTCTTTTGCCGCCTTGGCGATCCGTGACCGCTGTTGTTCAAGTAGGTCAGACAGCGAACGCGCCTCCTCCTCTCCACGCTTTTGCAGTTGCGCCTTAACCGTAGTCAGTCTTTCTGCTGCGATCTTTTCCAAGGCTGGGACCAGGTCGGTGATATCCTGGGCGACGTGAGCCTGGATACGGGCGATGGCCGCGCCGGGCGCTTCGCGAGCATCACGCAGGGCTTCTTCAAGCTGATTGAGGGTTTTTTCCTCGCCACTCTCGCCCAGCGGCCGGAGTGACTTGCGGTCGCGTTCTAACTCTGTCCAGATCGCCGTAATTGGGATGATCTCTTCATGCAGTCGAGCAGCACCGGCGCCAAAGACTGCTAAACGTCCCATTAATACCACACGCGGCTGTGCGCCTGGCCCGTAAATGACAGACACACGAGAAAGTTTTGATTGGAAACCCTGGCTCAGGAAACGCGAAAGGAGCCGCCTGACCAGACGGTGTTCAAGATGAACCTGCACGACGTCAGAGGCATCACGGCCATCGGCCAAGATCGGCGGCCTAAAGGCGATCGACCGAACGGGCGCATCACGTCGCCAATCACCGAGACGCTCCCCTCGCTTTCGCGGTCGAACCCGCAGATCGTCGAAGGCATCGTCCCATCCTCCGTCTTTCGTAAATGCAGGTGCGTTGGGATCAAGCTGGTAGGTTTCCACTTTGCCGACCATGGGCCCACGAGAATCGTCGAGCGCAAAGCCAGCGCGTGACAACGCCGCCGCAGCCACACGATGGAGATCCTCCGGATCGACACCCACGCGCTCACGCGAACGTTCCAATGCGCGCTGCAGATCGGCCTGCTCCTTCAGTAACCTTTCGTGACGCGCGCGCTCGTCATCGTCCATTTCGGCACGTGCGCGATTGAGCCGCTCGGCGTCGTTTTCCTCTGCAATGGCCCGAGCGATCGCCGCGCCCTGACCGCGCAAAATGCCGCCTTCTGCCAGACGCTTCGCGATACGCTCTTCAATAACCTGGCCGACCGATCCGAGTTGCTCGCGGATGGTCTCCGTCTTCCGGACCAACGCCTCCAAGACGATGTCGGCTTCACGCTGCTCGTAGCAGAAATACCGGCAAATAACCTGCTTCGCCGGCTGAAGTTTGCGATCGATCCGGCCGTTGCGCTGCTCCAGTCGGGAGGGGTTCCATGGCAGGTCAAAATGAATCAGGTCGGAGCAATAGCTTTGGAGGTTGATGCCTTCGCGGGCCGCATCAGTACAAATCAGGATGCGCAACGGCTCAACGTCTGGATCCGCGTTGAATGCTCGTTTCACCTCTTCCCTTCGATCCGATCCAGTTGCGCCGGTGAAGATGCCAATTCGGTCGTCAGCACGATCCGTGTCCGACACAGCCTCTCGCAGGCGTCTTTCGAGCCACCGCCGCGTGTCTTCGTATTCTGTGAAAATGATGAGACGTCGGCGATTCCATTTTTGGCCGCTGAGAAGATTGGCTTTGATCCAATCGGTCAACCAGCGCACCCGGGCATCGGGCCGCGACGCGTAGCGCTCTGCAATGGCGAGCATGTCATCGACCGTGGCGAGTTCAGCGCGCAGATCTCCCCTCGCTGCGTCGGCAACGCCAAGGGCTGAAGCGGCCTCGGCCGTGGCGTCGTCATCCGTGTCGATAGTTTTTTCGGCAAGCTCGTCTTCAAGCCCAAGCTCAGCGCTATCTTCGCTCGCCGGGCCGCCCACAAACGCTAGCGCGGCGGCGGCAACCAAGCCGGCTTCTTCGCCATCGAGCATACGCTGCAATGTCGCCCTGTGAACTTTCAGGGTCCGTCCGAAAGCCGCCACCGATGACAGCAGTCGTTGCTGGAGGCCTACAAAGGCTATCTTCGCCATCGACGCCTTTTGGGTCGGAAGATTGGCGATACGCCGCATCCGCATCTCGCCGTATGCGGCCAGCTGCCGGGCGAGTGCGAGTTCAGGCGTATCTTCCGGCAGACCGTCGATGCGAACCGCCTCAATGATCCGCTCCGGGAACGCCTCGCCGAGGCGTCGAAGATCGGCCTTAAGCCGCCGGACCATGACGGGCTCAAGATCTTTTGGGCGAACCTCTACGCCGCGCGTGAAGCGCTGGGGATCAAGCATCTCGAGCAAAGCCGAGAAGCTATTCGAGTGCCCATTGTGTGGCGTGGCTGTCAGGAACAGCCGGTGCTCGAACCGCTCGCCGAGTTCACGAACGGCCTTTGTGAGCTGGCTTGAGATTGCATAGCGAATACCCGCCGCGGGTGCGGCGTGATGCGCCTCGTCCAAAACGAATAGAGCGCGGGCACGAAACTCGCCGAGTATGTCGCGGAGTCCAGCCGCATAAACCTCGTCCGTGAGGAGACGGTGCGAGACGATGAATCGCGAGCCGGTTGCCCAGGGATTCACGGAGAAGCCCCGAAGCCGCCGCATCTCGCCTATTCGCTCCCTGTCGATGTTTTCGAACGAAAGCCCGAACTTCGCTTCCAGTTCGTCCTTCCACTGGATCGTCATGGCGGGAGGGGCCGCAATGACGATAAAATCAATCCGGCGACGCAGCAGTAGCTCTCGTGTGACTAAGCCTGCCTCGACTGTCTTGCCCAAGCCCACGTCATCCGCGATCAACAGATTTACCCGCGGAAGCCGCAACGCCTTGCGAAGGGGAAGAAGCTGATAGGCATCGAGCCGAATGCCGGCCCGAAATGGCGCTTGCAACAGGTCGCGGTCGGCGGCGGTCGCAGATCGCCATCTTATCGCCCGAAGGTGGGCGGCCAACACCTCGGCCCGGTCAGGGAGGCCGGCGCCGACATTCCGCCACCCATCCGCATCGAGCACGACGGCGCCGATTTCGGCATCCCAGAGAATTTCCAACCGCTCCCCTTGAGCATCGTCGGAAATGCACGAGAGGTTGAGGGTCTGAAGGTCGGTAGCCTCTCCCTCGACCTCCTCGACCAACCAGGGACGCCCCCGCAGTTGGACAAAGCTTCCCGGTTGGATTGTCGCCCCGTCTGCCCGCTGCATTACTTCAATCCCACAAACATGATAATGGAGCCGCCGCCAGTTGGTCCGGCTCGCGATTCGGCGAGTTGAAAATCGGCCGTTCGTAAAAGCTGCTTTCGGTCATCGTTTCGCCCCGCTCACCTGATTCCGGCTATAGCATCTACGGCTTGGGGTCAATTTATGGGTGAGTGAGTCTGGCTAATTAAAACAAATAGAATCAAATGCTTGTGCTGATATTTGGCGAGGTACGGGGAGCGAAATTTGAGCTGTGCCGGCATTGCTTGTCAGGCCAAAGCCAAGCATGCCACGACAAGGTGACATTGGATGAGCGGCCGAGCCGGTTCAGTGCAGGGGCTTATGGCGTGCTGTACGCCGCGCGGACATATGAGACGGCCCTGCTTGAAACCATTCACCACCACGCCCGCTTCATGGCACAGACCGTCGAACAGCCTGGCTGGTCATCACAGTTCCGGGAGCTTGTGCTGGATATCCAGGCATCGCTCCATGACCTGCGGGGGGGGGGGGGGGATTTGACGCATTCGCATCGGCACTAGACCCGGATGGTTACACCACGGCGCAACAACTGGCCGCTGCGTTGCGGGGCAGTGTGCTCGGGTAGAGTTTAAAAACGAGCCACAGATCGAGGCTGAATAAGGACGCCATGGCATGGTAACAGCCCCTGCCATGGATATCATCACCAGTATTCCCGAAAGTGCGAACTGATGTCGATTTTACAAAATCATTGTAAGGCTATCGCGCGTATGTTGATGCGCTGCCTGGTCGACCGTCGGCTGGCAACTCCTGACCTTTCCCATCCCCTGCATATTGTGGTTCCACGCTGGGATGCAAAGCTCGGCGACGCAATCGTTTCTTCATTCTTCTTTCGCGAAGCTCGCCAGCTAGGCGCCCGGGTCACGGTGCTCACTGTACCGGAGCTGGTCGACCTGCATCGGCTCGTTTTCGGCGTTGACCGGGTCATCCACGTCGCTAGCGCACCCACGCTGGCCAGACTGGGCCCGCTGGTACGGGAGTTGGGACAGGTTGATGCGCTGGTCCATCTAGTTGGCCGTATCCAGCCCCTCGAGATGCTGTTCATCCGCTTGCTTAAACCCGCCCGAGTCTACTCGCTGGACGATGCTTTGCGTTGCGTCAGCGGCAAGCTGGGGGAAACCACCGCGCAGCTCAACGTGGTCGAGCGCTACGCCCGGGTCTTACTCGATCTAGGGGCAAACCAAATCGACCGTAGCTATATCGTCCCGCTTCCCGAGCGGCAAAACAGTGACGCTGTTGCGCACATACTGGTTAACCCCTATGCTAGCCGACCCGATAAGAGCTTGGAGTTCTCCAAGGCGCTGTCGCTGGTCCGTGCCCTGGCGGATGCTTGGCCACAGCGTCATATCGGTATCCTGTGCAGCCCGGTCAACCACGCCGAGGCACAATCGCTCGAGCACGCCATCGCCCGCAGCAATGTTCGGGCACTGCTTGAACTGGATACGCCCCGCGCGGTTGCCGGCGCTATCCAGCAGGCCGAGGCGGTCGTCAGTGTCGATACCGCCATTGTCCATATGACCGTCGGACTGAAGACGGCACTTGTCGCGATCTATCCGGCCAGCGACTCTTACAATCCCTGGCAGCCGCCGCCAGCCCCCCAGACCCGGATTCTTTTCAGCCGCCAAGGACCACAGCAATACCCGAACATTGGCCGAAAAAACATGAATGAATTTGCCGATGGCGACGTGATTCAATTAGTCGCCGAACTGCTCCAGGAATCTACCGCCACGGTGCTCACACTGGATGCGCATATCATTCCTGGCCTGGGCGTGGCCGCTGGCACCATGGCCCGCCAGCTGCCCTTGATCAGCCAGGCCTTTCCTGAAATCACCGATTGCCATCCGGGCACGCTGAACCTGCAACTGTCGCGACCGCTACGCTTGATCCATCCTCATCACCGCAGCGCGCCCCTAGCCTGGACACCGAGCGGACGTACCCGAGAAGTGTTCGACCTGCTTCGTATCGAGCTGGAATTCGACCACCTTGCCTGCCGCGTACCGGCCTGGCTGTACGTCGCCCACGGCTCTCCACACCGGAAGACCCCGGCGATACACGAGGTGATCGCAACCCGCCTGGAGCTGGACGGAGCCCGACGTTGCCGTGTGCACCTGCCGACACATGCCGTGGAGCTGGCCTAAACAGCCTCAGCCGCAGTGTTCGATCAGGCGCTCACACTCCCCCAACCAGTAGCCACGGTCGGGTTCAATATGCAGGAAGATGCGTGACAGCAGTGTCCCCTCGTCGAGAAACTCAGCCACCGACTCATCGCGTGTCGCTGTCCGCTTGAACCAGGTGTTGTACAGTTTGAGCAGGCTCACGTCACGAAGCAAGAAATCGCTCACGGCAATGTCCTTACGCCTCATTACCGCGCAACTGGCGAAGTTGTACAACGGTCGATAACCCGGGTCGCATACCGCATACGAAATCGGCACCTGCTGGTTAGGCGACCTGGCGACAATCTCCTTGATCCCTCCCGGGTTGCCCCAGGCATGCGCCTCGACAGCCAGCCCGGTCGCTAGCGCCTCGGCAAGATGGACATTTCCCGGCAGTGCGGCGAATAGGCATTCGCTGTGCCAGTGCAGCCGCTCGTCGAGTCCCGCCGGGAACATCAGCGAGGTAGGGTCGCGCAGCAGGATGCTGTCTGCGTCGATCCAGGCCCCACCATGACGATGCACGTAGGCCATGCGGATGAAGTCGCTCCTGGCAACGATCGCCTGAATCTCCTTGTCCATGCTGAAGGTCAGCGGCTCGAAGCGCCAAACCTTGCCTAGGATGGAGGCATCGATGCAACGCTCCAGGCCGTCCGGGGTAAGCAGGATGAAGCGGTCCCCTAGCGCCCGCTGCATGGAGACCAGAGCTAAGGCGATCCACGGCGGCATGCTCTGCCCCGCCGCCGTTTCCCAGTAGCTCACGAAATTCACACGCATATTGGTCGTCTCTCTGTCACCACAACACTGCTCCCCAGCAACCCGACCTCTTCCAAATAATGCCTCAGCAGCGTCAGCGAGGGGATGCATTCGGCCTGGCTCAGGAATTCGTTGCCCAACGCCGCCTTGTACAGCCGCAACCAATTGACCGCCGGTACCCGCGCCAGGAATGCCGGCAGGGCCTCGTAATTCCCCTCGTCAAAAAGCAGACGCAACGTGCGCAGAACGGGCTGGTAATCTGCGGCACCCAGCAGTTCGGCCAATGCGTCGTCCAACTGATGGCTGATTTCCAGCATGTTGAGGCGCTCCTCGACCGTGGCATCCGCCAGGGCCACCCGCGGATCGATAGCAACCAGGTAGATCGCCTGGAACGATCGTGCGCCGGCTAGCAGGGATTCACGCAGCACCTTGTCGGCGGTCGATCCGGTCACCAGCACATCGTCACCGAAGATAACGTGTACGCCGCTCCAGCGATAGAAGTTCTCAGCGGGAATTACATGGTCTTGGATAAGATTGACCCGCTCGCGCTCTTTGGCACCCATGCTTGCGTAGTTCTCGCAAGGCGGGGCAATGCGCGGCAGTTTGATGTTGATCAGAGTGGGCAGGCCCATGTGAGCAAGCGTGACATTGATCTCCTCAACCACGATGTCGTATAATACGTTCGCCGTCGAAGGCACATTGCGCCAGCCAGTGGTCATTAACACCACATTGTCGTCATTTTCCCGCGCGCTGGTGAACAGCCGCATCCAATGCGATGCGGGGTCATTTAGCTGACGCGCCAGATAGTCGATCACTAGCCCGGCAAGAAATCGGATGTCCTTTTGGCTGCCGTACTTGGCACGGCTGTAGATGGCGGTCAGCGCGGAGGCGCTTGCACCGCTGCTCATGTCGCGGAAGCCGCCGACGCCGTCGGGCGTCAGGAAGTTCAGAGCATGCCCGCCGAGCACCGAGACATAGCCATCCATATCTATCAGGTCCTGCGCCAGCAAGCCGCAAGAGAACGCGCGCAGGCCACCATTCACATCCTCTGCCCGCGGTCGGGTCACGGCCTCGCAAAAGCGCGCTAGCTGTTCGTCTACAGGCGCCGTAGCGAGGGTTTTCCAGTCACTCGATCGAGTATTCACGGGGTTCAATCCTAGTTTCCGCGCCAAGCGCCGGGCTGAAGTAATTCAGGGGCATGTCGATGCGACGGCGTCCTTCGAAGTAGCTGATCCGCTCCAAGCCCAGCGGCTGAAGTTCATCGACCAGGGCACTGATGCCAGAACCCGCGTCCAGCGGATCGTGGGCGTCGGAGCCTATGGTGAAGGTCGCGCCGTGGGCGATCAGTTGTGACAGCAGGATACGCGACGGATAGTTCCAGACGCCATGGATCTCCCGGGTCGAACCTGGCACCAAGCTCGACTTGCGAATCCCCGAGGCATTCAGTTCGTAGGCTACGCCGTTGCGGGCAAACAATGGTAGCAGCGGCTCCATCCGGCGCAGCAGCGCGTCCTCCGCTACCCCGCGTAGCAGCGTGTCAGCATGCCCGACGGCGTCGAACAGTCCGCATTCCAGTAAGGCGTGCAGATTGGCGAAATAACGGTCGAGAAAGGCCGAGGCGGACAGTCGAGGCAACTCCCAAACCTTGGCCATAGGCTCGCCCTCCAACTCAACGTAGTGGATTGAGCCGATTGCGAAATCCAGCTCGTACCGGGCCAGCAAATCGCGATTGTATGCATCCACACCCGGCATGTAGTCGAACTCCAGTCCGCGCAGGATCCTGATTTGCCCTTTGTACTCCTGTCGCGCCAGCTCGATATCCGCGAAATAGTGCTCCAGTTCTTCCTCCAACAGACGATTTTCACTGTCCACCGGAAATGGCGCGTGGTCGGTGACGGTGAGGATCTTCACCCCGGCGGCTATGGACGCGCGCACCAATTCATCCACCGTACCAACGGCATGCTTGGAATAGAAGGTATGGCTGTGGGAGTCGATCATGCCGGTACCATCCGTTCCAGCAGGCCTTTGTGATTAGCCATCTCCTTGACCAGCCAGTAGGGGTTGTTCACCTTGCGCAGGATCGTATGCACCAGATCGAGGCCGTCGAGACGTGCCAGCAAATCCTTCAGCGGCTGGCTGTACAGCGCCAGAAGCAGGGGCGTCTCGCGTATATGGCTGGCCACCTGCTCCCAACCGATCCGGTCGAAGTGGATATTGCCCAGGCGCTGGTACTCGATGCCGTACAGGTAGACATCACCATTCGGTTTCACAGTCAGGTCCATGCCGTTAGCGTGGGGCGGAGGGTTAAGGCTGCCGAAGGTGAACCGCTTGTTGACCCGGGCTTCAATCGCAGCGATGTAGCCATGCAGGTCCAAGTAACCTGACGGAGTGTCGGCCGCCGGATGGACAAGATTCTTGTAATCGATGCTGAAGCGCTCCGCGCCGATCAATAGCGTATCGTCCAGCGCGTTGCCCGGGACAACACTGGCGTCGATCCCCCAGCGCGCTAACTCCTCCCGCAGGTAATTACGGGTGAATTCGCGATCCGTGTCGATCGAACGGAACGAGAGGCTTAGCCCCGCTGGTCTATGTTGCCGCAGGTAATCCACGCTGAAACCATGGGCCCGCCATTTCACCTTGTCGAGGTGGTGGCTGTCTGAGCTCAGACGAATATTGCAGGTGTCACCGCGGCTAACCAAGATACGATTTGTAGTGTCATAGAATTCTGCCATCTTCTCGTGCGGAAAAAAGCCGCTAGTGATGAACTCGAAACACTTTCCTCCTTGAGAAAGATCAAGAATCTCATGAAATACTCTGGTATTGTTGAGGGGTTCTCCTTCTCCGCTGATGGAGATGCGTTTAACGTCGGGGGCGTTGATCAACGCCCTAAGGTTTTCCCGGGCTTGGCTCGACAACTCCATGCTCATCCCCACCTTGTGCTTGTCGGCGTACATGCAGAAAGCGCAACCGATACCGCAGATCTGGGTGATGTCGATGTAGAGAAGGTGACCGTGTAGATCCATTTTCTTGACTCGTTAAAGCCTGCGCGAGCGCGCAGGCGTGGGTGGCGCATAACTGGTGGTTAATCTTTTTCCGGCGGCCAGAGATAGTGGGTCGCGTCGGGGAAGAATGTTTTGCCGGGAAGCCGGTGAAAGCGGCTGAATAAAGAAACTCCAACCTGTCGCCACTTCATTCCAACATGAACTTGTCCAGCGCGGCCTCGTTGACGACGATCTTGTCCGGCTTCACACCATAGGCCACCGCCAAATCCACACTGCGGTCGATCAGGTTGGTGTTCAGGCGGAAGTCGAAGGCGGCATCGGTCAGCTTGTTCAGGTGGTCGAATTCAGCCGTGATGGTCGCCAGGACTTCCTTCAGCTTGCCGTCCAGCTTGGACTTGAAAGCCTCCATGTCGTCCCGCAAGCGCTGGGCGATCTTGTCGTTCTGGCCAGTGGTGAACTCGGCAACCATCTTGCCCGCCAGGCTGCCGATGACGGCACCGAGGATGGGGATCGGGATCAGCGCCTGGCCGACAGTCGTGGACACGCCGACGATGGCGGATTCCGCGCAGACGATCATGCCCAGGTCGACGAATTCGTCGAAGCTGATTTCGCCTTTGCGATAGTCGTCGGCCAGCGAAGCCATGCCCTTAACCGCGCTCACGACGGCGGAAGCGAACGGGGCGGCCATCCCGGCATAATTGGTCATCAGGTAGATGGACCCGGCGGCTACAGCTCCCCCGGCTGTGCCCTTGGCCGTCTCGAGGCCGACTTCCTGCCAGTCCGCCGCGGTGAAGTCGCCCTTGAAGACGTTCTTGCCCGCCTTGTACTTAGCGTAGAGGCCCGTCGCCAGCGAGAGAGTGCCGCCGACAGCCCCGCCCACGAGAGCGGCTTGGGTAGCCCCCTGGAGCGACGGCTTGTGGTCGTCGACGATCTTGTCCTTCAATTCCTCGTTCTTGTTGGCAAGGTCCTGCTGCTCGTTGTCCAGCGTCGTGGGCGCCTTGTTCACCTGGACGTCCGGATAATTTACGACCGACGACTGGACTACCTCGGAGAAGGGCTTGCCCGTCTGCTCCTCGATCTGCTTCACCAGCGCCTTGATGGCTTCCTCGGTCGATGCCTTCAGTCCCTCGATATGGCCGCCGTTCAGCAGGATCTGGATGGCTTCGTAGGTGTCCTTGGGGATGATGTAAAAGGAGCCGTTCGCGGTGAAGCCCGAGTAGGTGTTGAGGTGGTTCAGGACATGGTTCAGATTTGCGGAGATGCCGTTGATGAACTTGGACTGAACTCCGATGCCGTTGATTAAATAATCGACCGGACCAGTACGATGAACACCATCGAAGGTCGCCGTCATGGTCTCCTGGGCCAGGGCTTGGCGGGCGTTGCGGATGCCGACCTCGACCTGTTCGGCGATCTCGCCGTGCTTCGTCAGCTCGCTTCCCAGGATGTTCTGGGGGCGGGAGAGGAAGTTGCGCACCTTGTCGATCTGCTCCACTGCGGTCTCGAACGCGGCGTCCTGCGCAGCCAGCTTGATGATTTCGTCATGAACCCGGGCCTCATTGATGGCCTGGACGACGACACCGGCAGCCTGATCCTGAAAGAGGCGGCGACCGCGGGTTTGGAAGGTTTCGACGGTCATGCTTGCACCTTCTTGTTCAGGAGCTCGGACAGCGAGTGGACGTGGTTGATGAGCGCGCCCAGCCACTCCTTCTGGACGGTGCTGAATTCGAGGTAATCCCCCGGTGCCCGTTCCTTGAGCTGAGCCAACAGAACGGTGACACCGTCCACATGGCGTTCGGTCAGATTGAACAGGCGATTGATTTCCAGCTTTGCCGCGGAGAGCGCAGCGATGTGCGTCCGGATCTTCTTGGTCTCGGTGGCGGCGTCCTCGGCAATCGCCCGGTTGCGGCTGCGGGCGAACAATCCGGCCGCCACCAAGGCTGTGCCGCCGATGGCCCAGCCGACGGGACCCGCCAACGCCAGGAACGCTTCACCGGCGGCCATGCCACCGCCACCAGTCGCCAAGGCCCCGCCGCCCAACCAGGCCAGCGCAGCGTTGGTCGCAGCGGCGCCTGACAGGGTGGAAATCGCGGTGCCGGTGCTGGCGGTGCCGAACGTGGTGGCGATGGCCATGGCCGCGCTGGGAGCGAAAGCCGCGACGCCGACGCCGGTGGCAACGCCCGCGGCCGCGCCGGTGCCAGCCCGGGTGTTGACCTTGGCGGCCTCCGCTTCGATGGCGGCGATGATCTTGTTGAAGGTCTTGAACTCGGCCCGGTATTCGGAAAACGTCTTGTCGAATTCCTTGGGGCTGTTGGCCAGGGTGTTTATGTAACCCTCGACCTGGGTGATGATCTGCTCACTGCTGGACCGGCGCAGTTCGAACAGTCTGGCCGAGGCTTCACCGACAACCTTGGCGTCGGACTCATGTTTGGCCTGGGCAGCCTTCAGGGCTGTGATGGCCTCTTCTTTCATCGCACCGTTGAACATCTTCGTTACTCCCCCTTGGTCGAGGCGCACGTCCGGCATTCCGCGTTCCAATGTTTGCGCAGGCACCCGGCGGCTGTAATGTTGAAATCGTCTTATGTTGAGGCTCTAGGAGGTGCCACCATTCGACGGCGGCACCGGGCCTAGGACCAAGCGGCGTAAACTAATTCCCCAGCCTCCACGGAATGCCGCCGAAAAAATCCCGAGTGGCTTCCACTTTGGAGATCATGGCGGTCATCTCCTCACGGCTGGTGGCATTCACCAGCTTGCGGAGATTGCCGAGGTTATCCTGGAAGGCAGCTTCCGTCGCGGCCATGCCCTTCTGGAAGCTGTGCCGGGTGTCGTCCCAGTATTTCTCGGAGTGCTTGGTCAGCATTTCGAGGAAGTGCTGTTCCTTCAGGGTTTCGCAGATCTTCTTCGCCAGCCTGCTCTGCCAGGACGAACCGAACAGAGCGTAGGCAGCCAAGCCGAGAAGCACCCCCAGCCCGATTACGAGGGTGATGGGGCCACCAAGAGCAGCAATCAGGCTGCCCGTGCTCACCACACCGCCCGCGGTCGCGCCGATGCCCGCCAGATAGCTGGCCACACCGGGCAACAGCATGGCGGAACCGACTTCTGCGCTGGCGGCAGTTGCCGCGGCCCAGGCAGCCATGGCCCCAGCCGTTCCGGTAGCAGCCAGCGCCCCGAGAAAAACGCCCTTCATGTTGAAGGGCACGGAGATAACGCCAAGCTCAGCGCCCCCAGCAGACGTCCCTGCAGCCTGATAGTCGGCCAAGATGTCGTTGATGTCGGGCACCAACTCTTGGGCACGTTCGGCCAGGAAGCTATTCAGCTTGTTCTGGATGTGGTCAATCAGGTACGAGCCAGCTAGCTGCTGGGCGTCCTTCTTGTCCTCGTAACGCTCGCGGATGCACTTCTCGACGTAATCCGGCGTGACCAACTTACTCAGATCGGCCTTGATGTGTTCGATGGACGCCGATTTGTTCGCCGCGATGGTGCTCAGGATACGCTCGGTCTTGCTGCCAACCCTGCGATGACGCAGCGGTTCAGCACGCTCCAGCATCTCCAGCGAGCCCTGAGCTCGATCCCGATTCTCCAGGGCTTCGATAAGGCGGGCAGTCCACACATCGCAGTAAGCCTTGGTGGAGTTCTTCAGTTCGACAACCCAGCGATCCAGGCGGCCGCGTACCTGAACTGGGCAAACCGTGCTCAGCAGATCGGCGAGGTCCTCTTCGAATGCCTTCCGACGGCTCGGGTCGTCGACAAGGTAGGTGAAGAAGCGGGCACGGAAGTCGGTAAAGGAAATCGGTCGGCCGATCAGCTCACTGCGGGCTTGGAGATCCTCAAGCAAGTGCGTGTAGGCACGCAATGACGCCTTGGTGATGATGTCCTCGAGGTCGGCATGATCCTGGCGGGCCATGGTCGCCACAAAGAAGACGTTCCGCAAAACCGGAAGAGTGTCGTCCTTGGCCTCAAGGGTCGGCAGCTGTTTCAGCAGAGCATTGACAAACTGCAGGTCCTGCTGGTCCATGAATCCCTGAGCCGCCGATGTGTAAATCAGGATATCCGCCAAACTGTGCGCCAGTTCAGCTTTGGTATGGTCGTCAGGGGAGTGGCCATAGCCAGGCAGGTCCAGAAGGTCGCAGCCGAGCAGGAATGGCGAGTCCACGAACACCAGAGCGGCGAAGCACTGATCGGCGTCGGCAGGCCGATTGTCGTTGTGGGTGCCATATTTTCTCAGAGTGTCGAACGACCCAGCCACGATCTTGTATTCATTGCAGTGCCGCTCATCGTTGGCCTGGTTCAGATCGAAGCCCTTGCGCATGATCCAGACTTCCTCTCTGATCCAGGAAGGACGATCGCCGACATGGCGGACGAGGCTGATGATGGCGGTGGCGGGCTGGTAGCCTGTCGGCAGGGCCTCGCTGCCCATCAGGGTATTGGCCAACCGGCTCTTGCCCTGGTCGAAACGTCCGCAGGCAGCCACCCTTGGCTTGCGGCCAAGGTTGCGGACCTCACGCACGAAGCTGTCGGCGGTCGGGGCGCACTTGAACAACGCGTCGTCCAGAGGAGCAGGGGCCGTCTCGGCGTAATCGTTCATCAGCTTGATCTGGGTGGCGATGTCCCGGTAGGGGGCACCGTATTCGAGGCCCTGCTTCGTGGAAATGTCACCGCAATACTTCACCCAGGCTTTAGCGACACCAAGGGGGGTGTTGTCCGGATCTTGCTCATAGCGGGAAACTTGACTCTGAGAGATACCAAGATGAGTCGCCATTTCTTCCTGGGAGATCTTGGCGTCGGCTCGCATCTTGGCGAGGTCGGTGGTTTGAAAGGTGGTCATGTCGGCCACTCCGTTTGAAAAGCTGATTAAGTGGCCGAACTCTGGTCTTCAGTCTTGTAAGTCTGCTCGTACCATTCCTTGAAGCCAAACAGGGCAAAGCCCCAAACGATGGCGCATCCGACGACCTTGTACATTGCAAGCCTCCATTTGACTGCGGTGGAGGTTAGGTGCCCCCGTCGCTCTTGTGAGGGGCACTTTAGGGAGAGGTATGCGGGTTTGTAAAGCTAAAATATGCATTATACGGGTAATCGATATAAAAATAATCTTAATACGCATATATTGAACGCATGCATGCCTAAGGCGTCTGCTTATGGCTGCGACCGAAAGGATCAGGACCCATTAATGTCTTGCTTCGGTTCGGTTTGGAGTGGTTCTGGGCATGGCGGAGGTCTACCGGCATCTCAAGGCCTCCTTTCTAAACCAATTTGTCTCAATTTAACTGGTCCAAAAATCCCCAGCCGGCATCTGAGGCGCTGGCGGGTAGGCACAAGCTGGCCGCCGTGCTGGTGCTGCGGGCGATGATCGATTTCGCGCTCACCCACAACCGTTCCAGCCGCTACAAGCACGCCGCGCGGCATTTGCTGAGCTGCGCCAGCCTGTCCGCCGGGGTTGAGACATGCGGGGGCTTGGAGCCGCACGATGCCTATGTGGCGCGGCTGCGGCGGGAGCATGCCCGCAAGAGCTCGTTCTGGAGCCTGGTGGCGTAAGGTCCGGCCCAGTGGCGTATAATTCTGAGGATCAACTTCGCTAAGCGCCGCCAGAGAAGGGAGATTATTGCCATATGGCGATATATGTCGTATATATGGCCACATGACAGGAGCTGCTCATGTCTGTGCTTAGCCAGATCACCGTTGCGCCGAAGCCCTTTTCCCCTGCCCCGATCACCGATGAAGAGGCAGGCGCCATGTTCCGCGCGGCCTTGAGCCTCTTCCGCCTATGGGGGGTGACAGACGACCAGGCCGCGATCATCCTCGATTTGCCCCGCCGTACCTTTGCCCGCTGGAAGGCAGGCGAGATTGGCCGGATTGGCCGTGACGGCAAGGCCAGGCTCTCCAACCTCATGGGGATCCACAAAGCCTTGCGGATCATTTTTAAGGAGCCGGCGCGCGGCTATGGCTGGATCAAAGCCCCAAATGCGGCATTTGGCGGCCGCTCGGCTTTGGATGTCATGCTCCATGGCGAGTTAACCGACCTCATGCGTGTGCGGCATTATCTGGATGCGGCGCGTGGCGGCTGGTGATCGATCCGTCGATCGTCCCCATCTCGCCGGTTCATTGGGTTGGCGCCAGACGGATCATCCGCAGCCTGTATCCGCCGATCGATTTGTTTGAGGATATCGCCGATCCAGAAGATTGGCCCTTATTGATCGCCGCCGAGCAGAAGACCAATCCGCGCCTCATGGAAACGATCGGCGCCCTTGATCTGGTGCCGGTGACGCGGCGCGTTTCTGGGCCGGGGGCGAGCTACCTCATGGCCCCCTTCACGCATGTCAGCCCCGATCGGCCGAGCCGGTTCAGCGCAGGGGCTTACGGCGTGCTGTACGCCGCGCGGGCATATGAGACGGCCCTGCTTGAAACCATTCATCACCACGCCCGCTTCATGGCACAGACCGGCCAACCGCCTGGCTGGACCTCGCAATTCCGGGAGTTGGTGCTGGATATCCGGGCCTCACTCCATGACCTGCGGGCCGGGATTGCCGCGTTCCTGCCTGCGTTGGACCGGGATGATTACACCACGGCGCAACAACTGGCGGTGGCGTTGCGGGGCAGTGGATCTGAGGGGCTGGTCTACCCCAGCAGGCGCGACCCTGACGGTGTTTGTGTAGGGCTGTTTTATCCGGACCTGGCAACGCCGCCTTCGCAAGGGCGCCATCTTGATTATCACTGGGATGGTGCTCGTGTTGATTTGGTCCGCGATGCGGGAACAGGGGACGTGTTTCGGGTGAGGGCGTTCTGAAGGGAGCGGGAGCAAACGAGGCCAGATATGTCTGCATTTTGCGAAGTGACATCCTTCAATCCACCCGGAGTTTTTGGGGGGTAATGGGTAGTTTGGATATGCCTCGCGTTAAGCGGTGCAGGCCTTGTGTTTAGGTTGGCCAATTAGGGCATTTTGAGCCGAGAATCGAAACGAACGAGGATTTTTAAGTGTAGTGTTTAGGGCGGTTCACGTGATGTTTCGAACAATAGAAGAAAATACTTGATAAAGTTTAATGTCATTCCGTCTCATAACCTGAAGGTCGCACGTTCAAATCGTGCCCCCGCAACCAAGTTCTAAAACGAAATCAACGAACTAAAGCCGCCGCAAGGCGGCTTTAGGCGTTCTGAACGCCTAGCACATGTTTAACACATGGTCACCCGCCCGTAAAAACCTGACAAGCTACGCGGTTGTAAAACCTTTACTGAGTGCAACCGCCGCTGATCGCCGGGCGCCTTGATCGAGATTTTGCCCGTGTCCGCGGCCCGTTGGGGAGCGTGCGATGGACGACCATCACGCCTTATTGGGTGGCAAGCTTCAGCTTTACCGGCGCGGCAATAGCCGCTTCTGGCAGTGCTCGGCCTCGGTGGGGGGCAAGCAATGGCGGGCCACCACCAAACAGGAAAAGCTCACCATCGCGCAGAAGGTAGCCGAGGACTGGTATCTGGGCCTGTGCGGCAAGCAGGCGGCCGGCACGCTGGTGACAGAAAAGACCGTCGCGGACGCGGCGGAGAAATTCTCCCGCGAATATGAGGTCATCACCGAGGGCGAACGGTCGCCCAAATGGGTGCAAGGCCATCAGATCCGGCTGCGCCTGCACTTACTCCCCTTCTTAGGAAAAATGGGGCTCTCCGAGGTAACGCCCGGGGCCGTGCAGGATTACCGGGTGCATCGGATCGAGACGGCGACGAAAGCGGGCGCGAAGATGCCGGCGCGCAGTACGCTGCATGATGAGGTGGTGACGCTGCGCCTGGTGCTGAAGGCGGCGATCCGCCATGGCTGGCTGACCTATCTGCCTGATCTGTCGCCGCCTTATAAGACGCAGGGCAAAATTGTGCACCGGCCTTGGTTCAGTCCCGAGGAATATAAGCAGCTCTATACCGCCTCGCGGGACTGGGCGCGCAATCCGCCGCAGCCGCAATATCGGTGGAATGCCGAGCAGATGCACGACTACATCCTGTTCATGGGCAATACCGGGCTCAGACCCGATGAGGCGGGCAATCTGGAGCATCGGGATGTGGCGGTCGTGACGGATCATGCCACCGGGCAGAGGATCCTGGAGATCGAGGTGCGGGGCAAGCGCGGCGTGGGGTTCTGCAAGAGCACGCCGGGGGCGGTGCGGCCTTATGAGCGGCTGCTGAACCGGCCAAAGCCGACGCGGGGGCTGCAGAAGCGAAACCGGAGCAAGAAACACCCGAATGAGCCGTTACCAGTGGAATTGCCGGAGCCGACGGACAAGGTGTTCCCGCAAGGCGGGCAGTTGAAGCTATTCAACCGGATTTTGGACAAAGCCAAGTTGAAGGCTGATCGGGATGGCAAGCCGCGTACGGCTTACAGTTTGCGGCACACCTATATCTGCCTGCGGCTGATGGAAGGTGCAGACATCTACCAGATCGCCAAGAACTGCCGGACCTCGGTTGAGATGATCGAGAAGCATTATGCCGCCCATATCAAGAACACGCTGGATGCCGCCGCCATCAACGTGATGCGGCCGAAGGCGGCCAGGCAGGCCGAGAAGCAGGCAAAGGCCGTGACGAATGGCCATGGGAAGGGGCATGGCGCTCAGCAAGCTGATAACAGCGGCAAGGCCAGGCGGGCGGAGAAGGCCGTGCCTGAGCGGCGCGCAGAGGCCAGGGAGGCCGGGCTGCGGGTCACGGAGGCGGATCTGGAGCCGGGGGCGCTGACAGAGGAAAATAACCTGTAGCGCAAGCTATGCCGGTTGGGGACGGGTGACGGCCCGGCCAGACAGCGAGCCGCTCGGCGGATCGCCAAAAGCGCACCCCTCGCGGGTGCGCAATAAGGGGCTCGGCCCCGCTGAATAGATTTGCTTGTTGATTTGCTTGTTGATTGCCATTGAGAATTGACCCTTTTGGAGCGGAATTTTCACTGAGAACTGACCCATGTTTTGACCTCTCCCTGGCTTTTGTCGGGGGATGCAGGAGTGATCGACATGGCGTTATTGAGCGTAATTCGTCGCTGGCA
>JAGXAE010000011.1 GCA_018971725.1 Pseudomonadota bacterium | reverse complement strand
CGGCCCGCGATGCTAACCCTTCGCCGCTGTAATCCGGGGAGCGTTGCCGAATATGGCCGTGTCACAATTCGATATCACTGGCATCGGGAATGCCATCGTCGATTTTTTGCTACCAACAAATGACGATTTTTTAAGCCGTCACGATATGAAAAAGGGAGCGATGTCGCTGATCGACGCCGATACCGCGACGCGCTTGACCGCGATGATGGCGGGCGGGGTAACGGCCTCGGGCGGTTCGCTGGCCAATAGCTGCGCCGTGGCGGCGGCCCTGGGCGCCAAGGTGGCGTTCATCGGCAAGGTGGCCAAGGACGAGCTGGGCGGCGTGTTCCGGCGCGAAATTGCCGGCGTGGGCGTGCATTACACCACATCCCCGCTGGAGGCGGCGATTCCCACCGGGCGCTGCCTGATCCTCGTCACGCCTGATGGCCAGCGCACGATGAATACATATCTGGGCGCGGGTGGTGAATTCGCCTTGCATGATTTGGACGAGACGATCATCGCGGCGTCGAAAGTGACCTATCTGGAAGGCTATCTGTTCGACCCGCCGGCGGCACAGGCGGCCTTCAACGAGGCCGCGCGCATGGCCCGCGCGGCGGGACGGCAAACCGCGCTGACCCTCTCCGATGCGTTCTGCGTGGACCGCCACCGTACCGGCTTCCGCCGGTTGATCGCCGAGGGGGTCGATATTCTGTTCGCGAACGAGGCGGAGATTTGCAGCCTCTACGAAGTGAACAGTTTCGATGAGGCAGCCGCCAAGGCGGCGGCGGACGTGAAGCTCGCGGTACTGACCCGCAGCGAGGCGGGAAGCCTGATTTTGCATGACGGGCGGAGCCTGAACATTCCGGCGGTGCCGGTGCAGGTGGTGGACACCACCGGCGCGGGCGATGCCTATTCCGCCGGATTCCTTGCCGCCTATACGCGCGGCGAAGGGCTTGAGGCGGCGGGGCATCTCGGCGCCAAGGCGGCGTCGCTCGCCATATCCAGGATTGGGGCGCGGCCACCAGCGACGGAGCTGGCAGCACTTCTGGCATGATGTTTCACGTCGCCGTATTGGCGGCGGCGGGGCTGCTGGCCGGCGTGATGAACGCGCTGGCGGGGGGCGGTTCCTTCGTGACATTCCCCGCCCTGCTCCTGGCCGGGCTGGACCCGCGGGCGGCGAATGTAACCTCCACCATCGCGCTGTTTCCCAGCCAGGCGGCGTCCGGCTGGACCGGGCGAGGCATGGCCGCGGGGGCTGCCGGGCTTTCACTGGCGACGCTGTTCATTGTCAGCGTGGCGGGCGGGGCCATTGGCGCGGCGCTGCTGCTGGCCACGCCGGTAAGCGCCTTCACCCATCTCGTGCCCTGGCTGATCCTGTTTTCGACCGTGGTTTTCGCCTGGGGCAGTTTCTTCAAACGCAATAAGGCCGGGGGTGAGAAACCGCCGATTTCGCCGCGCATTGCGGTGGCGCTGCAATTCCTCATCTCCGTTTATGGCGGGTATTTCGGCGGCGGCATCGGGTTTTTGATGCTGGCGGCGCTGACCGCCGTGGGCTTGGGCGCGCGTGCCGCCGGGGCCACCAAAAATGTGCTGGCGGGGGTGGTGAATGTTGCCGCCGTGGTGATTTTTCTGCTTGAGAGCAAGCAGAAATGGGTGCTGGTGCTGGCGTTGGGTGTCTTTGCGATCCTTGGCGGGCAAGCGGGCGTGCTGGTTTTGCGCTTCCTGCCAGAGAAGATTTTGCGATTGGTGGTCTGCGCTGCCGGTGCCGCACTCACCATTGGCATGTTTATGAGGGCGTGAAGGCCATGGCTGCGGAATTTCAAATTCGTCCGTTCGTGAAGGCAGATGAGCAGGGCGTGGTGGACCTGATCATTCCGATCCAGCAAGGCGAGTTCGGTGTGCCGGTCACGCTTGAAGACCAGCCAGATTTGCTGGAAATACCATCATTTTATCAAACTGGGCGAGGCGCGTTCTGGGTGGCGGAGGCGCAGGGCCGGGTGATCGGCAGCATCGCGCTGAAAGCCTTCGGCGCCAGTGGCGGCGGCTTACGCAAGATGTTCGTGGCGGCCCCATGGCGCGGCAAGCAATTTGGCGTGGCCCAGGCGCTGCTGGAGACGCTGCTGGCCCATGCGCGCGCCACCGGAACGGATGAGGTCGTGCTCGGCACCGTGGAGATACTTCGCGCCACCTGCCGCTTTTACGAGAAGAATGGATTTGAGAAGGTGGCGCCAGAGGATTTACCGGCAGATTATCCGCGCATGGCGGTGGATACTTTGTTCTACCGGTTCAGGCTGGATTGAAATCAGGTTCCAGCCCGAAAGGGACCAGCAGATCGGGGGCGAGGATGTCTCCGGTGAAACGGGCGGTGCGCGGCGCTTGCGAAAGGCCGAGCGGCTCGATGATTTTCAGTGTCTGTTTTGCCACGGGAAAAGCTGGATCGTGCCAGGATATGCTGGGCCACAAAGCCAGAAACTCGGGTAGCAGAAAGGTGTAATGCGTGCAGCCCAGCGCCACCGAATCGATGGCGTTTCCGCCTGGTTGTGTGAATAAAGGCGCGGCGGCCTGCGAAATATCTACAGTGGCACCTCGGAATTTCTGTTCCGCCAGTTCCGCGAGATGCGGCGTGCCGAGGGTGAGCACAGCGCAGTCCGGCGCGAAGGTTTCGATGAGGCCGTTGAGGTAGGGCCGTCGCACGGTGGCGGCGGTGGCCAGCACGCCGATGCAACGGGTGCGGCTGGCGGCGGCGGCGGGTTTTATGGGCGGCACGCAGCCGATGAAGGGCAGCGCGAAAGCCCCCCGCAATGCCGCCAGGGCGATGGTGCTGGCGGTGTTGCAGGCGATCACCACGGCTTCCGGCTGCTCCCGCGCGACGGCTTCGCCGATGACGCGCAGAATATGCGGCAGCAGAATCTCGTCCGGTTTTTCGCCATAGGGGAAGAAGCCGTTATCAGCCAGGTAGGAAAGCGGCAGGGACGGCGCAAGCTGGTTGAGGGCGGCGACAACACCGAGCCCGCCAATGCCGGAATCGAACACCAAAATCGCCATGACGGCTCAGAAATCCTCGCGCTCAGGGAACTCCACGTCCCGATGCACATGGATGGACATCAGCACCCCGAAGCCCAGCATGACCGCGGTGAGCGCCGAGCCGCCGTAAGAGATGAGCGGCAGCGGCACGCCGCCAACGGGAATGAGGCCCATCACCATCGAGAGATTCACGAAGCAATACAGAAAGAAATTTGTGGCGATGCCGAGCGCCACCAGCCGCCCGTAAACATGATTGCAGGAAAGTGCGGTGTAATAGCCCAGCGCCACGATGCACATGAGCAGCGCCAGCACAGCGACGGAGCCGAAAAAGCCGAACTCCTCGGCGATGATGGTGAAGACGAAATCCGTCTGTTTCTCGGGCAGGAAGTTGAGCTGGTTCTGGGTGCCGTGCAGAAAGCCCTGGCCGAAGAACCCGCCGGAGCCGAGCGCGATTTTGCTCTGGATGATGTTGTAGCCGGCGCCTAAGGGATCAGCCCCGGGGTTGAGAAAGATGTCGATGCGGGCTTTTTGGTAGGCATGCAGGTGGTGATAGATGATCGGCGCGCAGAGGGCCACCACGACCACCAGCAAGGCGAACCACCACCAGCGTACGCCCGCCCCCAGCATCACCGTGGCGCCCACAGCGCCGGTGATGATCGCGGTGCCGAGATTGGGTTCCTTCAGGATGAGCGCCATTGGCACCAGCGTGGCGAGAATGGCGGGCAGCACGAAGAGAAAATTGCCGGTTTGCTCCGGCGTGGCGCGTTTGAAATAGCTGCCCAGCGCCATGGCGAGAAACAGCTTCATCAGCTCGGAGGGCTGGATTTCAATGCCGCCCACCGTCATCCAGCGCTTGGCGCCCAAGCCCACATGGCCGAATTTCATTACCGCGATGAGCAGCAGCACGCCTAGCACCCAGGCGGGCCAGGAGAGTTTGGCGATGAAGCGGATATCCACCATGGCGATGCCGAGCATGAGCACCAGGGCGCCGCAGAACCGGATGAGCTGGCTTTGCGCGTAAGGCTGGGGCGAGCCGCCGGCGGCGGAATACAGCGCCGCGTAACCCACCCCGGCGAGCAGGCAGACGCACAGCACGAACAGCCAGTTCACGCGCATGAATTTGCGCGCCAGGCCGAAGGAGCGTTCCCGGAACGGGCGGCGCAGGGCGAGGCTGGCGTCGTTGTTCACGCGCTGTTGTCCTGCGGCACGGTGGGGGGTGGCTCCGGCGGCGGGTTGGCCAGGGGTTTGTCGCGCCCGGCCGGGTCGTTCAGCAGGGCGTAGGTCATCAAATCATGCGCGATCGGGGCGGCGGTCTGGGCGCCGAAATTGCCGTGCTCCACCATCACGGCCAGGGCGTAGCGGGGGGCGTCAGCCGGTGCGTAGGCTACGAACCAGGCATTCGGGCGCTGCGCCCAGGCCATCGTCATGTCATTGAAGTTCCTGGCTTTCTCGGCGGCGGTGTTGTTGTGCACCTGGGCCGTGCCGGTTTTGCCGGCCATCTGCACGCCCGGAATGGTAAGGCGAGAGCCGTAACCTGTGCCGTTCGGGGTATTCACCACCTCGAACAATCCCTGGCGGACGACCGCGAGATGCTGGTCGTCCACATCCAGCGCCGGTATCGTGCCGGGCACGGAGGAAGGTTGCAGCACGCCGCCCACGCGCCGGGTGAGATGCGGGGTGACGGCAAGGCCGCTGGCAACGCGGGCGATCATGGTGGCCTGGGCCATAGGGGTAAGCTGGACATAGCCCTGGCCGATGCCCTCCACGACCGTATTGCCTTTCACCCAATAGATGCCGTGCTTCTTGGCCCATTCCAGCGTCGGCACCAGCCCGGTTTGCACATGCGGCACGTCCGAGCCGAGATCCACCCCCTGGCCCATCTTGGCCGCCATCGCGGCAATATTGTCGATGCCGGTATCCAGCGCGGTTTTGTAGAAGAACACGTCGCAGCTCACCTGCAAGGCGGTGACGACATTGATTGTCCCGTGGGCGTCGTGGTTGTCGCACCAGAAGGTATGGTCGCCGAGTTTCAGGAAGCCGGGGCAGGTATGGGTGGAGTCCGGTGTGAGGGCGCCGCATTTCAGCGCCGCCAGCGCCACGCTGGGCTTGAAGGTGGAGCCGGGGGCGAACAGCCCCGCCGTGGCCTTGTTGAGCAGCGGATGCCGCGGGTCGTTCATCCAGCCGTTCCAGATGTCGTTGGGCACGCCCTTGTCGAACAGCGTGGGGTCAAAGGAGGGAGTGCTGACCATGGCGAGGATCTCGCCGGTGGTGGCGTCCAGCATCACCGCGGCACCGGTCTGGTCGGCAAAACTTTGCACGGCGAATTGCTGCAACCCGGCATCCAGCCCCAGCGCCACGGTATCGCCTGGGGTGCCGTTATCCTGGGCCACCACGCGCATCACCTCGCCGCGCACATTGGTTTCGGTCTGCACGAAGCCGGGGGCGCCGCGCAGGGAAAGGTCGTTGGCATCCTCGGCGCCGGTGCGGCCAACACGCATTCCAGGCAGCGCCAGTACGGAATTCTGCGCGGCCTCCTTCTGGTCCGGCCGGCCGACATAGCCAACCGCATGTGCGGCCGCACGGTCCAGCGGATAGGTGCGGCTGGAGCCCGCCTGCACGATCACGCCCGGCAGGTTCGGCGTGTTCACCTCGATCGCCGCCATGTCCGGCCAGTCCAGCCAGTCTTTCAGCATGACCGGAATATAGCCTGGATGTGCTGCCAGATCCTGCTGAATGCGGGCTTTCTCATCGTCGGAAAGCGGTATGAGGCGATAGAAATTCTCCAGCACCACGTCGGGCTCCGGCGCCATGTCTTTCACGAACAAGGCGTTCCAGTGCTGCTGGTTCCCTGCCAGAACGGCGCCAAACCGGTCTGTGATAATGCCGCGTTCGGGTGCCACCAGCCGCTCCGAAATGGAGTTTTGTTTGGCCATCAGGTCGTATTTGCCGTGCTGGGAGACTTGCAGATGGTAAAGCCGCGTGGTGATGGCGGCGAACACCGCCGCCTGGCCTGTGCCGATGAGCAAAGCGCGCCGGGTGAAGCCGGTGCGGTTTTTCGCCTGCCGCCTCATTGCGGGCGCCTCACGCCAGTTCCACTGCCGCCGGGCCGCGATGCGCCTTGATGAGCAGCGCCGCCAAAGCGGGGTATAATCCGGCCGCGAGCAGCCACTCGAACATCAGCGGTGTGGTCGGCAGCCAGGTTCCGTTGAATGCCGAATCCACTGCCCAGGCTAGCGCGGCAACCACCACCGCCATGGCCGTGAACACCACCCAGACCAAAAGGAAGCGCGCCGGCACGAGTTTACGCCGCAGCAGCAGCGTGACCCATTGCAGCAGCAGCAGCAGCACGGCCCAGACCCCGAAGGGGGACAGGCCCAGCAGATCCAGCAACAGCCCGCACAGGGCGACGAGGGGGGCGGGCAGGGAGCCCGGCCGGTAGAGCGACCAGAAATACACGCACGCCATGGCGTAAACCGGCCGCAACGCCGCCTGGCCAGGAATGCCGAAGGGCATACCGATGATAAACAGGCCGAAAATCAAGGTTGCGCATGGGAACACCCAGCGCGATGCGGCATCGACTTGGCGCCACCAGCGGGCGTACCGGCGCAGAGCGGTGCCGCGAGCCAAGCCTTAACGCTTCCGCGAATGCGTTTTGGCCGCCGCCTGCGAAGCGTGCGGAATGGGGGTGAGCGCCGGCAGCTTATCCGGGTAAACAAACAGGCGCAGCAGGCGCAAGCCGCCGAGATCCGCCAGCGGCAGCACTTCCGGCTGGTTGTCCTGGTTGTAATGCACCACGCCCACCGGCAGGCCGGGCGGGAAGGCGCCGCCTTCAGCGCTGGTGAGCACCATCGCGCCTTCCGGCGGCGGCTGGCTGGGCGACCAGTACAGCAGCAAGGGGTCTGGATCGTTATTGCCCGCCATGAGCGCGGGCGCGCCGCTGGCGCCGATGGCGACGGGGATGCGGCTGTTGATATCGGTGATTAGCAAAACGCGGGCGGCGCGGCTGCCCGCGTCCACCACGCGTCCGGCAAGGCCCCGCCCGTCCAGCGCGATGGCGCCCATGAAGTTTTTCGGGTTGCCGGTGGCGGGCGGAATGAGCACCAGCACGGACCGGGAATAGACGCCGCCGGCATCCGCCACCACCTCGCCGGTGGAAAAATCCGGTGTGGGCGAGGGCATGAAATGCAAAGCGGATTTCAGTGCGTCGTTCTGCGCCGCCAGGGCCATCGCCACCTCCTGCCATTGCAGGAGTTCGGCGTTCTGCTCGCGCAGTTGGTCATTTTCTTCACTTAGCGAGAACAGATGCCCGATCTCGCCGGTGCCGTGCTCCGCCGCCTGGATGGGGCCGGAGACAAGCATGTAGGCTGGCGCCAGAACATCGTCGAGCGCGGCACTGAGATGGCCGGAGAAATTCTGGTCCGCGCGGCCGATGAGCACGCAACCTAGAGAAAACACCAGCATCACGGGCAAGGTCAGGCGCGATAACGCCTGGCGTAACGGGATCGATAATCTGATCACCGGGAACCAATTCTCCGTGGGCAAAAGAAATGCAGGCATGCAGATACAGCCAAAAAGCGCCGCCGCACAGTCCACATTAACGCAAAAACGCCCTAACTTGGTTAATTTGAATTATTAAATGTTATTTCACTCTGAAGCCGCGCAGTTTTACCGGTGGCCGAAAATGGCGGTGCCGATGCGGATATGCGTGGCCCCGGCGGCGATGGCCGCCGCGTAATCGCCCGACATGCCCATGGAACGCACGGGCAGGCCATGCACATCCGCCATGGCGGCGAGCCTGCGAAAATGCGGCGCCGGGTCTTGTTCCGCCGGAGGAATGCACATCAGCCCTTTCAACGCATCCCCAAACCGCACCCGCATGGCGCGAATGAAGGCATCGGCCTCAGCCGTGGGGATGCCGGATTTCTGCGGCTCGTCACCAATATTCACCTGCACCAGCAATTCCGGCAGCCGGCCCGCGGCTTCGGCCGCCTTGGCGATGGCGTCGGCCAGACGCGGGCGGTCCAGGCTGTCGATCGCGTCCGCCAGGCGCACGGCCTGCTCGGCCTTGTTGGTTTGCAAACCGCCGATGATGCGCAGCCGCGCCCCGGCGATGGGGAATTTCTCCGCCGCTTCCTGCACCCGGTTCTCGCCAAAGACGAAAAGCCCCGCCGCCATCGCTTCCAGCACAGCCTGTTTCGGGTGGGTTTTGCTGACGGCGACAAGCGTAATGCCGGACGGGTCGCGCCTGGCGGCGCCGGCGGCCTGTGCGATATTGGCGCGGATTGTTTCAAGATTCCGGGCGATGGGGCTAAGGTCGGGCATGGATTCACGGTTAATCGCCTGGGGGCGGGTGGTAAAGCGCCGCCGCGTTGGCCCGCCGCCGCTCTGGTTCTTTACCGATGAACGCCGCGCGGCGGACCCGTTGCCCATCATCAGCCGGTTGCCGGTGGGATTATGCGGCGTAGTGTTCCGTCATGACACACACCCGGACCGCGACGCTCTGGCGAGGCGGGTGGCGCGACTCTGCCGCGCACGGAAACTGAAGCTGATTATTGCCGGAGACGCACGGCTGGCGGCGGCGCTGGGGGTGGGGCTGCATCTGCGCGGTGGCGCGGCTTTGCCAGGCGGGCGAGGGGTTTTGCGCAGCGCTTCGGCGCATAATGCGGCCCAATTGGCCAGGGCGCGCCGCGCCAAGGTGGCGCTGGTGTTTCTTTCGCCGGTGTTTCCTACCGTCTCGCATCCTGGCGCAAATACGCTTGGCGTTTCAGGCTGGCTCAAATTGGCGCGCCAATCCGGCCGGATAAAGCCATGCGCGTTGGGGGGAATTACGGGCCGCCAAGTGAGCGCGCTGGGTGCCAGGTGCTGGGGTGCGGGGGCGATAACTGCGCTTTATTGAAAGAATTTCTATCAAAAAGTCATGAACGGAGTATGCGGAAAGCCTGCGCGATAAAGTATTTATAAGTCTATTATATGTATAGGTAATAAGAAAAAAATTTGTCTTCGAATTGAAATATATCCTTATAAATTCAGGGGATTTTAAAGGGATAAATTCACAGTAATGTCATATACATGTGGCGGGTCGGCCACACTCACCTGAATAACCGGTGAATGAAAGATTCTGAGATTGCTTCCGCCGGAAATAAATACTTAGAAACTGTACAGGGTAGCGTTGGAGCTTTTGCGCCGGCGTCTAACAGGGAGCCTTCGCGGGTTGAACGAAACGCCGAATGCGGCGATTGAGGAGAGATTTTATGCGCAAACTACTTTTGGCCTCTGCGGCAACCTTGCTTGCCGCAGGTGCTGCTTTCGCACAGCCGGTTAAGCCGGTTGCGGCGCCGGGCACCATCGTCGTTCACCTGAACGGCTATTTCGTTTATGGCGCGGGCGTGTATGGCTCGTCCAACATGGGCAGCGACAAGGCCGGCTATAAGCTGAATAGCGCCGCCACTTTCGGTGAATTCCGTATCTATCCCGGTTTCGATGCCGAGACGCTGAACGGCATTATGTACGGCTTCCAGTCTGAGTTCCGGACTCTGAAGTCCAACGCTGGCGCGGGCAAGAACAACAACTCCACCAATGGTAGCGGTTTTGCCGGCATCTATATCCAGCGCGCCTATGGCTATATCGGCACGCCGGATTACGGTTTCCTGCGTTTCGGCCAGACCGACTCTGCTTTCGATCTATCTCAGGTCGGCGTGTTCGAGAATTTCGGCGACTACAATCACTTCAACGGTGACGGCCAGGTCAACCTGATGCTGCCGACTGCACCCGGCATCTTCATTTATTCCGACGTCAGCTCGCTCTACTCGACCAATAAGTTCGTGTACGAGTCTCCAACCCTCGATACCCCGGCTGGTAACTTCTCCGGCATCATCGGCTTCGAGCCTAACTCCAATGGCATCAAGCAGGGCACCGCGAACATCGCCAGCGCCAATGGCGCCGCCGCCACCTCCATCGCCGGTGGCAGCCCCAACCGTCGCCGCAACACGCTGGACATGTCTGTTTCCTACAGCAACGAGATGGCTGGCTTCGATACCAAAGCGAACGTTGCCTACCTGCATGGCGCACCGCTGAGCAGCACCAACGGTTCTTACGGTGCCGCCGCCCCTTATGGCTATGACGAGTTGAGCGTGTTCCAGGCTGGCCTGCAGACGACCTATGCCGGACTGACCGTTGGTGGCAACGTCAAGTACGGTCAGCTTGAAGATAACTATGCCTTCAAGCCGAAGGGTGCCCGCAATGCGTTTGGCTACATCGTCGGCGCTTCTTACGTGAACGGCCCCTATACGGTTGGCGCATCCTACTTCAACCAGCAATCCTCCGGTGCATATGTTCCCGGCAAGACCGGCACGGCCCGGACGCTGAACGAAAACGGTGTGGCGGTTGGCGCCGACTATCAGTTGGCCAAGCCGATCGGCTTCTTCATCCAGTACCTGTATGGCCACCAGCACCAGCCGACCGTCGGCAAGTCCGGCAATGTGCAGGAGCAGGTTGTGGGCGCCGGCGCCTTCCTGAAGTGGTAATTAATTAAAACCACTTGCAGGCTTGTTTGATGAAAGGGTGGCGGGCAACCGCCGCCCTTTCTGTTTTTGCGAAACGATCCACCGCATCGCCTGGCCAGCCCTTGGCGGAACAAGGGTTGGAGGCTAAACAGCATGCAGTTTGGGCTTGGAGAGCAGAATTGAGGATTATCCAGCGTATCGCCGTTCCCGCCGGCTTGGCCGTCAGCTTGCTGTCGCTCAGCGCCTGTGGCGGCCTGAAAACCTCCGCCCCGCAAGTCAATAGCCTGGAAGGTGGCGGGCTGGGTGGCCCTCCCTCCGGTTCGGATAGCTTGTTCACCCTGGGCAAGGGCGGCGGCGGCGGCAGCAGCGCTAACACCAATATTCAGGTGAACGCCTATTTGTGGCGCGCCACGCTGGACACGCTGTCCTTCATGCCGCTGGTCTCCGCGGATCCGTTCGGCGGCGTGATCATTACCGATTGGTACAGCCCGCCTTCAGCCCCGGGCACCCGCTTCAAGGCCAACGCTTATATCCTCAGCAAGACGCTAACAGCTGATGCGATCCAAGTGAGCGTGTTCGAGCAGCAGCAGCAAGGCGGGCAATGGGTGGATGTCCAAGCTGATCCTTCGATCGCCTCCGGGTTGGAAGACCGCATCCTTGCCCATGCGGCGGATCTTCAGGCGGCGGCGAACAACACCAAGTAAGCCGCAAGCACGAAACCCCTCCCTGCCAGGGAGGGGTTGCCGCCCGGAAGCGGCGGTCAGTCTTGCTGCCGGTTGCGGGAGAAATGCTCGGCCATCCCCCCGGCGATCATCGCGGCCAGTAAAACTTTGCTGGGGTCACGCCGGATCATCAGCGTTGCCAGGCGCAGGCCAAGGCTGAGCATGCCGATGGCCTCGGACATGAGACTGGGCTGACGCGCCCGCATGTGCCGGAGCGCCAGCATGCCGAAGCCTACGACCATTAACGTAAAGATCAGCAGCACGCCGCCGCCAATGGCGACCGCGGCGGCGATGCCCAGCATATGGCTGAGCCAGATGATGAAGGCGGCGATAAGCAGCCCGAGCGCCCCCAAGCCCATGCACAAGGCCGCCGCCGCCGTGACGGCCCCTAATGCCGCACTCCTGCATAAAAACCGTGCACGGCGGGCGAGATCCATAAGACGCTAGTTGCGGCGCAGCAAGCTGGCGGCCAGCATGCCCACCCCGAAGGCGATGGCCAGAGACGCCAGTGGACGGGAGCTGACCTCCGTTTCCAGCTTGGCCATGGCGTCCTTGCCCGTATCTTTCAGGCGCGCGCCCAGAATCTCCAGTTCCTCTTCAATCGAAGCGACGCGCGAGGACAGATTGCCGCCATTCAGATACTCGGTGATCTGCTCTAACGCCGCATTCGCGTTGTCGCTCATTTTGGAGGCGGTGTCGCCCAGCCCGGCGCGGAATTTTTCGAACTCGTTCTTCAGGTAATCGATATCGATGGAAGACGGGTCGACGCGTTTCCGATTCATGTCATTACCCTCCTGTTTGTAAGGGGCACGTCGTAAGGTGGCGCGGCGTTTTCAACTCCGCAAGACGTGTATTGAACTATAATTGTAGGTTAAGGGCGTTTGGCTGGCATATTGGCTTGCGGGCGGGCGGCGTGGCAAAAGAGGCGTCGGCAGGGGCGTTTGGCCAGGCCGGAGCGGTTTGGAGCACGGGAATGTGGTGGCGGGTTTTGGCGCTGGGCTTGTTATGGGCGTTCCCGGCCGTGGCATCGGCGCAGTTCAGCCTGTTCCAGGGGGCGCCGCATTCACTCGCCCCTTTGGTGAAAATGGTTGCGCCCAGCGTGGTCGGCATCACCGTTACGGAATCTTCCGGCGGCCAGGGGGCCACGCCCGCGCCCCTGCGCGGCGGCAAGGCCACCCCGCCCATAACTGAAGCGGCGGGGTCCGGTTTCATCATCAGCTCCAGCGGTTTCATCGTGACGAACGATCATGTCATCGCTGGAGCGGCCCAAATTAACGTGACGCTGGATGATGGCCAAAAATTAACGGCGCAGTTAGTCGGGGCGGATGACCTGACGGATATCGCTGTCATTAGAATTAAGTCATCTAAGCCGCTGCAGCCCGCGCACTGGGCCAATTCCAGCATGGTGCAAATCGGGGACTGGGTGCTGGCCGCGGGCAACCCCTTCGCGCTCGGCAACTCCTTTACGCTGGGGATTATTTCGGCCGAAGGGCGGGACATCGGCGAGGGGCCGTTCAACCACTTCCTGCAGCTCGACGCACCAATCAACCCCGGCAATTCCGGTGGCCCCGCCTTCAACATGCAGGGCGGGGTGATTGGAATAAACTCAGCAATTGTCTCGCCTTCCGGGGGGTCGGTGGGCATCGGCTTCGCGATTCCCAGCAACAGCGCGGCACCCATTGTTGCCCAGCTTATCGCCCATGGCGCGGTGGCGCGGGGCTGGCTTGGCGTCTCCGTTGCCGACCCGGATGACGGAACCCAAGGTGCCGTGATTACCGGATTGGAGCCCGGTGGCCCGGCGGATGAAGCGGGGTTGTCTCAGTCCGATGTGGTCGTTACGGTGAACGGAGAGGCGATTTCTGGTGCCGACGGTCTCACCCGGGCGATCGCTTCAATGGCGCCGGGACGAAAAGTGGTCCTTGGGGTACGGAAAAATGCACATATATTCCATTTGCCGGTCATTGTTGGGCGGCGGCCGGTTCAAATAGGGGAGTAGAGATGCGGATACTCGTCGTTGAGGACGACAAGGATGTGGCGGGGTTTGTTCTGAAGGGCCTGCGCGAGGCGGGGCACACGGTGGAACATGCCGATAACGGGCGCGATGGCCTGTTCCTGGCCGCATCGGAGAATTTTGACGCCATCATCCTGGACCGCATGCTGCCTGGCGGCATTGACGGTTTGCGCCTGCTGGAAACATTGCGCGGGCAGGACAATACCACGCCTGTGCTGTTTCTCTCAGCGCTGGGCCAGGTGGATGACCGCGTGAAAGGGTTGAAGGCGGGCGGTGACGATTACCTCACCAAGCCCTTCGCCTTCGCCGAGTTGCTGGCGCGCGTGGAGGCGCTGACCCGGCGCGGCAAGGGTGATGGCCCGGCGACCCGGCTTCAGGTCGGCGACCTTGAGATGGACCTGCTTTCCCGTTCCGTTCGCCGCGGGACGCAGAAGATCGACCTGCAACCTAGAGAGTTCCGGTTACTGGAGTATCTGATGCGCCATGCCGGCCAGGTGGTGACGCGCACCATGCTGCTGGAGGGCGTGTGGGATTATCATTTCGATCCGCAGACGAACGTGATTGATGTTCATATCTCCCGGTTGCGCCAGAAGGTTGATAAACCGTTCGAGACCCCGCTGCTGCATACAGTCCGCAATGCTGGCTACATGTTGCGCGCGGAAGACATTTAAGGCGGGCAGGCACACATGACCAACCTCGGGCCAGCTTCCGCAAGCGGGCCCGCGCCTGGCCCGCCGCACAGGCGGGGAATATTGCTCCGCTCCGCCGGGGTGCGTTTTGCCTTGGTGTATGCGGCGGTCTTTGGCATCTCTGCCTTCCTGCTGGCGGTGGCGCTCTGGTATTCCACGCTGGGGCTGTTGCAGCATCAGGTACAGAACGCCATCCATAACGATACGCAGGCGCTGATGGAGCATGAGCAGCTTGGCGGCTTACCCTCGCTTGAAGCTGCCATTCGCAGCCGCGTCACCAATGCATCCGATCCGGACGGCATTTATCTGCTGTTGAGCGCCACGGGCGAGATTCTTACTGGTAATCTTGACCATTGGCCGGCCGGGCTGACGCAGGACAATGTATGGTACGAGGTACCGGTGGCGCGGCAGGGGGTCAATTCCGTTGCGCTTTTGAAGGTTCAGCCATTGCCGGGCGGATTGAAATTGCTGGTGGGGCGGGATGTGCGGGCGCGGCTGGAGTTGCGCAATGTGCTGCGGGCGGGTTTGATCTGGGCGCTGAGCCTGATGATCGCCTTGGGCCTTTTGGGCGCGTTGCTCATCCGATCGCTGTTCAGGCGCACGATCAGGGACATTTCTCTTACCACCAGCGCCATCGCCCGCGGCGATATCGCGCGCCGGGTGCCGGTGAGCGGCGTAGGCGACGAGTTTGATGAGCTGGCGTTGACCATCAACGAGATGCTGGACCGCATCGCCCGGCTGATGGATGGCGTTCGACAGGTCTCCAACGCCATTGCGCATGATCTGCGCACGCCGGTTACGCGCGCGCGCAGCCGGCTTGAGGATGCTGCGCTGCATGCCAGCACGAAAGAGGAGATGCAGGCGGCGATAGACCGGGCGACCCAGGATCTCGATGGAATCGTCTCGGTGTTTGAGGCGCTGCTGCGGATTTCCGAAATCGAGGCAGGCTCGCGCCGCGCCGCCATCGCGCCCATCGACCTGGCGCCCGTGCTGGAGGATATGGACGAGCTTTACCGTGCTGTCGCGGAGGAAAAGCAGATTGTTCTGAATACCGAGATCGCCGCACCGCTGCCGGTGCTGGCGGACCGTGACCTGATCCAACAGGCGGTTGTCAATCTTCTCGACAATGCCCTGAAGTTTTCGGAATCGCTCACCGTTGTCAATTTCTCGGCCAGTTTGGTCGATGGTGTGGTGCAGATCGTGGTGGCCGACCGTGGCCCCGGCATCGCCGAGAAAGACAGAGCCCGCGCGACAGAACGCTTCTTCCGGGCCGAGGCGGCGCGCAACACGGTGGGTTCAGGGCTGGGGCTGGCGCTGGTTATGGCCGTGGCGCAATTGCATAACGGCACGCTGCGCTTGCAAGACAACCATCCCGGCCTGCGCGCCGTTATTTCGATTCCCACCTACAATAAGCGGTAGTTCAGGCGACCTTATCCTCGGCGGCACCGATGCCGAGCTGCTTCAGCTTCCGGTGCAACGCGCTGCGCTCCATGCCCACGAAATTCGCCGTGCGCGAGATGTTGCCGCCAAACCGCAAAAGCTGGGCCTGGAGATATTGCGTCTCGAATACATCCCGCGCCTCGCGCAGGGGCAGTGCCATCACGTCCGCCGCGGGGTCTATGGCCAGAGCGCGGGGGGCATGCGCGGCCAGCTCGGTCGGCAGATGCTCGGCATGGAACAGCTCGCCAGGCTCGTTCGAGCGCATGATCATCAGCCAGTCCATCACGTTGCGCAGCTGGCGCACATTGCCCGGCCAGTCATGCGCTTGCAGGGCGGCCACGGCGTCTGAGCCCAGGCTGCGCGGCGGCAGGCCGGAAATCTCCGCGGCGTGGCTGAGGAACTGATTGGCGAGTGCGGGAATATCCTCGCGACGTTCCTTCAGCGCGGGCACGCGCAGCGGCACAACCGAGAGGCGATAATAGAGGTCTTCTCGGAACCGGCTTTCCGAAATTTCCGCCTGAAGGTCTTTCGCCGTTGAGGCAAGCACGCGGATATCCACTTTTACCCGCGTTGTGCCGCCCACGCGCTCAAAGCTTTGGTCTTGCAGCACGCGGGCGATCTTGCTTTGCATTTCCAGCGGCAATTCGGAAACTTCGTCCAGCAGCAGCGTGCCGCCATGGGCGCGTTCCAGCACGCCCTGCTTGCGTGGTCCCTCAGGTCCTGCCTCGACACCGAACAATTCCGCCTCGAATTTCTCCGGTGCCAGAATGGCGCAGTTCATCACCACGAAAGGCCCTTCGGCGCGGCGGGACTTGGTGTGGATCATCCGCGCCACCACCTCCTTGCCGGCACCCGGCGGCCCGGAGATGAGCACCCGCGAGCCGGTGGGGGCCACTTTCTCCACCGCGTTGCGCAGGGACGCGATGCCGTGGCCGTCGCCGGTGAGGTTGTTGTCGCTGCCGACGCGCAGGCGCAGCTCGGCATTTTCGCGTTCCAGCTTCGCCGCTTCCAGGGCGCGCTTCACCACCAGCAGCAGGCGGTCCGAATTGAACGGCTTTTCGATGAAATCATAAGCGCCGCGTTGGATGGCGGCGACGGCGGTCTCGATGGTGCCGTGGCCGGAGACCATGATGACAGGCACGCGCGGCACCTCCTGGTGCAGTACGTCCAGAATCCCGATGCCGTCCAGTTTGGAGCCTTGCAGCCAGACATCCAGCAGCACGAGGGACGGGCGGCGGGCGCGATAGGCCGCCAGCGCCTCGTCCGAACTGCCGGCACAGCGCGCCTCATACCCCTCATCCTTAAGAATCGCTTCGACCAGCAGCCGGATGTCCGGCTCGTCATCCACGATCAGAATTTCGGTCATCGGGCAGGCAACTCCTTCGCTTCCTCCACCATCGCATCCTCCGGCAGAATCGGTAAAATCAGAGACACTTCAGCGCCGGTTCCGCCCGGTGCCGTTTTCAGTTCAAGCCGCCCGCCATGGTCCTCCATGATCTTGGCGACAATGGCAAGCCCGAGGCCAGTGCCTTTCGTTTTATGCGTTACGTAAGGCTCAGTTAAGCGGTCGCGTCCGGTTTCCGGCAAGCCAATGCCGTCATCGGTGACGCTTAGCACCGCCATGTCGCCTTGCCTGTAAAGGCGCAGGCTGACATAGCGTGCGCCTTCGCGCATTTCCACGGCATCCGCGGCGTTTTGCAGAAGATTGGTGAGCGCCTGCCCGATCAGCCGCCTGTCGCACTGGGCGCGCAGCGGCGCATCGATCTCCACGCTCCACTCTATGTCCCGTTTTGCCACGCGTTGCAGCACCATGGCCTCGCGGGCCAGCCGTTCCAGCGACTCGGGACGCATGACGGGCTGCGGCATGCGGGCGAAGGAGGAGAATTCATCTACCATGCGTCCGATATCGCCCACATGGCGCACGATCGTCTCCGCGCATTGGGTGAAGCCTTCGGGGTCGGAGGTGATCTCTTTGGCGAAGCGCCGCTTCAGCCGCTCGGCGGAAAGCTGGATGGGGGTGAGGGGGTTCTTGATCTCATGCGCGATGCGGCGCGCCACATCCGCCCAGGCGGCCTTGCGCTGGGCGGACATCAACTCGGTCACGTTATCGAACGTCACGATAAACCCATCCGCCACGCCTTCCTTCATCTCGGCGCCAATCCGCACCAGCAGCACCCGCTTCGCGGCGCCCGCGCCGTGCTCAATCTGCGCCATGGCGGGGCGTTCGGGGTTGGCCATCACGGCGGTCATCAGGGGGGAGAATTCGGGCACAACCTCGGCCAGATTCTGTCCGGTTCGGGGCAGAAGGTCCAGTTGCAGCAGATCGGAGGCGGCGCGGTTGGGCAGTTCGATGCGCCCCTGCGCGTCCAGCCCGATCACGCCGGCCGAAACGCCGGCCAGCACGGTTTCGGTAAAGCGCCGCCGTTCGTCGAGCTGATTGTTCACGTCCAGCAATTCGCTCCGCTGCGCGGCGAGCTGCGCGGTCATGCGATTGAAGGCACGGGAGAGCCCCTCCATCTCGTCGCCGGTGGCGCGCTCGGGCACTTGCACCTCCAAATCGCCCTGGCGCACGGATTCGGCGGCGCGGATGAGATGCCCAAGCGGCTTGGCGATCTGGTTGGCGATGACGAGGCCGAACCCGATAAGTGCCGAGAGCACCAGCAGCGTCAGCACCGCGATGATGAGCGCGAAGGAGACTTCAAGCTGTGAGCGGTTCTTGGCCAGGCGCTCATATTCCGCCACGGCCTGTTTGGTGCGGGTCACATGGTCGAGAATGGCCGGGTCGATCGGCTTTTCCACCATCAGCATCAAGGGCGGCGTGATGTCGAGCTTGATCACCGCCTGCTCTTCCGTGCTGCCACGCGGGCTGATCACCGGCACCTCGCCGTTATTGGCCTCGGCGATGGCATTATGGTCGGGAATGCTGGTCGCCATGCCCGCGAACAGCCCGGCGGAGGCGATCACCTGCCCGGATTGCGGGTCGAAGATCACCGCCTGGGTCAGCCCGCGCGTGGAGGTTTGGCTGACGAGATAAGAGGCGAATTCGTTCGGGTCGCCAAAAAACACCGCCCCGGCCTGGGAAAGATCATTGGCCATCGCTAGGGCGTCGAGCCGGATGTCGTTCTCATGCTCGGTGAGGTAGCCTTGCGCCACCTGGTCGCTTTCCGCCAGCGCCGTCTGCACCCGGTTGTTGAACCAGGCCTGGATGCCGAAATTGAAGAACACGATGGCGAAGACAGCCACCAGCACGGCGGGCACCGCCGCCACGCCGCCAAACAGCAGCACCAGCCGCACATGCAGCCGCGCCCCTGCGGCGCCCCGCCGGTGCTCCAGCATCACCCGCGTCACGCGCCCGGCCAGCACCAGGATCAGCAGCAGCAGCGCCGCGAAATCCGCGACGATGAGCGCCACGGCGCCGCCCGAGTGCATGGGCATGCGCACCCGCCCCGCCAGCAGGGCAAAGGTGAGAATGCCCAGCGCCAGAGCGATGGAGGCGACAAGCAGGGTTGCCACCCTGCCCAGCATCAAATCCGCTGCCCAGGCGAGCCTTGAGCGCGCTGGCGGTTTTTCCGCTGCGGGCAGGCGGCCGCTCATCCCACCCGGCGTTGCGCGAAATTAACCAACACGGCGCTGCACGCCGATGCCGTGCTCCCGGATTTTTTTGCGCAGCGTGTTGCGGTTGAGGCCGAGCAAGGCGGCGGCGCGAATCTGGTTGCCCCTAGTCTCGGCCAGGGTCATGCGGATGAGCGGGCGTTCAAGCTCAGCCAAGGCGCGTTCATACAGCACGCCCTCCTCGCCGGATTCACGCAAGCTGGCCAGCAGCCGGGCGATATGGCGCTCCACCACCGTGGCCATGTTGTCGCTTTCCTCGCCGGAGGCCGTGATCTTTGGCTCCTCCATCACGGGGTAGTCGGATAGCTCCTGGGCGATGATCTCCTCGGTGATCACCGGCTGCGGCACCAGGGCGGCAAGGCGGCGGATCACGTTCTCCAGCTCGCGCACGTTGCCCGGCCAGCGATAGGATGAGAGCAGCGCCATGGCCGCGGCGTCGATCGATTTCGCTGGCAGCCCCTCGGATTGGGCCTTGCCCAAAAAATGCTGCGCCAGCACGGGGATGTCGTCCGGGCGTTCGCGCAAAGGCGGCAGCCGGATGGGCACGACATTCAGGCGGTAGAACAGATCCTCGCGGAACTGGCCGGAACGGATGAGCGCCCGCAGATCCCGGTGGGTGGCGGCGACGATACGGGCATTGGCGCGGATGGGCTGGCGCCCGCCCACCGTGATGAACTCGCCCTCCTGCAGCACGCGCAGCAGGCGGGTTTGCGCTTCCGGTGGCATGTCGCCGATTTCGTCCAGAAACAGCGTACCGCCCGCCGCTTGTTCAAACCGCCCGATATGCCGATTGGTGGCGCCGGTGAAGGCGCCGCGCTCATGGCCGAACAGCTCGGATTCGATCAGTTCACGCGGGATGGCGGCCATGTTGATGGCGACGAACGGCCCTTGGCGGCGGCGGCCGTAATCGTGCAGGGCACGGGCCACCAGTTCCTTGCCCGCGCCTGATTCGCCGTTGATCATCACCGTGAGGTCGGTGGTGGTGAGGCGCGCGATGACCCGGTAGATTTCCTGCATCGCCGGGCTGCGGCCGATCAGCGGCATCTGCTCATCGGAGGAGGATTTGGGCGCCTCTGCCTGCGCCGCCAGAGCCATTGGCTGGTTCAGCGCCCGTTCCACCACCGCCAGCAGGTCGGTCAGGTCGAACGGTTTGGGCAGATATTCGAACGCCCCGCGCTGTGTGGCCTGCACGGCGGTGGTGAGCGTGCTTTGCGCGCTCATCACGATGACGGGCAACTCCGGCCGGACGCGGCGGATGCGCGGAATCAGATCCAGCCCGTTCTCCTCGGGCATGATGACATCGGTGATGACGACATCGCCTTCGCCATCCTCCACCCAACGCCAAAGCGTGGCGGCGGAGGAAGTGGCGCGCACCTGATATCCGGCTCGGCCCAGAGCCTGGGTGAGCACGGTGCGGATGGAGCGGTCGTCGTCGGCAACGAGAACGGTGGGAAGCGTCATCTCTTAATTCACGCCTTCTTGGGGATCTTCATAAACGGGAAGGTGGATACGGAATTCGGTGCGGCCGGGGCGGCTATCGACATCGATCAGCCCGCCATGATCGGCGATGATCTTTGCGACCAGCGCCAAACCCAGCCCCGAGCCCGCCGCCTTGGTGGAGACGAAGGGCTCAAACAGATGTCGGCGGATATCCTCTGGGATGCCGGGGCCGTTGTCCCGCACCGAGACAAAGAGCGGCAAATTGGGGCGCGACCGGCCGGCGGCGGCGGAAAGCCGGACGCCATGCTGAAAGCCGGTGGTGAGATGGATTTCCCCATCCTGTTTGTCGTTGCCGGAGATCGCCTCGGCGGCGTTCTTCACCAGGTTCAGCAGCACCTGGATCAGCTGGTCGCGGTCGCCCAGCACGTGCGGCAGAGAGGGGTCGTAAGTCTCGACGAATTTGATCCCGGAGGCGAAGCCCGAGCCCGCCAGCTTGCGTACATGCTCCAGCACCCGGTGGATGTTCACTGCCTGGCGCTCCAGCTTCTTCTCGCCGAAGGTTTCCATGCGTTCCACCATGGCGCGGATGCGGTCCGCCTCGTCGCGGATCAGCACCGCGAGTTCCTTGTCCTGCGGGGAGGCGTTGAGTTCCAGAAGCTGCGCCGCGCCGCGAATACCCGAAAGCGGGTTCTTCACCTCATGCGCCAAAATGGCCGCCATGCCGGTAATGGAGCGCGCGGCGTTGCGGGCGGACATTTGCTGGTCCAGCGCCTTGGCGGCGGATTCGTCCTGGAAGGTGAGCATCACATAGCCCGGGTAATCCAGCACCGGCGCGGCCAGCACGCTACAGCCGCGCCGTGCCATGCGCGGGCCTTCCAGGACCAGATCATGCTCCGCGATTGAAACCCCGACATTGCGGGCGCGTTCCATCATCAGAAACACCGGATGATCCACCGGCAGAAATTCGCCGAGATTTGAATGCTGCAGAATGCTCTTGGAGGCGCCGAAAAATTCTTCCGCCGCGTAATTGACCTCCGCGATCATATCCAGCTCGTCCACCACCACGACGGCGATGGGCAGGGTTTCCAGGATACTGACCGGGTCGAGTTTGAGCCGCTTTTCCTGCGGCGCGCGGCGGACAAGCTTGAACGCTTTTTTGAACCCGCTCATTTCACTATGGCTCCGCATTGTAAAACTCTTGTTCCGGCCGCATCATGCCGCCAGCGCCATTTCATCCTGGCGGACGAAACCCTGCGCGATCAGCGGGTCGTAGAATTGATGGATCAACGCCTCTACCGCCTCGCCCGAATCCAGCCGGTTCATCTGGGCGCGGAACCCGGCGGAGCTGTGCAGCCCTTGGCTGTACCAAGCAACATGCTTGCGCCCCAGCCGCACGCCTGCCTGCTCGCCGAAATGCGCGCGGATGGCGCGGTAGTGGCTGAGCAGAATCTCCTTCTGCGCCGCCAAGGACGGGGCAGGAGTGAGCTGCCCGGTGGTGAGATAATCAATGACCTGTTGCAGGAACCAGGGGCGGCCATAGGCCCCGCGCCCGATCATCACGCCATCGGCATGGGAGCGGCGCAGCGCCTCCTCGGCCTTATATTCGCTCGTAATATCGCCATTCACGATCACCGGCAGGGCGGTGGCGGCCTTCACCTCGGCGATGAAGTCCCAGTTCGCGATGCCCTCATAGAATTGCTGCCGGGTGCGGCCATGCACGGTGAGCATCGTAATGCCCGCCTGCTCGGCGATCCGCGCCAGATTGGGCGCGTTCAGGCTGTTATGGTCCCAGCCCATGCGCATTTTCAGCGTCACCGGCACATCCACCGCTTTCACGGTGGCTTCCAGAATGCGCCCGGCCAGCGCCTCGTCGCGCATCAGCGACGACCCGGCGAGCTGCCCGATCGCCACTTTTTTCACCGGGCAGCCGAAATTAATGTCGATGAGATCAGCCCCCAGCCCCACCGCGATCTTCGCGGCCTCGGCCATGGCCTCGGGGTCGCAGCCGGCCAATTGCACGGAATTCGGGCCACCAGCCGAGACCACCTCCGCCATGCGCAGGGTGTTGCGGTTCTCCCGCACCATCGCCCAGGAGGCGATCATTTCCGAGACGACCAGCCCAGCGCCCTGCGCTTTCACCAAGGCGCGGAAGGGCAGGTCCGTCACGCCGGAAAGCGGGGCAAGGATGACTGGATGTTCCAGCCGCACTTGCCGGGCTCCCTGGCCGATGGTCACCGGCTTGATCATGGGGAAGATGTCACTGCTCATCATTTGGGCAAATTAGTTGCCATCGCCGCGCCGCGCAATGAGGGTTATTGACGATAATGCCGCCAGGCGTGCATTCCGGCCCGGCAAGTTCAGGAGAATACCAGCATGACCCCGCGCATCGGCACAGGTTTTGACGTTCACGCCATGGCGGAAAACCGCGACATGATTATTTGCGGCGTGAAAATACCGCATGAGAAGGGGTTGGCGGGCCATTCGGATGCCGATGTCGGCATCCATGCGCTGTGCGACGCGATTTATGGCGCTCTGGCGGAAGGCGATATCGGCCGGCACTTCCCGCCCAGTGAGAATGAATGGAAAGACATGGATAGCGCCCGTTTCCTGCGTCACGCGGCGGAACGCATCAAGGCGCGGGGCGGCCGCCTCGCCAACGCGGATGTGACCATTATCTGCGAACGCCCGAAGATCGGCCCGCACGCCCAGGCCATGCGCGAGCGGCTGGCGGCGCTGATGGGGGTTTCCGTCGATCTGGTCTCAGTTAAGGCCACTACCACCGAAAGGCTGGGCTTTACCGGGCGGGGCGAGGGCATCGCGGCCCAGGCGGCGGTGATTGTTCTGGTGCCTGAGGACGGGGCAGCCTGAAGCATCTTGCAGTTTAAAGACAGGCCGTATGACGCCGTTTTTGACAAATGGAACCAAACTTCATTCCGCTAGCTTTTCAGCATTGCTGCACTGCGCAATATCAAGTTTCGCCGGCGGAAATGCTCAGTTATATAATCGACCCATAGGATGAGTTTCCTCTCCTATTTTCTTGGACGTTTCCTCCCTAAACTTGGCGGTGCTACATGCACCGCCTTTTTTTTGCCCGCACATTGAAGGCGGGGTGGCACGCCATATCCCTGGAGTGGGGGGCTTCTGTTGCCCGGTGCCCCCCGAACCGCGCTTATCGCCGCTTATTAGGCAGCGACAGCGAATGCAACGTTGTTATCGTTCGCATTTAAAGATTAGCCCGATAACGGCGGTACAATGCCGAGCAAAAGATGGGTCTTTACCACGCGTGTCGAGCCTATTTCGCCCCCGTAAATCCCCGGATCGCGTCCCGATGACGAAGCGGCAAAGCCGCGTAGTCTGAATCGGGCCGCGCGGCAGCCCTTGGGCTGCCAGGAATATGGAGGCGCCGGGTACCGCCCCCGGGTCCACAACGCTTATTCCACGCACCGTTTATCGCCATAGCCGGCAAGCCGGCAGGGTTCATATAGTGCCGACTCGTAGAATGTGGAAGAGAGAAGGCATGAGCCTCTCACCAGAACAGCAAACCGAGATCGAGGCCGCGCGCGCTGCCTCCCATACCACCCGCCGCCCCACCGTGGCGGCCCTTGAGGACCAGCTTTTCACCGCTGTCCCGGTGCTGGACCATGGGTTCGTGCGGGTTGTGGACTATATGGGCGACGATTCCGCCGTGGTGCAGGCGGCTCGTGTCTCCTACGGGCGGGGCACCCGCCGGGCGCTGGAGGATGAAGGGCTGATCCGCTACCTTATGCGCCATTACCATTCCACGCCGTTTGAAATGTGCGAGATCAAGTTTCACGTGAAGCTGCCGATCTTCGTGGCGCGTCAGTGGATCCGTCACCGCACCGCCAACGTAAACGAGTATTCGGCGCGCTATTCCATTCTGGACAAGGATTTTTATCTGCCGGCGCCCGAGCAGATGGCCAAGCAATCCAAGGACAACCGCCAGGGCCGCGGCGAGGTGCTGGACGCGGAGACCACCGCCCGCGTGCTGGGCCTGCTGCGCCAGGACTCGGAACAGACCTACGGCCATTACGAGGAAATGCTGGGCGACGATGTGGGGCTTGCGCGGGAATTGGCGCGGATGAACCTCACGCTGAACACCTACACCCAATGGTACTGGAAGACGGATCTGCATAACCTCTTCCATTTCCTGCGGCTGCGGGCGGATGCCCATGCGCAATATGAAATCCGGGTCTATGCCGAGGCGATGCTGAAGCTCACCGAGGCTTGGGTGCCGCTTTCCTACAAGGCATTCTGCGACTACCGGCTGGGAGCCGTCACCTTCTCAGCCAAGATGCTCGACTGCGTGAAGAAGATGCTGGCGGGCGAGGCGGTGACGCAGGAAGGTTCCGGCCTTTCCAAGCGCGAATGGGTGGAGTTCCAGGCGGCGCTAGGCCGGGGTTAAAACCCCGCCCTTCCAGCTTTGCAGGGTCACGAAGCTGGCGGTGTTCTGGCCTGTGGAGTCGAATGCCGCGCCAAAACCGTTCAGCAGAGCGCCCTTCGCCAGGTTCAGCTTACGTAGCGCGGTCAGCACCGCCCCTGGGTCGCCGCCGATTGTGTTCAGCGTGTCGAAAACCAGCTTGGCGCCGACATAGGCGGTGCAGGATTCGGCGGAGCGCGGCGGCACGCCATACCGGGTTTCGTAGGCGTCGGCCACCTGTTTCGCAGGCCCGGGGAAAAACGGCGCGCCGATCACCAGCGTGCCGTCAAGCGCATTGCCTAGAGCGATTTGCGTATCACGCAAACCGTAGCCGCTGCCGCAGCCAATCAGCGAGGTGGGGCGCCAGTTCAGGCCTTTCATGGCCTGGAACAGCGCCAATGTGTCATCCGGCCCGGCGGCGTGCAGCAGCACGTCCACCTTGGCCCGCATCATCCGCCCGACCTGCTCCGAGAGGTCAACGGCGTCCTCCGGGTAGCCCGCCGCCAGAACGATGGGGAGTTTTGCCGCGTTGAGCGCCGAAATAACCGCCCCCGCGATGGCGCCCGCCGTGGCGCCATTGTTGAACAGCAGCCCCAGATTCCGTTTGGCGAACCGGGTTTGAATGGTGCTGGCCGCGAGCATTCCCGCCATGGAGGTGGTGGGGCAGGTGCGCAGCAGATATTTGAAGCCGCGCGTCATGATGCTGTCGGCCGGGGCGGTGAGTTCGATGAAAGGCGTTTGCGCCAGCTCCGCCGCCGCCGTGGCGGGATAGGAAAAAGCCGAGGTGCCGCTGCCCAGCAAAATATTCGCGTGCTGGTTGGAGATCAGCCAGTTTACCGCGCTATTCGCACTGGCTTGCGCCGGCATATCCGCCTTGGCGATGGAAACCGGCTTGCCTGCAATGCCGCCGCTGGCGTTCACCGCATCCACCGCGAGTTGTATGCCCCGCAGCGTCTCATCACCCTCCAGGGCATAAGCGCCGCTCAACGGCAAGGCGGCGCCGAATTGCGGCGCGGGCGCGGAGCCGCCGCCGCCCTTGCCGCTGGTGCCGGCAGCAAGGCTAGGTCTGGCGAGGCTGAGCGCGGCGGCGGCGCAGAGCAGCTTCCGGCGGTGAAATGCGTGCATGCGCCGTCTAACTCGCACCCCGCCAGGGTTGACGCAAGCGCGCGCGGGGCGGCGATATGCGCGCATGATCCTGCCCGAGACGATGCGCTATATCGACGTTCCCCATCCCGGCCCGCCCGAGGCGATGGTGCTGGCCAAGGGGCCCTTGCCGGCGCCGAAGGGTGATGAGGTGCTCATCCGCGTGCAGGCGGCGGGGGTGAACCGACCGGATGTGATGCAGCGCCAGGGGCATTACCCGCCGCCGCCCGGCGCCAGCCCTGTGCTTGGCCTGGAGGTTGCGGGTGAAATTGTGGCGCTAGGGCCCATGGCCAGCGGCTTCTACCCTGGCCACAAGGTGACCGCGCTTTGCAATGGCGGCGGCTATGCCGAGTATGTTGCCGTTCCGTGCGGGCAGTGCCTGCGCTGGCCGGAGGGTTATGATGCGTTGAAGGCGGCCGCCCTGCCGGAGAATGTTTTCACCGTCTGGGCGAATGTTTTTCAGGCGGCGGCGCTGAAGCCAGAGGAAAGCCTGCTGGTGCATGGCGGTACCTCTGGCATCGGCCTCACCGCCATCCAGCTTGCCCGCGCGCAGGGTTCTTCCGTTTTCGCCACCGCCGGCACGGACGAGAAATGCGCGTTCATCGAACGCTACGGCGCCACCGCGATCAATTACAAAACCCAGGCTTTCGAGCAGGTGGTGGCCGAGGCCACGGGCGGGCGCGGCGTGGATGTGGTGCTGGACATGGTGGGCGCCCCCTACGCCCAGCGTAATATGGATTCTCTGGCGCAACGCGGGCGGCTGGTGCAGGTGGCGTTCATGCAGGGCTCGAAAGCTGAGATCGACCTGCTGCCGATCATGCAGAAGCGCTTAATCGTCACCGGCTCCACCATGCGCCCGCGCAGCGCGAAGGAAAAAGCCGCGATCGCCAGCGCCCTGAAGCAGCATGTCTGGCCGCTTCTGGCGCACGGCAAGGTAACGCCGGTGATCGACAAGGTGTTTCCGCTTGAGCAGGTGGCCGAGGCGCATGCGCTGATGGAGACCAGCGCGCATGTCGGCAAGATTTTGCTGCGCGTCTGCGGTTGAGTTTTTCGCCAAAGCCGATATGGCTCCCGCAGACAACCGGGATACCACATATGAAATCCAGCCTGCCGGCCCTGGCGCTTATTCTGCTTCTCGCCGGTTGCGGCCAGCCGCAAAGCCAGGCCGCCCAGGCGGACGCCGCCGCCTGCACCAGTGCCGCTGATGCCGGCTACCAGAACAGCACGCTGGACCAGCAGGCCCGCACTCTACAAAACGGGCTGCGTTACGGCGGGCCGAACCAGGTTTTCGGCGCCGAGCGCCTGGGCGCGATGAGCCAGCGCGACCAGGCAATTCAGAACTGCGAGGAGTATGGTAACCAAAACGGCGCGCCCGCGGTGAACGGGGTGCCGGTCGTCGCGCCGCACATCGTCAATTAAACGGAGAGTTTCATGAGCCGCATCATCCGCACCGAAGCCAGCCCCATTTTGTCCAAGGCCGTCGAATATCACGGCTTCGTCTACACCATGGGCGTGGTTGCGCGGGACACCGCCGGCGACATCACCGCGCAAACCAAGGACATACTGGAACAGATTGATGCCTTGCTGGAAACGCATGGCACGGACAATACACGTCTGCTCCAGGCGCAAATCTGGCTTAAGGATATTTCATACCGCGAGGCGATGAATAAGGTTTGGACAGCATGGCTGCCGGAAGGCCTGGCGCCGGCGCGCGCCTGCGTGGAGGCCACTCTGGCGGACCCCGGCTACTTGGTCGAAATCATGATCACCGCCTGTCGGTAATTCTGACTCAGATTTAATTTTTGTTAATTATTAGTCGTTTAGGGGGATGGCTTTCATCCCCCTTTTTTGCGACTCGGCTGTGGCATGTCGCGACGCAATGAGTATAATCACGGTTTCGTGTTTTAGGAAAATTATCTCAAACGTCGTTGTACGGCGGCACCAAGATCAGCAAAAAGGCGTATCTGTTGTAATTTTGTCGCAGTCATGCGTTGCGTTCCCTGCAATCCACCCGTAACCAACTCACATGGTTTTGTGGTGTTCGGATCAACTCGGGTGAAACAAAAATTGGCCGGAAACAAGGCGTCTCTCCTTTCGTTTTGCAACGCCGCGCGGGCGTGGCTGGCGGGTGCTTCCGTTCTGGCGGTTTCGGTTCTTGTTCCGGCCTGCGCTAAAGCTTCCACTCATCACGCTGAGCATCACGTGGCGGTGCGCCATACCGCGCTGCATGTTGCCGCCAGGCACGAATATGCGGTGCACCACGTTCTGCCCGCGCACAGGCTGGCCAGCACCGGGCACTATAAGCATTACGCCGCCACGCATTACCGGCACTACGCCACTGAGCGCCACGAGCGTTACGCGGCCACCCATTACAAGCATTATGCGGCTTCCCATTACCGGCATTACGCCGCCACCCATTATACGCATCAGCAGCGCGTGGCGGCGGAATTCCGGCATTCCCGCCTGCAATGCGTGCCCTATGCGCGCGAGGTTTCGCATATCGATCTCTCTGGCAACGCCTTCCTCTGGTGGGCGGAAGCGGCTGGGCGCTATGCGCGCGGCAACACGCCCCAGGTTGGCGCGGTGCTGAATTTCCGGTCGATCGGCCGCATGCCGCTTGGCCATGTCGCGGTTGTCACGGCGGTGATTGATCCGCGCACAATTCTTGTTACCCAGGCCAATTGGGTGCCGGGTTCCATTACCAACGACGTGACGGTGCAGGACATTTCCGCCGACAATGATTGGACGGATGTGAGGGTTGAGCTCGGCGATACAAGCGCCATGGGCTCTGCCTACCCCACCTACGGATTCATTTACGCTCATCCGGATAACGGCATGGTCATCGCCTCCAATGGCGGGCGGAACGAAGTGGCCGAAGCGCCGGTGGCGCGCCCTGTGGCCAGCGAAGCGCCAGACCGCAATCTGCAGTAACTCCGGCGCCCGCCTGCGGGTTTTGCCAGCGCCTTTGCCTGTGGTTAAGCTTGCATTGCTCAACATGAGGAGTGACGCATGACCACGGCAAATTCCCGTACCGCTGAACACCCGATCGACCCGATATTCCTGGAACGCTGGTCGCCCCGCGCCTTTACTGGCGAGGAAATTTCCGAGCACACGTTGCGCACCATGTTCGAGGCCGCGCGCTGGGCACCCTCCTCCTATAATTCCCAGCCCTGGCGGTTTCTTTATGCAAGGCGGGACAACACCCATTGGGACAAGTTCTTGGGGCTGCTGAATGAATTCAACCGCAGTTGGGCCAAGACCGCCTCTGCGATCGTGTTCGTCGTATCTTCGGAAACCATGGCCGTGCCAGGCAAGGATACGCCGGTGCCCTCCCGCAGCCATTCATTCGATGCAGGTGCGGCCTGGGGGTATCTCGCCTTGCAAGCGGCCTTTATGGGCTGGCATGCGCATGGCATGGCCGGCATCGAGTATGACCGCATTTATACCGAGCTGAAGGTACCGCCGGGTTTCCAGGTGGAATGCGGTGTCACTATTGGCCGTCTGGGGCCGAAAACCTTGCTGCCAGAATCCTTGCAGGCCCGCGAGGCGCCGAGCCCGCGCAAGCCGCTCACCGAACTGGCCTTCGAAGGTGGTTTTTGAATCTTGCAGAGGCCGCCTGGTAGGGCGGCCTTTTTAACCCGGCAGCCGGGCCGCGGCGCCCCGTGGCAACAGCGCCAGCAGCATAGCGCGCACCCGGTGCCAGAAGGCCGAGAGCAGCAATAGCGCGCAGCCCGCGATCAGCGCCGTCACTGCCAGGCCCTCCGCCTGCGTGCCGGATGTGCGCAGTACATGCGCCAGCGCGTAGATCACATAGCCAAGGGCCGAGACCAGCAGTGCTCGCCGGTCCACCAGCAAAGCCAGCACCGCCAGCACCGCATACACCGCAACGGCGATTGCCGCCCGCGTCGCATCTCCTCCATTCTCCAGCAACCCCAGCAGATAAAACACCGGATGCACCAGCAAGGGTGCCGCCAGCAGATGCAGCCAGAACGCCACATCTGCCCGCCGCGTCAGCCGGGCACGGTCCGACATGTCCCACCACACCCCCAAGGCGAACACCACCAGCCCGGCCAGGATGGTGAGATACGGCCAATAGGCCCACAGCCCTGGAAAGAACCCCAAGATCAGGCACACCACCAGCATGATCGCGGCACCCGCCCCGGCGGCCACGGTGACCGGCACATGAAACCGCCACCAATGCGCGTAAATCGCCAGCGCCTCCAGCCCGGCGGTAAAGCCCATGGTGAGATAAATCCGGGATTTCACATCCAGCCCCGCCTGCGCCAGCGTGTGCACCACGGGCATGAACAGCAGCATATGGCCGATCATCCAGCCGCCGATCACACGCAGCAGAACCAGCCACAGCCCGCCGGCATACAGCAGCAGCAGCAGGATGGAGGGCAGCGCCATGCGCCGCCTTCGGGTGAAATATTCCGCCAGCCCCCATGCCTCCGCCGCCAGATATAGCCCGCGCGGCGCCGGGCCCGAGGCCAGCACATAGGTGGCAATCGCCACCAGCGCGATGGCGATGGAGACGAAAATATCGTTGAAGCCCCGCAGCAGCGGCACATATTCCTCGTCCACCGCCAGGCTGTGCCGGTTGGATGCGATGTAAGCGCGGAAGCCCTCCGCGGTTTCGGGGGGCATCACACCCGCCTGCACCGCCGCGTCCAAATCCTGGTCGCTATACATCAGGCCGTGGCGGGGGAGAGGTCTGGCTCGTGTTGGCGGCCGCGAAAGCCGTCGAACAGGCTCATCTGGTGCACGCAACTCAGTGTGCAGGTTGGCGCGCAGCCTTTCTTGGTGTGGTATTCGCGCTTGATGTCGTCCAGCCCGTATTCCAGCAGCGGAATTGCCGGGTAGCCGCGCTGCTGCGAGCAATAATGCACTTTGCCGTCCTCGGTGATGTAGAGGTAGCGCGCCCCGGCCCGGCATTTCCAGTCATTCGGCTTGCCCTGCATCAGGTTCCGCTGGAACAGCTTGTAGTTCAGCGTATGCACCAGGGAGGGCGAAATTTCCGTCACCTTCTTATAGGCCGCCATCTGCGCGTCCGAGAG
>JAGXAE010000126.1 GCA_018971725.1 Pseudomonadota bacterium | reverse complement strand
CGCATCACGCGGTCGGTGCCGCGCCGGGTGAACACGCTGGTCTGCACCGCCATCTCGGCCTCGGTGTCCGCGAACATCCTGCCGCCGATTTGCGAGTATTCGCCTTCGACATTTTCGCGCACCACCCAGAAATCGATGTCCCCGGGTTTTTTGTCACGCAAGGGCGGGGTGATGCCCGGCAGCAGCCGCACCGGGCGCAAATTCACATATTGGTCGAATTCCCGCCGGATCGGCAGCAGCAGGCCCCAGAGCGAAATATGGTCCGGCACGCCAGGAAAACCGACGGCGCCCAGAAATATGCTGTCGCTGTCGCCAAGGCGCTTTATGCCGTCCTCCGGCATCATCCGGCCGGTTGCCTTATAGGTTTCGCAGCTCCAGTCGTAATGCACGAAGTCGAAGCCGAAGCCGAATTTCTCTCCAACGGCCTCAAGGGCGCGCAGACCCTCGTCCATCACCTCCTTGCCGATACCGTCGCCCGGGAGAACCGCTATTCTGTAACGCGCCATGAAATGTTCCGTGTGAAGTGAAAAGGGGCGATTTGGGCGCTTCCGGCCTTGGTGCGGCGGGTCGTCACATCGGCGGCATCAGCCCGTTTTTGCCCACGCTGATGCGGCTGGCGGTCACCGCGCCGTTGGTAACGGGCCCGGACGGGAAGAAGATCACATGCGCCCCTGGCTTAAGGTCCGCGGCACTGCCGGGCGCGTAAGTCACAACGGGAACGCCTTCTGGAACCAGCACGGTTTTGGTGCCGCTGCCGTCATTCACGGTCAGCGTCAGGTCGCCGGAGCCGCTGACCGCGCCAACCGTTCCGGTGGTGTTGGCGATGCCGCCAACCGTGCCGTTCGTCATCGTGCTCTGCGGCGTCAGGTTCCATTGCCGGGTTCCAAGACCGATGCCGCGCATGGATTCGGGGAAAATCTGCAGTTCCATGGCCCGGTAGGCGCCGCCCATCTGCTTCACCGCGGCGGTGCCCACATAAGAGCCGGGCTTCACCGCCGCCAGAGAGCTGGGAAGAACCTCGGTGATGGAGGCGTTGGGCGCCAGGGTCACGGCGAGTGTGGTGCCGGATAGCTCGGTGACGGAGAATTTGTTGCCCTGCACCGCGTCGATCGTGCCGCGGATCGGCAAAGGCGGGGCCGCCGCCGCCGCGCCGCCAAGCGCGACCATGGAGCCAAAAATCACCAAACGGATCGAATTCTTCATCGAATATCCTTTCTGGGTGCTGTGCGAGAGGCGAGGCTTGCGCGCCTTTATTCCATGGCGGCCAAACGACCGGCCCACGCGATTTGACATAGGGGGCTTGCAAAAAACAACCCCGGGGCTTGGAGGCGCAATCAGCCAGGAGGTACTGTAATTCATAAGTTGGTTTTGTTAATTTGAAAAAAATAATCTGTTATTAATATGATTTCGATCGTCCTAGCCTATTTCTCCTGTCGGATGACGGTTTTATCCGGCCAAGCGGGAGCGAGGCGTGAAAGCGACGAGAGGCATTGATTATTCATCCCCAATCGGGGACGAGGTGGCTCATACGACCTGCTATATGTGCGCTTGCCGGTGCGGGATTAAGGTTCATCTGAAAGATAGCCAGCTTCGTTACATTGAGGGCAACCGCGACCATCCCGTGAACCGTGGCGTGCTGTGCGCGAAAGGTTCAGCCGGGATCATGAATGTGCTTTCCCCCGCGCGGCTGCGCAAACCGCTGAAGCGCGTGGGCGAGCGCGGGGCCGGAGAGTTCGAGGAGATTGAGTGGGAGGAAGCGCTTTCCATCATCACGGAACGCCTGGCCAATATCCGCGCGACCGACGCGAAGCGTTTTGTGTTTTTCACCGGGCGGGACCAGTCCCAGTCCCTCACCGGCTATTTCGCGCAAATGTTCGGCAGTTTGAATTTCGCCGCGCATGGTGGGTTTTGCACGGTGAACATGGCGGCGGCGGGGCTTTACTCCGTGGGTGGGGCGTTCTGGGAGTTTGGCGAGCCGGATTGGGATTATGCGAAAATTTTCCTGCTCATCGGCGTGGCGGAGGACCATGATTCCAACCCCATCAAGCTGGGGCTGGGCAAGCTGAAGGAACGCGGGGCCAAGATCATCGCCGTGAACCCGGTGCGCACTGGCTATGGGGCGATCGCGGATGAATTTATCGGCATCACACCGGGCACGGATGGGCTGTTCGTGTTAGCTTTGGTGCATTGCCTGCTGGATTCCGGGCAGATCGATACTGAGTTTCTGGTGCGCTACACCAACGCGCATTATCTGGTGATCGACGCGCCGGGCACGGCGGAGCACGGGTTGTTCGCGCGCGACGAGAGCGGCGCGCCCTTATGCCTGGACCGCGCTGACGGCGCCCTGAAACCCGCGAGCACGATTGGCGCCGACCCGGTGCTGCTGGGCAGCGTGACCCTGCTGGATGGGCGGGCGGCGTGCCCTGCCTTCGCGATTTTGGCGGAACGTTATCTGACGCCGGATTGCGCGCCGGAGGCGGTGGCGGCACGCTGCGGCATACCGGCCGAGACTATTCGCCGGGTGGCGGCGGAATTGGCGGAGGTTGCGTTCAACCAACCGGTGACGCTGAATGTGCCCTGGACGGATACATCAGGCCGCCGGCATGAGACGATGCAAGGCCGCCCGGTGGCGATGCATGCGATGCGCGGTATCTCCGCCCATTCCAATGGGTTTCAGACCTGCCGGGCGATCCATATGTTGCAGATGCTGCTGGGGGCGGTGGATACGCCGGGGTCCTGGCGGTATAAATCGCCTTACCCCAAGCCCATTCCCGCCGGGCCGCCGCCCTGCGGCAAAACGCATCTTGAAAATGGCGCGCTGGCCGGCTCGCCGCTCGGTTTTCCGCGCGGGCCTGAGGATTTGCTGGTGGACGAGGCAGGCGAGGCGCTGCGGCTCGACCGCGCCTTCTCCTGGGATGCGCCGCTCGGCGTGCATGGGCTGATGCACATGGCCATTGCCGAGGCGCATGCGCAGGACCGTTATCCCATCGATACGCTGATGATCTACATGGCCAATGTCGCCTGGAATTCAGCGATGAACCCAGGCGATGCGATGCGGCTGCTGACGGACAAGAACCCTGACGGCAGCTACAGGATTCCGTTTTTCATCCTGGCGGACGCGTTTTTCTCGGAAACCGTGCCCTATGCGGATATCGTGCTGCCGGACACGACCTATCTAGAGCGTTACGACTGCATCTCGCTGCTGGACAGGCCGATCGGCTCCGCGCATGGGCCGGCGGATGCGATCCGTATTCCGGTGCTGAAACCGGACCGTGATGTGAGGCCGTTTCAGGATGTGCTGATTGATCTGGCCGGGCGGTTGAAACTGCCGAACTTTGCCGATGCGGAAGGGAAGCCGCTCTACAGCTCCTATGCCGATTACATGGTGCGGCATCAGCGCAAGCCGGGCGTGGGGCCGCTGGCGGGATTCCGTGGCGCGGATGGCGACGCCATAGGCAAGGGCGAGGTGAACCCGGACCAACTCGACCGCTACATCGCCAATGGCAGCTTCTGGCGGCATCATCTGCCAGAGGACCAGCTTTACTATAAGCACGCCAATCAGGCCTATCTGCAAACCGCCAAGGCGATGGGGCTGATCGACTGCGACACGCAGATCACTTTGCAAATCTACAGCGAAACGCTACAAAAATTCCGCCTCGCCGCGCAGGGCCACGGGGCGCATCAGCCGCCGGAACGGCTGCGGGCGCGGCTAGAGAAGGTGATGGACCCGCTGCCGATCTGGTACGAGCCGGTGGAAGCGACGATGGTAAGCCGCGAGGAATATCCGCTGCATGCGCTCACCCAACGGCCAATGGCGATGTACCATTCCTGGGGTTCGCAAAATGCCTGGCTGCGGCAGATTCTTTCTGAAAACCGGCTCTACCTTAACCATGAAACCGCCGCCGCGCTCGGCATCGCTGATGAGGATTGGGTGGTGGTGGAAAGCCGCAATGGCGCGCTTACCTGCCAGGCGCGGCTGATGGAGGGGGTGAACCCCAACACGGTATGGACCTGGAATGCCATCGGCAAACGCTCCGGCGCCTGGACGCTGGACAAGCAGGCGCCTGAAGCGGAGCGCGGGTTTTTACTTAACCATATCATCTCGGAATATCTGCCGCCGGATGCGAACGGCCACCGCGCCTCCAACTCCGACCCGATTACCGGTCAGGCGGCGTGGTTCGACTTGACGGTGCGCGTGCGCAAGGCCACAGACGCGGAGGCCGGCGCCACTTTCCCGCATCATGAGCCGCTGCGCGCCCCATTCCGCGTGGAAAATCCTGAGCATTTGCAATTTGGCGCCAAGCTGGAGACACGCTGAATGACGAGCCTTCCCCAACCCGCGCCGAACGCCAAAAAGCTAGGTCTGGTGATTGATCTCGACACCTGCGTGGGCTGCCATGCCTGTGCGGTGAATTGCAAGGAATGGAACACAGGCGGACATTCCGCGCCGCTGCCGGACCATCAGCCATATGGCGAGGAGCCGGATGGCGTGTGGTTCAATCGCATTCATTCCTTTGAGGCCGGGTGTGGCAGTAGCAGCAAAACTGTGAACTTCCCGCGTTCCTGCTTGCATTGCGAGAACCCGCAATGCGTGACCGTGTGCCCCACCGGCGCCTCTTACAAGCGCGAGGAGGACGGGATTGTGCTGGTGAATGCGGATATCTGCATCGGCTGCAAGCTCTGTTCCTGGGCCTGCCCTTACGGGGCGCGGGAGTTCGATGAACTGGCCGGGGTGATGAAGAAATGCACGCTCTGCATCGACCGCATTTATAACGAGACGCTGCCCGAGGCCGAGCGCGAGCCTGCCTGTGTGGCGACTTGCCCCTCCCGCGCCCGGCATTTTGGAGATTTCAATGATCCCGAAAGCAAGGTTTCAAAGCTGGTGGCGGCGCGCGGCGGCGTGGATCTGATGCCGGAGCTTGGCTACAAGCCGGTGAATAAATATCTGCCGCCACGCAAGGCCAGCATTCCCACCAAGCCGCAGGAGCAGGGCGGCGGCACTGGCAATGCGCTGCTAAGGCTGCTGGACAAGGTGCTCTCCCGATGAAGCCCGCCTCCTCGGTGCTGTTGCTCACCACGCTGACTGGATTTGGTTACGGGTTGCTGGCTTGGCTGGCGGTGTTCGCGCTGTGTGGGGGGTTGCCGGATTCGCGGTGGTTTTTGCCGGTGGCGGTTGTGGTGGCGCTGGCTTTCGCCGGTGCCGGGTTGGTGGCTTCCATGCTGCATCTCGGCCGGCCGGAGCGCGCCTGGCGGGCCTTCAGCCAATGGCGGTCCTCCTGGCTTTCACGGGAGGGTGTCGCCTCGCTGGTGACGTTTCCGCCTGCTTTAGGTTTTGCGGTCTTGTGGTGGTTGCAGGGGCCAGACTCGGCAGTTGCCATCATCCTTGGTCTTATTGCCGGGGCGCTGGGGCTGGTGACCGTGTTCTGCACCTCGATGATCTATGCCAGCCTGAAACCGATCCGGCAGTGGCATAACCCGCACACCGCGCCGGATTATATGCTCTTCGCGCTGTTCTCGGGTGCCGTTCTGTTGGCCCTGCTGCTTGCCGCCTGGACCGGCAAGGCTAGCATGGCGGCGCTGGTGGCGCTGGCCGCCGCGATCATCGCCGGCATCGCCAAACTTGCTTATTGGCGCTTCATCGACGCGCAGCCACCGCTCGCCACCCTGGCCAGCGCCACTGGGTTAAAGGAATATGGCGAGGTGCGGCCGCTGGATGCGCCGCACTTCACTGAAAATTATGTGCTGCGCGAGATGGGCTACCGCATTGCCCGCAAGCACGCCGCCAAGCTGCGGCGCTTTGTTGTTTTCGCCGCATTTCTGCTCCCGGCTGTGCTGGCCGCGCTTGCCGCCCTGGGTGCCGCGCCATTGGCGGCGAGCCTTGTGGCGGCCCTGTTCACAGCACTTGGTTTGTTTACCGAGCGCTGGCTGTTTTTTGCCGAAGCGACCCATGTCTCCACCCTCTATTACGGCCGCTGACGAAGGGATCAGGGCGCATGCCGACCCCGGCGTGGCCGCCGCGTTTTGGACGAGGCTGCGCCTGCTGGCGGTGCCGATGCTGGGTGGCGTGGTGCTGAGGCATTAGGCACTATCGACATTCAGGATTCCCAAACGGCTTAAACGCTGATTCATATGGTTCTGTGCATTGGTACGGAGTCGGGAATGGCGGTTAAGCGGTATGAGTTGAGCGAGGCGCAGTGGCTGAAAATTGCCCCTTTGCTCCCT
>JAGXAE010000010.1 GCA_018971725.1 Pseudomonadota bacterium | reverse complement strand
TCCGAAAGAGCCCTGCTCAAACATGTCGTTCTCAAGCTATTAACTTAAGATATTCGAAGCGTATCTGTACGTAATTTCAAAAGAAATACACCATCAACGCTTCCAAACGACAGAGATTCAAACAGAACAAAACCTGCCTTCTCAATCATCACCCAGGCAATCCTAAAATCACCCAGAAGCCTAAATCCAATCCCCTCGCGAGAACCAAATCCAGGCCAGAAACGCCACCAGCGTATCCCTTCCCAGCCTATGCAATTGTCAAAGAGCTCAACCAAAAAACAAAGCGGCGATCATAAAATCGCCGCAAGGCCATCCAGTCTAACCAACCAACTACCGAAGATCAACCCCTCAGCAACCGCCAGTGGACGGGCTTCTAGCTCTGACTGACCTCGACTGTCAACGCATCTTCATCATCGCCGCCACCCGGGAAAAACCCAGGGAAACCCTCACTTCCCTAGCATCCTCCCTACAGAAACCCTTGATTTTCCATTTAAAGAAAAGAGCCATGCGATCAGCGCATAGCTTGAAGGTAGGTTTCCGTCTCGCAAATCCGTGCAAACCCCGCGCCCAAAGTCGTGCAAACCGCCTGGATAATCGCGGACTGGCGATACCCCTCGCCCAAATCGGGCGCACCGGTCGCATCGGCTATAAAATCGACGAAATAATCCTTGTCATGCGCCGCGCGGGCCGTGGTTTCGCAGCAGAAATTCGTCATGTATCCGCAAATCGCCACGGTATTCACGGCCAAGCTGCGTAAAATCGCCTCCAGCTCCGTACCCTCAAAACAGGAGTACCGGCGCTTGGTTATATGCAGCCCATCCGGCACAATCTTCAGCCCCGGCACATATTCAGCCTCCGCTGAGCCCTCCACGAACCCCACCGGCTCCGCGGCGCCTGAAAAATCGAACATCCGCCCGGCATCCCGCCCATCAGCCCGGTGCACATGCCGCACATAAATCACCGGCTTCCCCACCGCCCTGAATCCCTCGATCAAAGCGTTGATCCGCTTTAGGGATTCGTCAAACTCCGGCACACACAGGGGCGATTCGGGCAAGGCGTAGACATTCTGTACGTCGATCACGAGCAGCGCGGTATCAGCCATAAAAAAAACTCCCCCAAACACATGGTTTGGGGGAGTTTAACGCTTACGCCGCCTCGGCCAGATGACCGCCGATCACCAATCCCTGTTCGGAACCGGCAACCTTCACGGTATCCCCGTCCTTCACAGCCCCTTCCAGGATCAACCCGGCCAGCGGATTCTGCAAGTTGCGCTGGATCACCCGCTTCAACGGCCTGGCCCCATAAACTGGATCATACCCAGCCTCGGCCAACCAATCCCGGGCAGACTGGTCAAGATCCAGCCTGATATTCCGGTCAACCAGCAGCCTCTCCAACCCACGCAGCTGAATGGTGACGATGGTGCCCATATCCTCCCGCTGCAACCTGCGGAACAGCACAATCTCATCCAGCCGGTTCAGGAATTCCGGCCGGAAATGCTCGCGCACCCGCGCCATCACCCCAGCTTCGGCCATGCGCACATCTTCGCCTTCCGCCTGCGCCGCCAAAATGTCGGACCCAAGGTTGGAGGTCAGCACGATGATGGTGTTCTTGAAATCCACCGTGCGCCCCTGGCCATCGGTCAGGCGGCCATCGTCGAGTACCTGGAGCAGCACATTGAACACATCCTCATGTGCCTTCTCCACCTCGTCGAACAGCACAACCTGATAAGGCCGGCGCCGCACCGCTTCGGTCAGCACGCCACCCTCATCATAACCCACATAGCCCGGAGGCGCGCCGATCAGCCTGGAAACCGCGTGCTTCTCCATGAACTCGCTCATGTCGATCCGCACCATCGCCCGCTCATCGTCGAACAAAAACTCCGCCAGCGCCTTGGTCAGCTCGGTCTTGCCCACGCCGGTCGGGCCCAGGAACAGAAAACTGCCAATCGGCCGGTTCGGGTCCTGCAACCCGGCCCGCGCCCGACGCACGGCGTTGGAAACCGCCACAAGCGCCGCCTCCTGCCCCACCACGCGCTGCCGCAGATTATCTTCCATATGCAGCAGTTTGGCGCGCTCGCCCTCCAGCATCTTCTCCACCGGCACGCCGGTCCAGCGGGAAACGACGGCGGCAATTCCTTCCTCCGTCACCGCCTCGTTCACCATATTGCCGTCCTGCTGCTGGCTGAGTTGCTTCTCCAATTCCGGAATCCGGCCATAAAGCAGCTCGGACGCTTTCCCAAGGTCGCCTTTACGCTGCGCCAACTCCACTTCGTTGCGGGCGTGGTCAAGCTGCTCCTTCACCTTCTGCACGTCGGCAAGCTGCGCCTTCTCCGCCTGCCATTTCGCCGTCATCTCAGCGGAACGCTCATCCAGCTCGCCCAGTTCGTATTCCAGTTTCTCCAGCCGGTCCCGGCTGGCGGCATCGGTCTCTTTGCGCAACGCCTCGCGCTCGATCTTCAACTGGATCAAACGCCGGTCCAGCTCGTCCAGCGCCTCCGGCTTGCTGTCCACTTGCATCCGCAAGCGGCTCGCCGCCTCGTCCACCAGGTCGATCGCCTTATCCGGCAAGAACCGGTCGGTGATGTAGCGGTTAGAAAGTGTCGCCGCCGCCACCAACGCGCTGTCGGTAATCCGCACGCCGTGATGCAGTTCGTACTTCTCCTTAATCCCGCGCAGGATGGAGATGGTGTCCTCAACACTCGGCTCATCCACAAACACGGGCTGGAAGCGCCGGGCAAGTGCGGCATCCTTCTCTACGTATTTGCGATACTCATCCAGCGTCGTGGCCCCCACGCAATGCAGCGCGCCGCGGGCCAACTCCGGCTTCAGCAGGTTGGAGGCATCCATCGCCCCATCCGCCTTGCCCGCACCCACCAGCGTATGCATCTCGTCGATGAATAGAATGATCTCGCCCTCGGCGGACTCGATCTCCTTCAGCACCGCCTTCAGCCGCTCCTCGAATTCACCGCGGAATTTCGCCCCCGCCACCAGCGCGCCCATATCCAGCGCCAGCACGCGTTTATTGCGTAAGGATTCCGGCACATCGCCATTCACGATGCGCAGCGCCAGCCCTTCCACAATCGCGGTCTTGCCCACGCCGGGTTCACCTATCAGCACGGGGTTGTTCTTCGTCCTCCGCGCCAGCACTTGGATGGTGCGGCGTATCTCCTCGTCGCGCCCAATCACCGGGTCCAGCTTCTGGTCCCGCGCCAACTGCGTCACATCCCTGGCGTATTTCTTCAGCGCATCGAATTGCTGCTCGGCTGTGGCGCTATCCACCTTGCGGCCCTTGCGCACGTCATTCATCACTTTTTCGAGCGCCTGGGCGGATACACCCGCCGCTTTCAAAGCCCGCCCGGCCGCGTTGTCACTCGCCGCCAGCGCCACCAGAATGCGGTCCTGCGCCACAAAGCTGTCGCCAGCCTTCTGCGCCGCCTGCTGCGCGGCATCCAGCACCCGCACCAAATCGGGTGTAATACCCGGCTGCCCGGCGCCCGAACCCGAAACTTTCGGCAGCTTGGCCACGGCGGCATCCACGGCCTGCTTCACCCCGGCCGGATCTCCGCCGGCCATGCGAACCAGCCCGCTCGCCGCGCCTTCCTCATCGTCAAGGAACGCCTTCAGCAGATGCTCCGGCGTGATCTGCTGATTATATTCACGCATCGCAATGGTCTGTGCCGCCTGAATAAAGCCACGTGCCCGCTCGGTGAATTTCTCAAAATCCATTTTATGCTCCCTTTCTCGTCCCTGTATCCCAGGCAACGCCCAAGGCAACGCCCCTCAATAGGCGGCGCAACCTTGCCAAACCAATATGGGCAAGGCCATGATTTGGCTCAAGTGCATATGAGAAGGTAAATCGGCCAGATGCGCATCGAATCCCTGTTTCGTTACCCGGTGAAGGGGCTGACGCCTGAACCTCTCATCCAGGCCAGCCTTGCCCCAGGCAAATGCATCCCGTGGGACCGCGCCTTCGCCCTCAAACAAGGCGATGCGGACCTGGACGAGGAAAACCCGACCTGGCTCTACAAGACCAATTTCATGTGCCTGGCCAAAAACGCCATCGCGGCCCAGCTGGACGCAAAGTTCGACGAGACCACCCAAACCCTCAACGTCAAAGGCCCTGAGGCCAGCATCTCCGCCTCACCCTTCACCAAAGAGGGCCAAGCCGCACTCACCCAATATTTCACCGCCTTTTTGGGCGAGGAAGCGCGTTACGGCCAGAACAATACGCCCCCGCAATTCCATTTCTTCCCCGGCCATAGCTTCTGCGACAACGAAACCCAGGTCGTCAGCCTCATCGGCCTGTCCTCCATCGCGGCGCTGGAACAGGCAGTGACGGCCAAACGGCATAAAATGCGCTTCCGCGCCAATATCTATATCGACGGCTCAGAGCCCTGGGCGGAGTTTTCCTGGATAGGCCGCACCATCGCCATCGGTGAAACAGAGATGGTGGTGCAGGCCCGCACGCCCCGCTGCCCGGCGACGATGGTGAACCCTGACACCGCCGCGCGCGACGCCAACCCACCCAAAGAGCTGCAGGCGCATTTCGGTCATATCGATCTTGGAGTCTTCGCCGAGGTCACCAAGGGCGGCGAAATCCGCCCGGGCGATCAGATCAGGCTGCTTTAGCCCGCCTCTCCTTCGGCGAATAGCGCCGCAAAATCACCAGGAGCAAAATAATCCCCGGCAGCGCCGCCGCCGCGCAAATCTCGAAAAAGACGATATACCCCGTCCGCTCCACCACAAAGCCGCTGCCCCCCGCCACCGTATGCAGCGCCATCGGCGCCAGCGAGGAAAACAGCGCATATTGCGTGGCTGTATGCTCCGGCGCGCACAGGCCGGACAAATAGGAGAGAAACGCCGTATCTGAGAACGTGCCGATAAATGCTTCCGTTGCCGCGATCCCGGCCAAAATATGCGGCGTGTGCGGATACATCCCCAGCAGCGGGTAAAGGCACAGGGCCAACCCCTGCAAAATCGAGGTCGCGAGCAGTGCCCGCCCCACGCCGATCCGTGCCACCAGAATCGCCCCCGCCGCCGTGCCTGCCAGCCCGCACACCAGCACCACCGGCCCGTTGGCGATGGCGATCGCCGTGCGGTTGAACCCCAATGCAAGATAAAAGGGCGAGAGCATCGGGTCGCCCAGCGCGCCGCCCAACCGATAGAGCAGCACGAAGGCAAGAATCACCAAAGCCCCTCGCCGGGCCAAAAACTCCGTGAACGGCTCCACCACCGCCTGCGTGAAGCGAGCTCTCAGGCTCACCGCTTCCGGCTCGCGCGTCACCCCCGGCTCCGGCACGAACAACGTCGCCAGGGGGCCGATCAGCGCCAGCGCCGCCACCAGCCCCACCGCGCCATGCCAACCCAGATAGCTGGAAAGCACCGTGGCACCGGAGAAGGAGACCATCATCGCCACGCGGTACCCCCACACCTCGCAGGCCAGAGCCACGCCCTGCAAGCGCGGCGCGAAGCTCTCAATTCGCCAGGCATCGATAATGATGTCCTGGCTGGCCGAGCAGAACGCAACTAACGCCCCAAGCCCCAGGCTCAGCCACACATTCCGCGCCGGGTCACTCAACGCCAGCGCCGCAATACTCAAGGCCAGCGCCAATTGCACCGGAATCAGCCATCCCCGCCGCCGCCCGAAAAACAGCGGCTTCGCCTCGTCGAAAAACGGCGCCCAAACGAATTTCAAAAGATAAGCCAGCCCGATATTCGCCGTCAGCCCGATCAACCCCAGCGGCACATGCTCGCTCGCCATCCACAACCGCAAGGTCGGGCCGGAAAGCGCCCAAGGCAGGCCGGAGGAAAACCCCAGCACCGCCATCAACCCCAGCCGCCCGAGATCCGGCCTTGTCAGCGCAGTCTGCGCCGAAGCCTCCATCAGGGTGCGTGATCGTCAATATTGCCGGACTTGATGAAACTACCGTCGACGAGCCGCCCCTCATCTCCTGGCTGCATGCCCTCCAGGCACGGCCCTTGCCATTGCAGAGAGGAGGTCATCGACATCTCGCCCGACGAGGTGCTGAAATTCGCCTTCAGCTGTACGGACTTATTACTCATATAGTCCAGCGTCTCATGAATCGTCACCGTGCCCGCTGGCTGCGCGCAGGTGCCGTCGATATTGTAATGCGCACCGGAACCGGAAACTCTCAGCTGGCTGCACCGGCCTTTGCCGGAGAGCAGAAATTTCCAATCCGTCGCCGGGTCCACGCAGGTCAGCGTCACCACATTCTGCGCCTGAGCCATCGGCTGGCCATCCGGGCCCATCACGCTGGTGGTGCTTTGCCACAGCCCTGGTGCGCGCGCGGGCAGTATGTCCGCCCAGGCCAATCCTGCCAAAGAAAACGCCAAAACCAGTCCGCCCGCTACGAATCTTGCCATGCGCGGCAGGTTACCCAGCGTCATTCCCCGGCGCAATGGCGGCATGTGGCTGAGGGGTGGCGTCAGCTTCGACAAATGGTTAAACTATTAGAAGTAGCGAAGGGTACATAATGACGGTCTGGCTAGACGTTGACGATCTGATCCGTTTTTTCCAAATCGCCAAGCGGCCAACCGGTATTCAGCGTTTCAGCTTCGAGGTCTGCGCCGCCGCCGCTGCCCTGTACGGCAACAGCCCAAAGCTGGGGTTTTGCCGCCGTAACGAGCTTGGAACCCGTCTCCTTACCGTCAATTTCACAGCCTTGGAAGCACTCGTCCGCACCACGTCGGATCAGTTGGACCACGCCCTACCGGCACTTCACACCCCGCCAGCGCCTTCACCGGACACCCCGCCATCACGGCTCTTCCAGGCGGCAAGGCGCCTGCCTCTGCCCTACCGCCTGCCGCTGGGCGAGATTTACCGCTCAGGCATCACCGCTGGCCGCGCCTTGAAAGCTTTGGCTAAAGCAGGCCTTGCCACAGCGCGCCCCGCGCCAGCCCCCCTTCAACCCGTCGCGCACGTTGCGGCTGAAACAGAGCCACAACCCATCGTTCTGCGATCCGGGGACTGGCTGATCAATCTCGGCGCCTCCTGGGAGCGTCCCTATACGCCCACCTTCCTGAATCACTTGGCCAGCACCGGTGCCCGTTTCGGCCTGTTCGCGCATGACATGATCCCCGATCTTTTTCCTGAATGGTGCACCCAATCCATGGTGCGGGATTTCTCATCTTGGCTGGATGACACCGTTCCTCGCACAGATCGCATGTTCGCCATTTCCAACCATACGCTGAAAGACCTGAAGTTCTGCCTCGAACGCCGCAACCGCTCCGTGCCAGCACGCACGCTGCTGCCCCCTGGCGGCAATGGCGGCGCGCCACCAACCTCTCTGCCCCGTCCTGTCGCACAGCCTTATGTTCTCATGGTCGGTACCATAGAGGCCCGCAAAAACCATGGCGGCATGCTGCGCGTATGGCGGCACCTTGTGAACAATCCGCCCGCCAACGGCGTGCCGGTTCTGATTTTCGCCGGCAAGGCCGGCTGGCTGACAGGCGATCTGATACAGCAGCTGGAAAACGCCTCCTATCTCGATGGCAAGATTTTATTCATCGACCAACCATCTGAAACCCAGCTCGCGGCGCTCTATCAGCATTGCCTCTTCACGCTTTACCCTTCGCTTTACGAGGGTTGGGGCTTACCGGTTACGGAATCGCTTTGCCACGGCAAACCTGTCATGGCGTCGAGCAGTTCCGCCATCCCTGAGGCTGGCGGCTCCTATTGCTGCTATTTCGATCCAGACGATATCACCCAGGCGCAGGAAAAAATCCGCCTTTGGATTGAGGAGCCCGAGCTTGTGTCGCGCATGGCGGCACGCATCTCGTCGGACTTCACCCCCCCGCAATGGCGCGACACGGCAAGCGCGCTGCTGGAGTGCTGCTTATCAGAAGCCTGATTCGTCGCGTCTGCAACAGAGTGTCCACCCCCTCAAATATAAGCCAGCCATAGACTTTGTTCATTAAGGCTGGCTCATTGTCCAAATCCGTCCAGGCAAACAATTCACCGCCGGACCGAATATATTAACCAATCATTCGCGGCGCATTTCAGGCTGCATTTGTAAACACGCAGGAAACCGTAACCGCGCGCCGGCCACGCATAAAAAAACCAAATATTAATCAATTTTTCTATTACATCTTAAATTTTATACTATGCACGCGATGATTGAAAAAATTTATTGACAATTACCCGTATTGGTTGTATTTATTGCCTCATCTTAATGGAGGCCTTCGTGAAACTCTTATCTTTTGAGACAATCTCAAATAAAAAAGACTTGCTCACTGCCTTTCTTCGTTCCCGCATGGCAATCGTCGATGAAACGAACGACCCCGAGGAAGCGCTCGACCTCGTCAAATTCTACGATTACGACGCGATCTTGCTGCGGCTGTCGGAAAACAGGCTGGGCGATCTCGAACTCATCCGCAAGCTGCGTCTCGCTCGCGTGCGCGCACCGCTCATTGCCGTCGCCCGCTCCATGAGCGAAGCCACCCGCCTTCGCGTATTGCAGACCGGAGCGGACGATCTGATCGTGGACGCCCTTTCCCACGAGGAGATTTTCATGAAGGTGCAAAACCTGATCCGCCGCTCCCGTGGATTTCACGAAAACGCGCTGCGGCTTGGCCAGGTCGAAATCAACATGAACGCAAAAAAAATCTACGCAAAAGGAAAACCCGTCACGCTGACCAAGAAGGAATATCAGATCGCGGAGATTCTGGCGCTGCGCAAAGGCGTCGTTTTAAGCAAGGAAGCGATTCTCGATCATCTTTATGGCGGGCTGGACGAGCCAAATCCCAAAATCATCGATGTGTTCATCTGCAAGATTCGCAAAAAGCTGCAAGCGCTCGGTGTGGAGGATTTTATCGAGACCAACTGGGGCCGCGGCTACATGGCCATCGATCATCGCCAGGAAAGCCAAAACCTCGACTCCGCCACCCGCCACCTCACCCACGCTCCCGCGCGCGTCATGGCGTGAAGCACCACGCCTTCCCTGAAATAGGAGGTCATGCAAAAATAACATAACACGAACCGGACCTTGTGCCTTAAACGCGGTCCTGTTCCACTCCAATTCGGAGTGTGTCCGATGCATCGCACGTGCCGCGAACCTGGATGGCCCGGGTACAGCAACGACGAGACGCATCCTGGTAGAATCGGCTTCTCCGAAGCCGGGATCAATTGGGAGAGTTTTGATGTTGCTGCTAGAGCGGTTCATAACGATGCGAAGTCCCCAGACAAACATCTGAACCAAGCTACCGCTTGAGGAAGCGCGCCTCCCGCGCGTCTTAAATTTCCTTCCTTTCCAAGTTCATGGTGGGCTAAACTTTGCCTGCCTCCGTTTGCCGGGGACCGTTCTAATGAGCCTGATCGAAAACCGCGCGGCCGTGGGCCCGCTGCACCGCCACATCTCCCTGCGCGCCGAGGAGAAAATCCTTCCCAGCGTGAATGAGATGGTGAAAACCCTCCGCCCGGAGGAGCCGCTGCATTGCGTGCGCCCAGGCGTCATCAGCAACACCGCCCATGCGTTCAGCACCGCCTTTAATGGCGACGTGCTCTATGCCGTGAAGTGCAACCCTGAACCCGCCGTGCTCCGCGCCGTGTGGGATGGCGGAGTGCGCCATTTTGACTGCGCCTCCATCTCCGAGGTTCAACTCGTCCGCCGTCTATTCCCCGGCGCCGAGATCCACTTCATGCACCCGGTCAAAGCCCGCTCCGCCATCCGCGAAGCCTGGATGCTGCATGGCGTGCGAGACTTCGTGCTCGATGCCGAAAGCGAACTCGCCAAGATCATGCAGGAGCTGAGCAAGCCGGAAACCGCCAAGCCGGACACCAAACCCGGCCTGTTCATCCGCCTTGCCCTGCCAGAAACTGGTGCGGCCATTAATCTCTCCAAGAAATTCGGCGCCGAGCCGGAGGCCGCCATTGCCCTGCTGCGCGCCGCCCGCCCGCTCGCGGGCAAACTCGGCCTCGCCTTCCATGTCGGCTCGCAATGCATGGACCCGCTGGCCTGGCGCGATGCCATGCAGCTCTCGGGGGAAATTATCCGCGCCTCTGGCGTGCGGGTAGACGTGCTGGACATCGGCGGCGGCTTCCCTGTCGCCTACCCTGATATGGACCCGCCCCCGCTCGGCGCCTTCATGGCCGAGATCGACGCCGCTTACGACGCGCTGCAAATGCCCGGGCTGAAACTCTGGGCCGAGCCCGGCCGCGCCCTGGTTGGCGGCGGCGCCTCCGTGGTGGTGCAGGTGCAAATGCGCCGCGGCCACATGCTCTATATAAACGACGGCGTGTACGGCGCCCTCGCCGATGCCGGGGCGCTGCGCTTCCGCTTCCCCACTCGCCTGCTCCGCGCACGCGCCACCCAGGGCGCGCCGGATGCGCCCTTCGGCTTCTTCGGCCCCAGCTGCGATTCGCTGGACGTGATGCACGGCCCCTTCCTCCTGCCAGACGATGTGGCTGAGGGGGACTGGATCGAGATCGGCCAGCTCGGCGCCTATGGCACCTGCCTGCGCACCGCCTTCAACGGGTTCGACCGCGCTGCCCTGGTCGAAGTCTCCGACCGCGCCATGCTGGAAACCGCGGGCTACGAACTGCCGGAAAGCTAAGCCCGCCGCTGTTACAATGCCCCGGCATGTAACGCCCTCTGCCAAGCCTTTTCTCCCCGCCCGATTTTTGCCACAATCGGCACACCATGCATTGGCACGCCTCCTGTGCCGCCCGGGCCAACCAGCCGGGCGGCGATGCTTTGCTGCTCCTCGGGCCTTCCGGCACGGGGAAATCAGACTTGCTTTTGCGGCTAATTGATAAGGGTTTTACCCTCGTCGCAGATGATCAGGTTTTGGTCGAGGATGGCATGGCCAGCCCTCCGCCCGCCTTGGCCGGCTTGCTGGAAGTGCGCGGACTCGGCCTATTCCGCCTGCCTTACATTGCTCCGGCCCGGCTGCGCTTGGTCATCTCGCTCGGCGGCAACCCGCCTGAACGCCTGCCTACCCCGCGCCTGCACGCAGAACTCAACCTGCCGGAGATCAAGCTGGACGCGAGCCACCCCTCCGCCGCCGCGCGTGCCGCCCTGGCGCTGGAAGCCGCCTGCGGGCGCATCACGTCGCATTCAGGCGCGTTTGCCGCATGAACGCCCTGCCTGAGACACTGCACATCGTGCTTGTCACCGGGCTTTCCGGCGCCGGCAAGAATTCCGTGCTGCGGGCTCTTGAGGATCTCGGTTTTGAAACCGTGGACAATCCCCCACTCGATACGCTGGAAAGCCTTGCCACCCAGGCGCGTCGCAACCTCGCAATCGGCGTTGATGCCCGTTCCCGCGGCTTTTCCGCCAATTCAGTGCTTGAGGCCATTGCCAAGCTCCGTCACCACATATGGCTCGAGCCCTCTCTCGTCTACACTATCGCCAGCGACGCTGCGCTGCTGCGCCGCTATTCAGAAACCCGCCGCCGCCATCCGCTCGCGCAAACCGGCGCCATCGCGGATGGAATTGCCCTGGAACGCGAACTCACCGCCCCTCTCGCCCGCGCGGCGGATTGGCTGGTCGATACCTCCGCCCTGCCCTTGCCCAAGCTGCGCAACATGGTCGAACTGCGTTACGGCAGCGCCTCTCCGGGCCTGGTCATCTCCCTGGTTTCTTTCTCCTATGCGAACGGCCTCCCGCCGGAAGCAGATCTGATCTTCGATGCGCGCTTCTTGAGGAATCCGCACTACGAACCAAATCTTCGTCCGCTTTCAGGACTCGATGCAGCGGTCGGCAACTTCGTCGAACAAGACGCTGATTTTACGGAATATTTCAATAAAGTTCTGAATCTTATCGAATTTTTGCTGCCGAGGTTCGTGCAGGAAGGAAAGAAATATGCAACAATATGTGTCGGATGTACTGGTGGACAGCACAGATCGGTCTATATGGTTGAGAAATTAAGCATTCATCTCGCTCAGCGCGGATGGCGCGTCGGCGTCACGCACCGGGAAGCGGCAAAGTTTTTAGCCCCTCAGCCCGGCATTGCTCGGGAAGGAATGAGTAGGCCCCGATGATCGGTCTAGTTCTCGTCACCCATGGCACGCTCGCCCTGGCCATGCGCGACGCCATGGAACATGTTGTCGGCAAGCAGCAGCAACTTGCCACGGTCTGCATCGAATCGGATGCGGCATTTGAAGGCCAGAAGGCCGAAATCGCCCGGCGTATCGCCGAGGTGGAAAACGGCGATGGTGTTATCCTCCTTACCGACATGTTCGGCGGCACCCCGTCCAACCTCGCCATGTCGATGGCGTCGCAGCCAAATATCGAGGTTCTGGGGGGCGTCAATCTGCCCATGCTGGTCAAGCTGGCAAAAATACGCGGGCAGATGACCCTGGCCGAAACGGTGCGAATCGCGGAAGCCGCCGGCAAAAAATACATTTGCAATGGGCATGAGCTTCAGCCCCTCGGCACTGCCGCCTGCAACGCGGCCGAATAGCGCATGGAAGGATCTGTCATTTCCGCCGAGGTTGGCATCATCAACCGGCGCGGCCTTCATGCCCGCGCCGCCGCCAAGCTCGTTACCCTCGCTGAGCAATTCTCCGCCAATGTGGAAGTCGCGAAGGATGGCCAGTCCGTCTCCGCCCGTTCGATCATGGGGCTGATGATGCTGGGCGCGGGTGTTGGCAGTTCTGTCACGCTCTCGGCCGAGGGCTTCGACGCAAGGGAAGCTCTCGATGCCATCACGGCGCTCATCGAGACCGGCTTCCATGAAACCGACTAGGCCGTCGGAAAAACGCCTTACCGGCCAGCCGGTTTCACCCGGCATCGCCATCGGCCAGTTGCATGAGGCAACGGAAGCCGAACTGGTCATCTCGTTCCAGAAACCCGACCCGGCGAATATTCCCGGTGAGTTGACGCGGCTGGACGATGCCGTCACCCGCTCCCGCAATCAGCTTCAGAAACTAAAATCGCGCCTTACCGCCCTGCCAAAGGACAGCCAGGCCGAGATCGCCCCGCTTCTCGATGTCTATCTGCACATGCTGGGCTCCACCCGGCTGCTGCGCGGCATCAAATCCCGCGTGAAGGCTGGTGAACAAGGCGTGGAAGCGGCAACGCAAGCCGAGGCGGAGGCCCAGGCCGAAGCCATCCTGGCGCAGCACGGCACGGATAAGGCCAGCCGCCAGCGCCGTGCCGACGAGGTGCGGGAAGTCGCACGCCGGCTCATCCGCAACCTCACCCTCCAGCCCTTCCGCTCCTTCGATCTTCTGCCCCAGGGCAGCGTCCTCGCCGCGCATGATCTGCGTCCTGCGGAGGCTGCGCTCATCCAGCCCACCCACTTCGCCGGCATCGTCACCGCCGAAGGCGGGTTGGACGGGCATACGGCGGTGATGCTGCGCGCCCTTGGCCTTCCAGCTGTGCTGGGTGCATCCGGAGTGCTGGAAAAGGCGACCGTCGGTAGCCTGGTCATCGTGGATGGCGACAGCGGCGAGGTCATCCTCAATCCCTCCCGCGCCAGCCTGGATGCGGCGCGCAAAAAGCTGTCCGCGCAGACCCGCGCCCGTCGCGCCCTTTCGCGCTTCCAGCATCTCCCGGCGCAAACGCGCTGCGGCATGCAGGTGGAATTGCAGGCGAACCTGGAACTACCTTTTGAGTTACCTTTGATCGCCGCTTCCGGCGCACGCGGCATCGGGCTTCTGCGTTCGGAATTCATGTTCATGAACCGCGACCTGGCACCCGATGAGGAAACCCAGACCCGCATCTACCGCGATATCGTCGAGGCCATGGACGGCGATCCAGTCACCATCCGGCTCCTGGACTGGGGATCGGACAAAGACGTGGAAGCCCTCGCCCGCTTCGTGCCGGACAACCCCGAGCCCAACCCGGCACTGGGCATGCGCGGCATCAGGCTGCTGCTCAAACATGAAGCGTTGCTGGAAACCCAACTCGCCGCCATTCTGCGCGCCGCCGCATCCGGCCCAGTACGCATCATGGTGCCCATGGTTTCCGTAGCCAGGGAAATCACCGAAACACGGGAGGCGATGCGCCGCGTCTGGAGGCGGCTGAAGCGCCGCAAAAATACCAAACTGCCGGAGAAAATGCCCCCGCTCGGCATCATGGTGGAAACCCCCGCCGCCGCGCTGGCAGCACCGCTGCTCGCCCGCCACGCAGATTTTTTCGCCATCGGCACCAACGACCTCACCATGTACACGCTGGCCGCCGACCGCGCCCTGCCCGCGGACATGAAACTCTACGACCCGCTGGAGCCCGCGGTGCTGCGGCTGATCCACCTCACCGTCAGCTTCGCGGCGGCGGCAGGCATTCCAGTCTCCGTCTGCGGAGAGCTGGCCAGCCGCCCCGCCGCAACACCCTTGCTGCTGGGCCTGGGCATCCGGCAGCTTTCCATGCAGGGCAATTCAGTGCCGCGCGTGAAACAGGTTATCCGCGCGTCCTCGCTGCAGGCCTGCGAGCATCTCGCCAATCAGGCCCTGGCCGCGCCGGACGCTGAAGCCGTGCGTGAAATTCTGGCCAAGGCGCAAGAAACTTGATCCACGCTTGCAAAGCGCTGACCGTCCCCTAAGCTGACGACATGTCCGGATTTCTACCAAGGGTGAAGGCCGTTCTTGGCCCCACCAATACCGGCAAGACGCATTTGGCGATGGAGCGTCTGCTGTCACATGCCTCCGGCATCATCGGCTTTCCGCTGCGCTTGCTGGCGCGCGAGAATTACGACCGCATGGTGAAAGCCAAGGGTATCCGGTCAGTGGCGCTCATAACGGGTGAGGAAAAAATCGTTCCGCCGGGGGCGCGCTGGTTCTCCTGCACGGTGGAGGCCATGCCGCTGGATCGCAAAGTGGAATTCCTGGCCGTCGATGAAATCCAGCTCTGCGCGGACCCTGACCGCGGGCATGTGTTCACGGACCGGCTTCTCAACGCCCGCGGCCTCGTCGAAACCATGTTCCTGGGCGCGGATACCATCGCACCTTTGATGCGCCGCCTCGTGCCGGGGGTGGAGATCGAAACCCGCCCGCGCCTCTCCCAGCTTGGCTTTGCGGGCCCGGCCAAGCTCTCCCGCCTGCCGCCGCGCTCGGCCATCGTCGCCTTTTCCGCCGCCGAGGTTTACGCCATTGCCGAGGCCGTGCGCCGCCGCCGTGGCGGTTGCGCCGTGGTCATGGGCCGCCTCAGCCCGCGCACCCGCAACGCCCAGGTGGCACTGTACCAAGACAAAGAGGTGGATTTCCTGGTGGCGACGGACGCCATCGGCATGGGGCTGAACATGGATGTGAACCATGTCGCCTTCGCTGACCTTCGCAAATTCGATGGCCACCAGCCCCGCCTGCTCAATGCGCCTGAAGTTGCACAGATCGCGGGCCGCGCTGGGCGTGGCATGCGGGACGGCAGCTTCGGCACCACGGCCGATTGTCCGCCTCTCGACGAGGAAATGGCTGAGAAGGTCGAATCCCATGAATTCGAGCCGCTGGAACAAATCTTCTGGCGCAACAACGAACTGAATTTCGCCTCCGTCCCCGCCTTGCTGGAAAGCCTCGTTGCCGCCCCCAGCCGCCAGGGCCTCGTGCGCGGCAATGAGGCAGCAGACGTGCAAACGCTGGATGCCCTCTCCCGCGATGCCGACCTCATGCGCCGCGCCCAGGGCCGCGCCGCCACCCGGCTACTGTGGGAAGCCTGCCAGATCCCTGATTTCCGCAAACTCGCCACGGACACGCATGTAAAATTGGTGGCGAAAGTGTTTACCTATCTGCTGGCCAAGGAAAACCTGCCCGAGACCTGGGTTGCCAGCGAGATCGAGAATCTGGACCGCCTCGAAGGTGACATCGATACATTAATGCAGAGGCTGACGGACGTGCGCGTTTGGGCCTATATAACCGCGCGGGCGGATTGGATGGCCGATGCCGAAACCTGGGCGATGCGCGCCCGGGCGGTTGAGGACAGACTTTCCGACACGCTGCATATAAAATTAATGGCGCGGTTTGTTGATAAGAGGGCGGCACATTTGACGAGACGTTTGGAAGAAGCTGAGGCCGAGGAATTGCAGGCCGTTGTCGCGGCGGATGGTCTGGTGACCGTCGAAGGCCACGAGGTCGGGCGGATCGAGGGGTTTCAGTTCCACCCGGACCCCGCGACCCAAGGGCCGGAGAAGAAGATTCTACTCCGCGCCGCCCGCCGTGCGCTCGGTGTTGAAATGCCGCGCCGGATTCTGGCCGCTGAAACCGCCGCCGATGACGCGATCACACTCTCAGACGACCGGCAGTTCATCTGGGAAAATGTCAAAATCGCCCGGCTGAAAAAGACCGATATTTTCCTGAAACCCGGCGTCGAGGTTCTGCATTCGGAGTTTCTGGACGGCCTGGCGCGCGAACGCATCCGTGCCCGCCTCGCCACTTGGCTTGCCACTGAAACAGAAAAACGCCTGGGTGCCTTGCTGAAGGCCATGGAAGACCCGCCAGCTCCCTTACGCGGCATCGTCCATCGCTTGTCTGAATCCGGCGGCGTGCTGCCGCCCGAGCCTTTCACCCCGGAATTGCGGCAGGAGGCGAAGAAATTCGGCATCGATATGGGGCGTTTCGCCATGTATCTGCCCGCAGCCCTCAAACCTGGCGCCGCCCGGCTGCGCGCTTTGTTCTGGGGCGTATGGTACGACCGCAACCCGCCGGAGCTGCCTACCCCCGGCCTCGTCTGCGCGCCCATGCCTCCTAATTGGGGGCATGATTTCGCCCTGGCCATGGGCTGGGTTCAGGTGAACGACATCATGATCCGGCTGGACGTGGTGGAGCGCATCACCCGCGAGTTGCATTACCTCATGCGCAAGCACCAGATCCTGCTGCCGCCCAATCTCGGCAGCCGCATGGGGCTGAAACCGGAGCAACTGGCCCCCACGCTGAATGTGCTGGGCTTCCGCCTGTTCCCCGCCGGGGTTCAGGGTGACAAATATTTCGGCCCGCCGGCGCCTGCCATGCTCGGCCGCCGCAAGCAGGAGCACACAACCCATACCCGCCAGCCCACCGCCCCAGCGCGCAAGCCGGAACACGCGCGCGAACCCGAATCCGTGGCGGTGGACACAGACAACCCCTTCGCGGCCCTGGCGGCACTGAAAATGGCGCGGCGTTGATTTGAACGAACCAGGAGCCGACACCCTCCGGCTGGACAAATTCCTGGTTTTCGCGCGCTTCTGCAAAACCCGCTCGGTGGCGGAAGCTCTGGTGGAAAAAGGTGCTGTGCGCATCAACCGTCAGCCCACCGACAAACCCCACGCCAAGCTGCGTCCCGGCGACGTGCTGACGCTCGCTTTGCCGCAAGGGGTGAAAGTGGTGGAGATTCTTCTGCTCCCTGAACGGCGCGGCTCCGCCACAGTAGCGCAGGAAATGTATCGGGAAATTCAATAAGCCAGCACCTGGCAAGAATTAACCCGCCTCTCCCCTGAAAATCCCGCCGCACCTTGCTTAAATCGCAATCCCCGCGCATAGGGGACCGGAAATTTTTACGCGAGTCTTTCAGGAGTACCGAATGACCTACGTGGTCACCGAGAACTGCATCAAGTGCAAATTCATGGATTGTGTGGAAGTCTGCCCGGTCGATTGCTTCTATGTCGGCGAAAATTTCCTGGTGATCAGCCCGGATGAGTGCATCGATTGTGGCGTGTGCGAGCCGGAATGCCCGGCTGAGGCGATTCTGCCGGACAGCGACGACCGCGCCACCGCTTGGCTGGAGCGCAACCGCGAGCTTTCCAAATCCTGGCCGAACATCACCCGCAAGGGCACTCCGCCCGCCGATGCAAATGACTGGAAGGACAAGCCCGGCAAGGAGGCTCTGCTCTCCATGGAGCCCGGCAAGCCGTAACTAGCCGCCGCCTGCGTGACGGGCGGCCAAAATTGTGCTACGATTCTTCAAAGCAGCCGGGTGCGGGTAACCGCGCCCGGCCCTTATTGTTAATGCGGCACGGCTTGTGTGCCGCTCAACGGAGTGGTGATGACGGAAAAGCAGAAGAGCGGTACTTCCAAGAAGGCCGCGAAACCCGAGCCGGAAGCTACCTTGCCGAAAACGCCCGCCGCCGAAGCCCCAAAAGCACCACAGAAGGAAGAGCCGCCCGCCCCGGTGATGCATGGCGGGATTCCCGCCGGACCCATCCGCCCGCTGGCCCCGCCGCGCGCACCCGCGAAGGCGGAAATCTTCAAGGAAGGCGATTACGTGGTGTACCCCACCCACGGCGTGGGCAAAGTAGACAGGATCGCAGTAGAGGAGATTGCGGGGCACAAGCTGGAGTTGATCTGCATCACCTTCGATGAAAACCGCATGACCCTGCGCGTACCCACCAACAAGGCCCGCACCGCCGGCCTGCGCAAGCTCACCTCCAAGAAGAGCTTCGACGAGGTGCTGGCCGTACTGAAGGGCCGGGCGCGCATCAAGCGCACCATGTGGTCCCGCCGTGCGCAGGAATATGAGGCGAAGATCAATTCCGGGGACCCCTCCGCCATTGCCGAAGTGGTGCGCGACTTGCACCGCAATGCCGGGCAGCCGGACCAGTCCTTCTCCGAACGGCAGATCTATGAATCCGCCATGGACCGCTTGGCCGCCGAATATGCGGCGCTGGAGCAGGTGGATAAGCCCACCGCCATCGAGAAGCTGCTGGGGCATCTGAAGTCTGAATAAGAAAAGGGGCCGTAAGGCCCCCTTTTCTATGCCGCCGTGCCGCCGATGGTTAGGCCGGAGAGTTTAATGGTAGGCTGACCCACGCCTACGGGCACGCCCTGGCCGTTTTTGCCGCAGGTGCCGATGCCGGGGTCCAGCGCCGGGTCGTTGCCGATCATCTCCACCTTGGTCAGCGCGTCCGGCCCGTTGCCGATGAGGGTAGCGCCCTTCACCGGAGTGGTGATCTTACCGTTTTCGATCAGGTAAGCCTCGGAGGCGGAGAAGACGAATTTGCCGGAGGTGATATCCACCTGCCCGCCGCCGAAATTCACCGCGTAGAGGCCGCGCTTCACGGAGGCGATCATATCCTCTTTCTTGTCCTGCCCGCCGAGCATGATGGTGTTGGTCATGCGCGGCATGGGGGCGTGGGCGTAGCTCTGGCGGCGGCCATTGCCGGTGGCGCGCATGTTCATCAGGCGGGCATTCTGCCGGTCCTGGATGAAACCGGTGAGAATACCATCCTCGATCAGCGTCGTGCGGCTGGTGGGGGTGCCTTCATCGTCGATGGTCAGGGAGCCGCGGCGGCCCGGGATAGTGCCGTCATCCACCACCGTGACGCCCTTGGAGGCGATGCGGCTGCCCATCAGCCCGGCGAAGGCGCTGGTCTGCTTGCGGTTGAAATCGCCCTCCAGCCCATGGCCGATGGCCTCGTGCAGCAGAATGCCGGGCCAACCGGGGCCGAGCACCACTTCCATCTCGCCCGCCGGGGCGGCAACGGCGCTCAGGTTCACCTCCGCTTGGCGGATGGCCTCGCGTACCGCGTTCTGCCAGAAATCCGGTTCGATATAGGCGCCGTAGCCGGAGCGCCCGCCGGCGCCGTGGCTGCCGGATTCGCGCTTGCCGTTTTCCTCCAGCACTACGGAAATGTTGAGGCGCACCAGCGGGCGGATATCCGCCACCCGGGCACCGCCGGCGCGGATGATCTCGATCACCTGCCATTCCCCGGCGATGCTGGCCATCACCTGCACCACGCGCTTGTCCGCCGCGCGGGCGAAATCGTCGATCTGCTTCAGCAGGGCGGCGCGATCCGCGAAGGGAGCCTCGCCCAGCGGGTTCACGCCTTCGTAAAGCGGGGCGCTGGCGGGGGCTGGATCACCGGCGGAAACACTATGCTCCATGGCCTTGGCGGCGCGGATGGTTTCCGCCGCGCGGGCCAATGCCGGGGCAGAGAGGTCTCCGGCATGGGCGAAATAGGCGGCCTCCCCCAGTACGGCGCGCAGGCCAAAGCCCCGGCGCGTGTCGAAAGACGCGGCGCGGATGCGGCCATCGTCCAGCGAGATGGATTCCGATTCACGGTATTCCAAGAACAACTCGCCATCGTCCGTACCGTCCAGCGCCGTGGCGATGTGCTTATGCGCGGCCTCCAGATCCAGCCCATGGGGGCGGTGGAACAGCTCGTCTGCCTTGTTCAGCGCGTCACTCATCTCAAAACACTCCTATTCCGCCGGGGCGAAGGCTCGGGCGGGAGCCGCCACCGCGCCGCGCAGGCCATGGCGGGCACCAATGGCGGAGGCGAAGAGCAGCACGGCATTCAACTCATGCACAAAGCCGAGCTCGTTATTTCCCAATACAAGTGTCGCCATGCCGAGCACATATTGCAACGCCACCAGTCCGCCCAACAGCAGAAATAAATCTCGCGTGGCGGGCGGCAGCTTCATCCGCAGGCCCAGAACCGCCGTAGTGAGGGCGGTAATTGCGGTGATGGTGGCCAGTAGCCGGTGACAAAACTGCACCGTGCCCTTGTTGGTGATGAAATTCATCCAAACCGGCGCCTGGGCGAACATGTCCGGCGGCAGCAGATGGCCATCCATGGAGGGGAAGGTGTTGAACACTTTCAGCGCGCCGGAGGTGGCGACCAGCGCGCCAAGCCCCATCGTCACCCAGATGAGCGCCACCGTGGCGGTGGAAAAACCGCGCAGCGTGGCGGCGCCTTCGATGCGCACCGGCTCGGGGTTGCGCAAGGTCAGCCCCGTCCAGAGGAGGAGAAACAGAATGGCCATGGCGGAGACGAGGTGCGGGGCCGCCCATTCCGGCGGTGGGGAGAGCACGCCAGGATACAGGCCCGTCCGCACCATGTACCAACCATAGGCGGCCTGGCCCGCACCGAGCACAAAGATAAAGCCCAGCCACAGCGCCAATTTACGCTGAATCCGGCCTTTCAGCAGAAACACCACAAAGGGGATGAGGAACACCAGCGCCATCAGCCTGCCCCAGCAGCGATCCAGGAACATTGGCCAGAACAGAGCTTTGTACTGCGCCATGCCGATCGGGTGAGCTTGGTACTGCGCCGTGCGCTGGAACAACCCGTACAGATAATTCCAATCCACTGCGTTCATGGGTGGAATGAAGCCGGTGAAAGGCCGCCAGACCTGGATGCTGAACCCCGCCCCAATGGTGCGGGCATGGCCGCCGCCGACCACCATACCGAAGACCATGAGGGCCAGCAGCAGGAGCCAGTTTCCGACGGCGCGGTCTTGTTTCATCTCAGCCTATCCCGCCCGGCGCGTGGCGCCGCGCAGCGTGAACAGGATGAAGAGCAGCCCGCCCAGCAGCAGCACGGCGTTCATCTGATGCACCACGCCGATATCGATGCGCCCGGAAACCAGGGCGGTGACGCCGAGGACGAATTGCAGAATGACCAGCCCGCCGACGAGCAAGGCGCCGTCCCGCACCGGACCCGGCAGCTCGCTGCGCAAGGCGCGGACGGTGAGGGTGAGGATGGCCAGGGCCGCCAGCACGGCCAGCAGCTGATGGCCGAAAATAATGGCGGCGGCGCTGTTGAGCAGGCCGGTCATCGGCCAGCCGGGCGGGGGCGCGCCGGTGCCGATATTCTTGGCCATGCTGAAATCCGCGATGCCGTGAATGCCCGAGACCATGGTGCCGCCCCACATGGCCAGCAGCAGCAGCACGAAGGCACCGATGGTATGGCCGCGCAGGCCGCGTAGCCCCTCATAACGCGCGGGCTCGGGCTTACGGACGACAAACGCCGTCCACAGCACCGCGCCAAACAGGAACATGGCGCCGAAGAAATGCAAGGAAAGCCGCCAGCCCTCCACCGCGATACTGTCTGCCCGGAAGCCGGAGGAGACCATGAACCAGCCGATGAAGCCCTGCAGCCCGCCCAGCAGGAAGAGCAGCACCAGCCAGGGGATCAGCCGCTTCTCAATACGCCCGGTGACGGCGAAGATGACCAGCGGCACCAGCAGCACGGCACCCATCAGCCGCCCCCAGAGGCGGTGGATATATTCCGGCCAGAAAAGCTTCCTGAACCCGGCCAAGTCCATGCCCTGATGCAGAAGCTGATATTGCGGGATGGTCTTGTAGAGCGCGAAGACCTTGTTCCAGGCATCCTGGGAGAGCGGCGGCAGTACGCCGATGATCGGCTCCCAGCGCATGATCGAGAGGCCTGAACCGGAATCACGCGTGTAGCCGCCAATGCCAACCATCACCCAGATCATGAAGGCGAGCAGCAGCAGCCAGTTGGAGACCAGCTTCCGGTTGGCTGGGCTGGCAGCGCCGTCGATGGGGCGGACGCTGGTGAAGGTGCTGGTTGTCGGGCGGGTGGTGTCGCTCGGCACGGTGGGCTCCTTTAAGCTTCAGCCCAGGGGATTACGCCCCTGAGGCCAAAACCGCCAGAGCCCGCGCTGAATGGCAGAAACTCAGTAGGGAACGCGGTTATCGCGCGCCAGCCAGGCATTGTAGGAATCCCGTGCTTCCTCAAGATATTCCGTGAGCTGTATCGCCGGGGTGGCGCGCTCGGCCGGGGGTTTTCCCAGCTGGCGGTAGAATTCCTGGTCGTCGAAGCCGATCTTCTCGGCATCCTCCGGCGCGCAGGCGTAATATACCTTGCCGATCCGCGCCCAGAAAATCGCCGACATGCACATCGGGCAAGGCAGGCCGTTCACGTAAATCTCGCAGCCGGAGAGGTCGAAGCGCCCCTCCTTGCGCGCCGCATCGCGAATGGCCGTCACCTCCGCATGGGCCGTCGGGTCAACAGCAGAAAGCACGCGGTTATGGCCCTCGCCGACAATCTTCCCGTCTCGCACAATCACGGCGCCAAACGGCCCGCCATGGCCACCCGCCATACCCTCGCGCGCCAGCCCGATGGCGCGTTTCATGAAAACCCCGTGCTCGCTCATCTTACCCCGCCGTACAGCTCCGGGTTTGGATCATTGCCAAAAACTCGCGCCGGGTCGAGGGATTTTCCCGGAATTCACCCAGCATGTGGCTGGTCACCATGGAAACGCCGGGCTTGTGCACGCCACGGGTGGAGATACATTGGTGATTTGCCTCGATCACCACCGCGACACCCCGCGGTTGCAACACTTCCTGAATGGTGTTGGCAATCTGCGCTGTCAGTTTCTCCTGAATCTGGAAACGCTTGGCATAGGCGTCCACCACGCGGGCGAGTTTGGAAATGCCCACGACGCGCTTGCCCGGCAGATACGCCACATGCGCCAAACCCACGATCGGCACCATATGATGCTCGCAATGGCTCTCCAGCCGGATATCCTTCAACAGAACAATCTCGTCATAGCCATCGGTCTCCTCAAAGGTGCGGGAAAGAATCGCCACCGGATCCTCACCATAACCTTTGAAGAATTCTTCGTAAGATTTCACCACGCGCTTGGGTGTATCCCGCAAGCCTTCACGCGCGGGGTCTTCACCTGCCCATAGCAGCAGCGTTCTAACAGCTTCCTCCGCCTCGGCACGGCCGGGCCGCGCGGCGCCGGATTTTTTCTTGGCCGGTTTGCCGTCCTTCTTATCAATCTTCAAAATGCGCTCCGTTTAAATTTTATCGCCGGACTGGCTCGGCACCATTACGTTATTATGGGGCCGGCGGATCAGCACGCCAATATTAAGCGGCATTCAATGCCGCCTTTCGTCCTGATACGGGCTGTCCAGGCTGAAGGCGGGCACCGCCACGTCAAAAGCCATGCGAGAGGGCAAAAGCTGCATATGGTAGGTACCGACCATAAAGCCCGTGGCCGTACCAAGCGGCGTGCCGGAGCTGTATTCAAATCGCTCGCCGGCTCCAGTACCGGCTGCTTGCCCACCACGCCATCGCCATGCACGTTCACCACCCGCCCGTTAGCATCGGTGATCCGCCAGGTGCGCTTTAAAAGCTGCACGGTTTCAACACCATGATTGATGATGGTGATGTGATAGGCCCAGAAAAATTGCCCGGCCTCCGGCTGGGATTGCTCATCCAGATAAACCACACGCACCTGCACGGTAATATCGCCGGTCGTGGCCTCAAATCCTGGCTGCATGGCGATAATCTATCCCAGCGTCACGGCACTAACAAGCGAGTTCCGCCATGGGGTGGCGCATTTTGCCCGCCACTCATAGCGCTGCTACACCATTATCATGCCGATTTTCCTGCCGTTTCGCCGTGCCTCCATAGCCGCCTGCATCATGCTATCCGCCTGCGCGGCAGGACCTGGCGGCAGCACGCCCGCCTCGCTTGCAAAGCCCAGCCTTGCCGCTTCAAACCCGGCGCTGGGGGCATTTCTCGCGGCCCGCTACGCAGATTCAGTGGATGACCCAGCCAGCGCCGCCGGCTTCTACGCCACCGCGCTTAAATACGACCCGGCAAACGAGCAGCTGGCCGAGGAGGGTTTTCTCACAGGCGTGCTCTCCGGCAGCCTGGAAGCCGCAAAATTGGCGCCGCGCCTGCCCGGCAACGCCCTTGCCATGTTGCTGCGCGGCAACCAGGCGGCACTGGACGGCAATTACACCGCCGCAGCGAAATTCTTCAACGCCCTGCCGCACGACCAGCTTGCCGCGATGATCGAGCCGCTGCTGCTGGCCTGGACCCAATTTGGCCAGGGCGATGAGCAGACCGCGCTGAACACGCTCGGCCCCGCTTTCAACGACAATAATTTTGGCGCCGTCTATGTGCTGAACGCCGCGCTCATCGCCGATGCGGCGGGCGACACCAAGAGCGCCACACAGCTTTACAGCGCGGTTTCCGGGGATTCGCCCAATCTGCGCCTCGCTCAGATTATCTCCAGCTGGTACGCGCGGCAGGGCCAAAGCGACCGTGCCGAGGCGGTGCTGGCGGCGCTGGTGGCGGCGCATCCGGACCTCGCGATCGCGCTGCCGCAGCTGGAAAAGCAGATGCGCGACCCGGTGATCTCAACCCCGGTGCAGGGCATGGCGGAGGCGTATCTCACCCTCGCCGCCTCGCTCTCGCAGCCGCAGGCGTCATTTCTGCGCGCGGTATTTCTAAGATTCGCGCTGGAACTGCGGCCGGATCTTTCCGCGGCACGGCTGCTGCTGGCGAACACACAGATCAACAGCAGCGTCCCCAACTACACGCCCACCAAGGTGCAGATGCAAAACGCCATCGCCACGCTGGCACCTGTCCAGCCTTCGGACCCGCTTTACGGGCCGGCGGCGTTGCAGCAGGCCGCGCTGCTGGCCAGCCTCGGCAAAGCGGACCAGGCCGTGGCATTGGTGGACCAGATGATCGCCAGCCAACCGAACGATGCCGGGCTGCTGGCCGCCGCCGGAGACATCCGGCGCAATGCCGGGCAATGCGCCCAGGCGCTGCCCTATTACCAGAAGGCCATCGTCCTCTCGGGCAACCCGCCGCCGCCCAACGCCTGGACGCTGTTTTTCGACCGCGGCATCTGCGAGGACCAGATGGGCAATTGGAGTGCTGCGGAACCTGACATCGAACAGGCGCTGAAACTCTCCCCAGACCAGCCCTACGTGCTGAACTATCTTGGCTTTAGCTGGGCGCAACGTGATGAGCATCTGGACGAGGCGAAGGCCATGCTCACCAAGGCCGCCGGGTTGGATCCCAATGACGGCGCGGTGCAGGATTCGCTCGGCTATATCGAGCTGAAGCGCGGCAACACCAAACGCGCCCTGGCGTTGCTTATCCAGGCCGTGGAGCTGATACCTGACGATGCCGAGGTAAACGCGCATCTGGGCGATGCCTTCTGGCAGGCCGGGCAGCCCTTGCAAGCCGCATATCAATGGGACCGGGCGCTGAACCTGAACCCGGACCCAGCGCTGAAAGCTGAACTTGAGGCGAAGATTAACCAGCATTTCGCCGCTCAAACCCCGTGAGCATCACCTCCTTCGCGCCTGCCAAGGTCAATCTGTACCTGCATGTCACCGGCAAGCGGGCAGATGGCTACCATTTGCTGGACAGCCTGGCGGTGTTTCCCAATGTGGGCGACTGGGTAGAGGTAGAGGCGGCGGATGCGCTTTCGCTCAGCCTCGGCGGAACATTCGGCGCGGCGCTGCATGGTGAACCCGACAATCTTTTATTGAAGGCGGCCCGCGCCCTGGCGCCGGGGCGGGGGGCCAAGCTGAGCCTGGAGAAAAACCTGCCGGTGGCGTCGGGGATTGGCGGCGGCTCGGCCGACGCCGCGGCCTGCTTGCGGGCACTCAGCGCGTTATGGGAGATAAAAGCGGCTGATCTGCCCGGCATCGCACTGCAGCTGGGCGCTGACGTGCCGGTATGCTTGCGCTCCGAACCAGCGCGGATGCAAGGCATCGGCGAAATTCTGGCCCCCGCCCCGCGCCTGCCTGAATTTGGCATGGTTCTGGTGAATCCCGGCGTGGCGGTGCCCACCCCTTCGGTGTTCAAGGCCCGCACCGGGGCTTTCTCACCCGCGCCGGCGCTGCCCGCGATGTGGCCGGATGCCGCGTCGATGGCCGCCGATTTGCGGCTTTGCGGCAATGATTTGCAGGCGGCCGCCATCTCCATCCAGCCGGTCATCGGCGATGTCCTGGCGGCCCTCGCCGCCCTGCCCGGCGTATTGCTGGCGCGCATGAGCGGCTCTGGCGCCACCTGCTTCGCTTTGTTCAACACCGCCGCCGAAGCCGCAGCGGCGGCACAGCGCATCACGCAACAGGGCTGGTGGCGTTGGGGCGGGGGGCTTTACCAGCCGCCCCAGACCGGCTTATGAGAGCCCGCGCGCATTGGGACGTCGCCAAGCGGTAAGGCAGCGGATTTTGATTCCGCCATGCGGAGGTTCGAATCCTCCCGTCCCAGCCATCTCACGCCATCGGCAATTATAATCTGGCCTCGCAGCCTTCTCCCAGCGCGCTGGAGGTGTTGACGCCCTCGATATAGGTATCCAGCGCGGCAAAACAGCCAGCTAACCGCCAGCGCCGCGCAGATAAGCCACAAGCCCCGCCGTCGAGCCATCGGCTTGGGCGGGGCTTTCCTTGCCCTCAACCACAGGCAGCAGCTTCGTGGCCAGCTCCTTGCCCAGCTCCACACCCCATTGGTCGAAAGCGTTGATGTTCCAGATAGCGGCCTCTGTGAACACGCGGTGCTCATAAAGCGCGATCAGCTTGCCAAGCGTCGCCGGGTCCAGCGTCTCATACGCGGTGACAAGAGACGGGCGGTTGCCAGAGAATACGCGGTGCGGATTACCGCCGGCTTCTTCCAAGCTGCGCCCCCGCATCAGCGCCTGGGCCTGCGCAAGGCAATTGGCAACGAGCAAGCGGTGATGATTCGCCAGTTCCGGCTCATGTCCCTGGGCGGCGATGTAGAACTCGCACGGAATCACGTCGGTGCCCTGGTGCAACAACTGGTAGAAGGCGTGCTGGCCGTTAGTGCCGGGCTCGCCGAACACCAGCGGCCCTGTGGGACGTGCAACAGGCTGGCCTTCCCGCGTCACGTGCTTGCCATTTGATTCCATGTCGAGCTGCTGAAGATAAGCAGGGAAGCGCCCCATGCGCTGGTCATAAGGCAAGATGGCCCGGGCCGAGTAACCCAGCGCATCGCGGTGCCAAACACCCACCAATGCCAACAGCACCGGCAGGTTTTTCTCCAAGGGCGCCGTGCGGAAATGCTGATCCATCTCCCGCGCGCCGGCCAGGAAGGCGCGGAAATTTTCCGCCCCGATGGCAATGGCCACCGGCAGCCCGACAGAAGACCAAACGGAATAGCGTCCGCCCACCCAGTCCCAAAACCCGAAGATACGGTCTTGAGAAATGCCAAACTCAGCGCATTTCTCAACAGCGCTTGAAACGGCGCAGAAATGCGCAGGTACAGCCGCCTCGCCCAGCGCCGCAGCCAGCCAACGCCGGGCAGTGGCCGCATTGGTCATCGTCTCCACCGTGGTGAAGGTTTTGGAGGCGATGATGAACAGCGTCCGCGCCGGATTGAGCTGGCGCAACGTGTCCGCGATATGCGCGCCATCCACGTTCGAGACATAATGCAAACGCGGACCGTCATGGTAAGGCGCCAGCGCCAGTGTGGCCATGGCGGGGCCAAGGTCAGATCCGCCAATGCCTATGTTCACCACATCCGTGAAAGGCTCGTCATCCGAAGCGGCGATGGTGCCGGAACGCACCGCCTCCGCGAAGGCAAGAAAACGGTCAAGCGTCTCGCGCACCTCCGGCACCACATTATGGCCGCCAACACGAATCTCCGCGCCCGCCGGCGCACGTAAGGCGGTGTGCAGCACGGCGCGCTTTTCGGTAATATTGATGGTTTCACCAGCGAACATCGCATCCCGCCTGGCCTCCACTCCCACCGCGCGGGCCAGGGCCAGCAGCGCCGCCAGGCTGTCCACGGTGAGCGAGGTTTTGGAAAAATCCAGAAGAATCCCCGCTCCTTGTAAGGAGAACCGGGAAAAGCGCTGCGCATCCGCTTTGAACAGGTCACGTATATCCGGCGCCGCGGCGGCCAGCTTTGTTACATCCGCCCAATCCGTGCCGCTCATCCAAGCCCCCTCACATATTGCTTCGCGCTAAATGTAGCCGCTCCCCCCGCGAAGCCAAGGGCGCGCTAATCCTCCAATCTTACACCTGGATGAAAGAACGCATATATGGCGCGGGCCATGGCCCGGTTTATACCAGAAACGGCCTCAAGGTCTTTCAATCCGGCGCCCTTCACGCCGCGCGCGGAGCCAAAATGCAGCAGCAGCGCTTTTTTGCGCGCGGCGCCGATGCCAGGAATTTCATCAAGCTCGGAGGTGGTGATCTTCTTGCTACGCGCGGCGCGATGGGTGGTGATGGCGAAGCGGTGCGCCTCGTCCCGCAGGCGTTGCAGGAAGTACAGAACCGGGTCTCGCGGCGGCAATTGGAAGGGCTCACGGCCTTCCATGTGGAACCATTCGCGCCCGGCATCGCGGTCCGGCCCCTTGGCGATGGCGGCCATGGGAATATCCTCCAGCCCCAGATCCGCCATCACCGCCTTGGCCGCCGATAGCTGCCCGGCGCCGCCATCAATCAACACAAGGTCCGGCCAGGTTTCGCCATTACGGTCCGGGTCTTCCTCCAGGGCGCGGCCGAAGCGGCGTTGCAGCACCTCGCGCATCATGCCGAAATCATCGCCCGGGGTGATGACGCTTTTGATGCCGAATTTGCGGTAGGCGGATTTCATCGGCCCTTCCGGCCCGGCCACCACCATCACCCCATAAGCATTCGTACCCATGATGTGGGAGTTGTCATAGGTTTCAATGCGCCTGGGCGTTTCAGGCAATCCGAACAACTCGCCCACCGCCACCAGCAACTTGCCCTGTCCCGCCGTCTCGGCCAGCTTTCGTTCCAACGCCTCGCGCGCATTGGTGGCGGCATGGGCCACCACCTCGGCCTTTTCGCCGCGTTGCGGGACGAGAATATGCACCCGCCGCTCCGCCTTCAGGCTCAGCGCGTCTTCCAGCAAACCCTGCTCCTCCGCCGCGTGGCTCAGTAAAATCTGCGCGGGCGGGGGTTTGTCGTCGTAAAACTGCGCCACGAAGGCGGCCAGCACCTCCGCCGGCCCGTCCTCCTTGCTGGTGGCGGGAAAGAAACTGCGATTGCCGTTATTCCGCCCGCCGCGCACGAAGAACACCTGCACGCAGGCTTGCCCTGCCTGCTGGTGCAGCGCAATCACATCCGCATCCCCCAGACTGACGGGGTTAATGACATCATTGCCCTGCACATAGGTTAAGCCGCGAATCCGGTCCCGCAGGGCGGCGGCGCGCTCAAATTCAAGCTTTTCAGAAGCTTGCTGCATTGCAGCAGCCAATTCCTTCTGCACGGCGCCGCTGTTTCCTTGCAAGAAATCCTTGGCCTGGGAAACCAGCGCGCCATACTCCTCGGCGGTCACCCGGCCCACGCAAGGCGCGGAGCAACGTTTGATTTGGTACAGCAGGCACGGCCTGGTGCGGTTGGCGAAAACCGTATCCGCGCAGGTACGCAGCAGGAACACGCGCTGCAATGCCTGCACAGTCTGCTTCACCGCCCAGGCCGAGGCGAAGGGGCCGAGATAGAAATTCGCCTTCTCCTGCGCGCCGCGATGCTTGCCGATGCGCGGGAACTCCTGCTTCGCGGTCAGCACCAGCCAGGGGTAGGATTTATCGTCCCTCAGCAGGATATTGTAACGCGGCTTCAGGCGCTTGATGAGGTTCGCCTCAAGCAGCAGCGCTTCCGCTTCAGTATGGGTGGTGACGATTTCCATGGCGGCTGTGTCCGCCACCATGCGCCGCAACCGCTCCGGCAGGCGGTTGACCTGTGCATAGGATGTCACGCGCTTTTTAAGGTTGCGCGCCTTGCCGACATAAAGCGCGTCGCCCTTCTCATCCAGCATCCGGTACACGCCAGGATTGCCCGGCATGGTCACCAACGCGGTTTCGATAACGGCGACACCGATTGCCTGTGAATTCAACTTATCCCCTCCAACCTGTGGATAAGTTTGTGGATTCACTGTGTTTGGCTGCTGAACATCTCGGTATGGCATTTTCCGCCCAAATCCACCGCAGCGTTCGATTATTTTCAGTTAACATATTGAATTTAAACAATACTATTATTAACTTCCGGCAATCTGCCCATCGTCATTCCGCACCGAAACCCCTTGATCCTGCTCAGTTCAGCATCGTGGACAACTAAATATTCCGGCGCTCGATCTCCACACCCACGCTGGCGGCGTCCGTGTACACATCCAGTTTTTCTACCATCACCCGCGCTACTCTTACGCGAGTATCGCTCAGGCAGGCCTGGGCCACGCGCTCGGCCAATGTTTCCACAAGCTGCACATGCCCGGCCGCGACAATCTCGCGCACCGCGGTAACGATCGTGTCGTAATCCACCACCCGGCCTAGATCGTCCGCCCCCACAGCGGGTCGGGAAAGATTGGTGGCCCCGTCATCCTCCACCGCAAGGTCCAGGTTCACCCGCACGCGCTGGGTGCGGCCGTGCTCATGCGCGTAAACGCCAATCCGCGCGTCTAGAATCAGGTCTCGGACAAACATGCGCCTGATGGCACGGGCGGCTTCGGCAAGGCGGAAATGATCCATGGGCATATTTTGCGCCGCACGTGGCCTTATGGCAATAAACCGGGGGTTTCTCCCCGGCATGGGTTGCATTAGCGTCACGGTATGAAACGCTTTTTGATGCTGCTCGCCCTGCCGGTGCTGCTTGGGGCGGCGGCCCCTTCCTCAACGCCGGCGCCCTCACCGGCCAATGTGCACGCCTCGCATGCCTGGATGCGCTATCTGCTGCCCAACCTGCCCGCCGCCGGCTACATGACGCTGACCAACACCGGCGACCTCACCACCAAGCTGGTGAAGGCCAACTCCCCCGCCTGCGGCTCGCTCATGCTGCATGAGAGCAAGAATGACGGCGGCACGGCGATAATGATGATGGTGAAAAGCATTAGCATCCCCGCGCACGGGCAAGCGCGCTTCCAGGAAGGCGGCTACCACCTGATGTGCATGCAGCCAAAAATGAAGCCCGGCGACAAGATCAGCATGATTTTAACCTTTGCCGATGGCGACGATCTGCTGCTGCTGGTGCCGGTTTACGGCCCCGCCGGCCCTCCCGCGCCATGAGGCCCTGGGCCTACACGCCATTGCTGTTGCTGGCCGCCGGCGCGCCCGCGGGCAGGCAGATCGTTTTGCACGGCAATGATAACGGCGCCATGCCTTGTGCCGCCTGCCATGGGGTAAACGGCCAAGGCAATGCCGCCATCGGCGCGCCCGCGCTGGCAGGCATGCAGGCGCCCGCCATCGTCTCGGCGCTCAATACCCTCGCCGCAAGCCCGAACGCCCCGGCGCCTATGCCGGGCATCGCCGCCGCGCTAACCCCGCGCGAGCGCCAGGACGTGGCGGCCTATTTTTCCTCTCTGCCAAAACCGGCATCCTGAAGGTTGGCAGCAAGGCGGCAAGGTAATAAGGGATTGGCCGGATTTTACGATTTTACGAATAGGACGAAGCCCCATGCCCGACGCCAACCTGCCCACGG
>JAGXAE010000125.1 GCA_018971725.1 Pseudomonadota bacterium | reverse complement strand
GCCAGGCCATACACCGTGTCATTGGCCATCTCCACCGCCTGCTCCAGCGTGTCATACGGCATAATGGAAAGCACCGGCCCGAAAATCTCTTCCTTCTCGATTGTCATGCCCGGTTTCACATTGGCAAACACAGTGGGTTTGGCGAAATACCCGCGGTTCAACCCATCCGGCCGGCCCAGCCCGCCGCAAGCCAGCGTGGCACCTTCGTCGATGCCCGCCTTTATCAGCCGCTGCACCTTGTCCCATTGCAACTCGCTCACCAGCGGCCCCAGCACCGTGCCTTCGGTGAAGGCAGGGCCGGGTGTCTGCTTCTCCGCTTCGTCCACGGCAATCTCCACCGCCTTGTCGTGCAGGCTGGCAGGTACCAGCATGCGCGTCGCCGCGTCGCAAGACTGCCCGGTATTGATGAAGCACGCGCCGATGCCCTGGCGCACGGCACTGTCCAAATCCACATCATCCAGCAGAATGTTCGCGGATTTGCCACCCAGTTCCTGGCACACGCGCTTCACCGTCGCCGCTGCCTCGCGCGCCACGATAATGCCCGCGCGGGTCGATCCGGTGAAGCTCATCATGTCCACGTCCTTGTGCCCGGCCATCACCTGGCCCACCTCCGGCCCGGTGCCGTTCACCAAATTGAACACGCCTTTCGGCACACCCGCCGCGTGCATCGCCTCGGCAAAAATCAGCGCGTTGATCGGCGCGATTTCGGAAGGTTTCAGCACCATGGTGCAACCCGCCGCAAGCGCCGGGGCCACCTTGCACACAATCTGGTTTAACGGCCAGTTCCAGGGCGTAATCAACCCGCAAACGCCAATCGGCTCCTTCACCACCATTGTCGTGCCGCGCTTCTCGGTGAAGGCGAAGGTTTTCAGTTTCTCGATCGTCGCCATGAAATGCTGCTGGCCCACCCAGGCCTGCGCCTCCTTGGCAAAGGTTAGTGGCGCGCCCATTTCCCGCGCGCACGCCCAGGCAATATCGTCATAGCGCTTGTTGTATTCGGCGAGGCACGCTTCCAAAAGCTCCAGCCGCTCCTTGCGCGAGGTGCGGGAGAAGCTTGCGAAGGCCGCTTTCGCGGCGGCTACCGCTTTGTCCACATCAGCGGCGGAACCGCCGGAAATCTCGGTGAAGGCCTCCTCGGTCGAGGGGTTGATAACCGGAATACGGTTCGGCACCACCGGGTCCACCCACTCGCCGTTGATGTAGAATTTCAGATGATCGGCCATGGCACTCCTCACTGGCAAACTTTCGCCCCACTATGCCTGCCCGCCGGAAAAAGCGGTTGACCCTGGAATACAGTAGGCGGAGGCTGTGTTCACAGGTCAACAAAATAGGGGGGATCACGTGGCAATCCTGCTATCATGGACGATACGAGATACGGCCTCGGGACAAAAGCAGGTGCGCGTGTGACGCAGCCGATCGTACAACTCGAAGGGGTGGCCAAAAGCTATGGCGGGGCGGTGGCGCTCTCGCGGGTGGAGCTTGCCGTTCATGCGGGCGAGTTCTTCACGCTGCTCGGCCCCTCCGGCTCCGGCAAAACCACCACGTTGCGACTCATCGCTGGGTTTGAGCGGCCAGATTCCGGGCGGATTTTGTTGGATGGTCAGGACGTCGCCGCCCTGCCGCCGTTTGAACGCGCGGTGAACACCGTATTCCAGGATTACGCGCTCTTTCCCCATCTCACGCTGGTGGAAAATGTGGCTTATGGCTTGCGGGCCAAGAAAATGCCGAAAGCCGAGGCCCATGGCGAGGCCGAAAAAGCCCTTGCCGCCGTGCAGCTTTCGGATTTCGCGGGGCGAAAACCCGCCCAGCTTTCCGGTGGCCAACGCCAGCGCGTGGCACTTGCCCGCGCCATGGTCAACCGCCCCCGCGTGCTGCTGCTGGACGAGCCATTGGGCGCGCTGGACCTGAAACTCCGGCACCAAATGCAGCAGGAACTCAAGCGCCTGCAACACGAAACCGGCATCACCTTCATCTATGTCACCCACGACCAGGACGAAGCGCTCTCCATGTCGGACCGCATCGCCGTGTTCAGCCAGGGCAAGATCGAGCAGGTCGGCACCGCGTATGATTTATATGAGCGTCCGGCGAGCGCATTTGTGGCGGATTTCGTTGGGTCATCCAACATTCTTGGCGGCACGCTGCTGCGGCCGGAAAAGCTGCACCTCGTTCCCCATGCTCATGCCGTGCCGGAAGGGTTCGAGAAGCGGCACGGTTCGGTGCGGGAGATCGTCTATCTCGGCGCCGTAACGCGCACCATCGTGGCGTTGGAGGATGGCGGCACCATGCAGGTGATGGAAGCCAATATCGTGCCCGTGCATGGCGGCCTGCGTTTCGCGCCGGGGGATTCAGTAACGGTGGCCTGGCCGCGTACGGCCTCTGTGGCCATCGGTGGGTCAATCAACAAGGGAGAGCAGTGATGAGAGACGGTTTCAAACGTAAACTCGCCAGGCTGGCTTTATATGTGTCGGTGTCTTTGCCTTTCGCGCAGGGCGCGGCGGCGGCCGAACCCTTGCAGTCCATCGGCCAGGGCGAGGGTGTGCTGAACATGGTGGCGTGGGAAGGTTATGCCCAGCCTGACTGGGTAAAACCCTTCGAGGCCGCCACCGGTTGCATGGTCCACGCGAAATATGCCGGCTCGTCTGACGAAATGGTGGCGCTGATGCGCTCCGGCGGCGGTGACCAATACGATCTCGTCTCCGCTTCCGGTGATGCCACGCTGCGGCTGATCTACGGGCATGACGTTCAGCCCATCAACATGGCGCTTATCCCGGCCTGGAAGAACTTTATTCCCCAGTTGCAAAGCCCGGCCTTCAACACCGTGAGGGGCGTGCATTACGGCGTCTCCTACGAATGGGGGCCGAATACGCTGCTGTACAACACCAAGGTGTTCCCCGCGGCGCCCACCTCCTGGTCCGTGATCTACGATCCCGCCTATAAAGGTAAGATCACCGTGCCGGATAATCCCATCCAGATCGCGGATGCGGCTTTGTATCTGTCCAAGAAAGACCCTTCGCTGGGCATTACGGACCCGTACGAGCTGAACCAGGCGCAGATGGATGCGGTGGTGACATTGCTCAAGGCGCAATCCAAGCTCATCAAGAAATACTGGGCCCTGGCATCGGACGAAATCCAGCTTTTCACCTCGGGCGATGCCGTGGTGGGTGCCGCTTGGCCGTACCAGACCAACACGCTGCAAGCCGCCAAGGTGCCGGTGGCGGAAACTATCCCGCAGGAAGGCGCCACCGGATGGGCCGATACCTGGATGATCTCCGCGAAAGCTCCGCACCCCAATTGCGCCTATGAGTGGATCAACTGGGTGACCACGCCAAAGGTTCAGGCGGAACAGGCGATCTATTTCGGTGAAACCCCGGCCAACACCCTGGCTTGCAAGGAAATGGACGCACAACAGCCTGGCTCTTGTGCGCAATACCATGCCAACGCCCCGGCCTCGTATTTCGACCAGATCAAGTTCTGGAAGACCCCGCGCAAGGCCTGCGGCAACGGCAAAGATGATTGTCTGGATTATTCCGCCTGGCAGCGCGAATGGCAGATCATCAAGGGATGAGCCTGAACAGGACATTTTCCGTCCTAGGCTGGCGGCGGCCGGGCGTGGCGAATGCCGCCTTGCTCGGCCTGCCGGCGCTATGGTTCGCGGCTTTGTATCTGGCGGCCATAGGAGCTTTGCTTATTACCTCCTTCTGGACGGTGGATGATCTCTCCGGCAACCTCATCCCGGGGTTTTCCTTCACCAATTTCCAGCAGCTGCTTTCGGTGCCGGTCTATACTCACATCGCCCTGCGTACCATCGGCATCGCCGCGGCGGTTACCATCACGGATGTGATTCTCGCCTGGCCGGTGGCCTATGCGATGATCCGCCTCGCCGGCCCGCGCCTGCGCGCGGTGATGATGGCGGCGGTAATGGTGCCGCTCTGGTCCAGCTATCTGGCACGTGTTTATGCATGGCGGCTGATCCTGGCCCATAACGGCCTGCTAAACTGGGCGTTGATGGAGATTGGCTTGCCGCGCGCGCATATTGGCTACAGCAACTGGGCCATGTGGATCGTGTTTTCCTATCTCTGGCTGCCCTTCATGATCCTGCCCGTGGCGGCGAGTGTGGAGCGGATACCCCCCAGCCTGCTGGAAGCCTCGGCGGATTTGGGCGAGCGTGGCTTCGCTACCTTCCGCCGCGTGATGCTGCCCATGGCGCTGCCTGGCATGGTGGCCGGGGCCATCTTCACCTTCTCCCTCACATTGGGCGATTACGTCACGCCGATGCTGGTGGGCGGGCGCGGGTCGGATTTCATCGGCAATGTGGTGTATTCAAATGTTGGAGTCACCAACAATATCCCCTTCGCTGCGGCCTATGCGGTGCTGCCCTTGGGCGTGATGGCGGTGTTCCTGCTCATCGCCCGTAAGTTGGGGGCGTTCGATGCGCTCTGAAACGCTCATCTGGGCCGCCGTGGCGGCCATCTTCGCCTTCTTGTTCATCCCCATCGTGGTGATCGTGCTCTACGCCTTCTCGGCAGCGCCTATCCCGGCCTGGCCCATCGCGGGTTTCGCCCTGCACTGGTTCGCGGATACCTGGCACGACCAGGCGGTGCGCCAGGCTTTGGTGCTTTCGCTGGAGGTCGCCTCGGTGGCTACCATCGCGGCGATGCTCCTGGGCACTCTGGCCGCCATGGCCGTGGCCCGCATGCAAAGTGCCGCGAAGGAGGTGGTGAGCTTCATCGCCGTGCTGCCCATTGCCTTGCCGGGCATCCTCACCGGCATGGCGCTAGCGGCTTATTTCGCCTTCTGGGGGATCAACCTCTCTTATTGGACTATTGTGGCCGGGCACGCCACCTTCTGCGTGGTGATCGTCTATAACAATGTGGTGGCCCGGCTGCGGCGCATGCCGCGCTCGCTTACCGAAGCCTCGGCGGATTTGGGCGCGGACGCGTTCCGCACCTTCCGGTTGGTGCAATTGCCGATGATGGCCAGCGCCATCGGGGCGGGGGCGCTGCTGGCCTTCGCGCTTTCGTTCGACGAGGTGATCGTAACCACCTTCACCGCCGGCGCACAGAACACTCTGCCGCTGTGGATTTTCGGCGCCATCCGCCTAGGCCAGCAATTGCCGGAGGTGAATGTGGTGGTGTTCGCCATTATTTTGTTCACCGCCATTCCGGTGCTGCTGGCACAAAAACTCATAGGCGAATCGGGCAAGGTGGCGCGGTAGAGGGGAAGGCGTTTACCCCTCCGTATTTTCCCTCCGCAGTGCATCCAGCGGCAGCATTTGCCCGTTCCGCTCGAAATGCCAGAAGGTCCAGCCATTGCAGCTGGGCGCGTTCTGCACCGCTGCTCCCACCTGATGAATGGAACCGCGATGGAGGCCGCTCACCAGGCCGCCCTCGGCTGTCACTTCGGCGGCGAAGCGGCGCTGCTTGTCCATCACCTGCGTGCCGGGGCGGATGATCCCGCGCTCGACAAAACTGCCAAAGGCAATCCGCGGCGCTTCGCGGCCTGAGGGCGGGGCGACAACTGCCGTCCGTGGCGCGCGTTCCTCTGCCTTAAGGCGGCCCCAGGCGGCCTCCACATAGGCCGGGTGGCGCTCAATGCCGATAAAATGCCGATGCAGCCGCTTGGCCACCGCCGCCGTGGTACCCGAGCCCAAAAACGGGTCCACGATAATGTCACCAGGGCTGGTGGAGGCCATGATGACCCGGTGCAGCAGCGCCTCCGGCTTCTGGGTGGGGTGCAGCTTCAGCCCGTGCATGTTTTTGAGACGCTCATTCCCGGTACAGAGCGGAAGTGTCCAGTCCGAGCGCATCTGCAGATCGTCGTTCAACGCCTTCATGGACTGATAATTGAACTTGTAGCGGCTTTGCTTGCTCTTGGCCGCCCAGATCATTGTCTCGTGCGCGTTGGTAAAGCGCCGCCCCCGGAAATTGGGCATGGGGTTGGTCTTGCGCCAGATCACATCGTTCAGGATCCAGAAGCCCAGATCCTGCATCATCGCCCCGATTCGGAAGATATTATGGTAAGAACCAATGACCCAAATCGTGCCGTCCTTGTTCAGCACCCGGCGGCATTCGCTCAGCCAATCCCGAGTGAAGGCATCATAGGCGGCGAAATCGTCAAATTTATCCCAATCGTCATCCACGCCGTCCACCAAACTGTCATCCGGGCGGCGCAATTCGCCGCGCAATTGCAGGTTATAGGGCGGGTCCGCGAACACGCAGTTGATTGAAGCGTCGGGCAACATGCG
>JAGXAE010000124.1 GCA_018971725.1 Pseudomonadota bacterium | reverse complement strand
CGCCAAACCCACTGTGTTTGCCAATGTGAAACCGGGCATGACAATCGAGAAGGAAGAGATTTTCGGGCCGGTGCTTTCCATTATGCCGTATGACACGCTGGAGCAGGCGGTGGAGATGGCCAATGACACGGTGTATGGCCTGGCGGCTTATGTGCAGGGCAAGGATATGGAAAAAGTGCGCGATGTGGCGGCGCGGATGCGGGCCGGGTCTGTGTATCTGAATTATCCGGATATGGATTTTTACTCGTCGTTTGGCGGGTACAAGCAATCCGGCAATGGGCGGGAATATGCAGACTGGGCGATGCATGATTTCTTGGAGATTAAGAGTATCGTGGGGTATGGGGCCTGAACATCATTTCAAATAAAAAGGGCCGTAGAAACGGTCCTTTTTATTGACACTCGTTTAACCCATTTTTTCCTGAGACTCTAAACAATTTACAATTATGCTGGACTTAAATGCATATGACAGGTTTGCGTGACCAAAATTCGGTGACTTTATATGGCCAGCATTGATTCCTATCAAACATGCTGATCTGTAAATGCCCCCACTCAATGCAATACCTTTTCCGGCAGCGATAGAAGTCCCCTTCTGCAGAGCAAAAATTGGCGCTCCAGAAGCACCGCTTGTAGAGAAAGCATCCATCAAAAATGCTTCCCCTGAGACATCCTCTAATTCAAGGTCATAACGCGGATCAGACACAATCCAACCCATTCTAAAAATCGGACGATCTAATGTTGAAGAGAACTCATGAGTGTGAATAGGGAAGGCTATCTGATCACAAGCAGTAATCCCATTCACTTGACCATCGAACTGGCTTTCCTTAGCTATGTCATCAAAACTAATGTAATGATTCAAAACTGGTGGTTCTGGAATCTTATCGATGCCTAATATCGAACCCATTTTGATTAGAATCACATCGTCTGTGTAGTTTTTTGAATAAATTATCTGAGGCTGAATAATCACAAACACCCTAATCGCATCGCCGCTCATCCTGCCAGAGCACGTAATAGACGCCAATCTATATCCAAGGAATTTCTGTTTATTTTGGGGACTATTAGGATGCTTCCATTGCAGATCAATCACGTGCCTGTTTGTTACTAGATAAAAATTTTGTTTGAACATAACAAAAAAGCCCGTGCCTTCGACATCAGTCGAATCCGTTCCCTTTAAAAACGAAACCTTTAATTTAAATGCTGTGTATAAAAATTCGATGGGAAGACTAAACATAGACACAATCCTTTCAACCTCGAATCGGGCTGAAAAAAATCAATACCAGATCAATCTCACCTTCCAATCTCATTTTTAAATCAGTTTGCCTTAGCACGCTGCCGGCCAGGGCTTCGTTCCGTCATTTTTACAATGCTGCCACCCACGCTTGCCCCGCCCAAAAACCCAGCCTAGTCTCCCCCAATCAGAGGAAGACGCCGACCACGGGGACAAAAAGACCGGGCGGGGGATCAAAAATATGGGGTTTATGGCGGGGCGGGAGCCTCAGGTGGCGTTATGCGCCACGGCAGGGCTACTGCCTTTATTGAAGGCACTAGGTACAGATGCGGACCGGATATTCGGCCCCGCGGGGATTGATGCGGGCAATCTGAACGCCAGCAGCGAGGGCGGGCTGGCGCTCTCCTCTTATGTGGAGGTGATGGAGCGCGCAGCCCAGCATTCCGGGCGGGGGGATTTCGGGCTGCTTTACGGGCGCGGCTTTCCGGCCTCCAGCCATGGGCTGGTGGGGGATTTGGCATTGGCCGCACCCAGCATCGGCACCGCGTTGCGGCAATTCACGGATTTATTCCCCCTGCACCAGGAGGCAAGCGAGGCCCGGCTGGTGGCGGAGGGCGAGCTGTTGCGGTTGGAATATCGGATTCTGGACTGGCGGATTTTCGAGCGCCGGCAGGACGCGGAGCTGACCATCGCGATGTTCCAGAACCTGCTGCGGGAGGCCTATGGCCCGGGCTTCCGCCCGGCGGAGGTGCATTTTGAGCATCCCGAGCCCGAGGAGCGGACCACGCATGAGGAAGTGTTTGGCGCGCCGGTGTTTTTCGGCCAGCGGACCAACGCGATTGTGTTCGCGCCGGGCGACCTCTCGCGCCGGATGAAGGGGGCGGATGCCGGGCGGTTCGCCAGGCTGGCGGCGGAGGCGTACCGGCGCCGTTTGCCGCATGGGCGGGTGCCGCTGGAAGCCAGGGTGCGGGCGGAAATACGCTCCCGCCTGCCGGATGGCTCGCCGCCTATATTGGAGGTGGCGGAGGCGCTGGGGCTGGCGCGGTGGACGCTGCAGAGGCGGCTGGCCGATATGGGGCTGAGCTATGCCGAGGCGGTGCAGGATGTGCGCAGGACGCTGGCGGCGAGCTATCTGCGGCAGCCGCATCTCAGCATCTCGGGCATCGCCCAGCTTTTGGGCTATGCGGAGCTGAGCCCGTTCTCCCGCGCCTGCCACCGCTGGTTCGGGGCCTCGCCGGAGCGGGTGCGGGCCCAAAAACGCCTCGTCTCTTGACTTGAGCGGCTGAGGGGGGCATGAGCCACCCGGATAGTTCCGCCGTGCTGCGAGGGTTCGCACCACGGCGCGTTTTGCGTTGTGTATCAGGTTGTGGAGATCAGGCCGCATGTTCGACAATCTGTCGGGCAAATTCGGGGATATTTTCGACAGGCTCCGCCGCCGCGGGGCGCTGTCGGAATCTGACGTCAATGACGCTTTAAGGGAGATCCGGCTGGCGCTGCTGGACGCGGACGTGGCGTTGCCGGTGGTAAAGGATTTCGTCGCCCGGGTGCGGGAGCAGGCGGTGGGCGCGGAAGTGCTGCGCTCCGTCACCCCGGGGCAGATGGTCGTGAAGATCGTCAACGACGCGTTGATCGAGGCGCTGGGCGGCATGGCCGTGCCGTTGAACCTCAACGCGCCCTCGCCCATTCCCATCCTGATGGTGGGGTTGCAGGGCTCGGGCAAGACCACGACCTCCGGCAAGATCGCGCTCAGGCTGCGCACGCGGGAGCGCCGGAAGGTGCTGCTGGCGAGTTTGGATACGCAGCGCCCCGCCGCGCAATTGCAGCTGGAGCAGCTGGCAAGCCGGGCCGAGGTGGGCAGCCTGCCGATTATCGCCGGGCAGACGCCGTTGCAGATCGCCCACCGGGCGATGGATACGGCACGGCGCGAATCCTATGACGTGGTGATTCTGGACACCGCCGGGCGCTTGTCCATCGATCTGGCGCTGATGGAGGAGGTGAAGGCGATCCGCGCCGCCGTGAACCCGGTGGAAACGCTGCTGGTGGTGGACGCGATGACCGGCCAGGATGCGGTGACCACCGCCACCGCCTTCAACAATGCCGTGCAGGTTACCGGCATTGTGATGACGCGGCTCGACGGCGATGCGCGGGGCGGTGCGGCACTTTCCATGCGTTCCGTCACGGGCGCGCCGATCAAGCTGATCGGCCAGGGCGAGAAGCTGGACGCGCTGGATGAATTCAACCCGGAGCGGATCGCCGGGCGGATTCTGGGCATGGGCGATATCGTCGGGCTGGTGGAGAAGGCCGCCGAGACGATCGACAAGGTTGAGGCCGAGAAGCTCGCCAAGAAGATGGCGAAGGGCAAATTCGATCTCGACGATTATGCTGCCCAGCTCAGGCAGATTTCGAAGATGGGTTCGCTTTCCGGAATTCTGGGGATGCTGCCGGGCGTGGGGAAGATCAAGCAGCAACTGGCGGATTCGAATTTGGACCAGACGGTGTTCAAGCGGCATATCGCGATCATCAGCTCGATGACGGCCGCCGAACGCCGGGCGCCGGATATCATGAAGGCGAGCCGCAAGAAGCGCGTGGCGGCGGGCTCCGGCACCTCCGTGCAGGATGTGAACAAGCTGCTGAAACAGTTCGACGATATGTCGACCATGATGAAGCGGATGAACAAGATGGGCGGGCCCGAGGCGATGATGCGCCAGATGCAGGCCGCCATGGGCGGCGCCAAAGGCGGCCGCAAACCTTTTTAAGTTGAAAGCAAGGAGTCAGTATGTCTGTTAAGATTCGCCTTTCCCGCGCCGGTGCGAAGAAGCGCCCGTTTTACCATATCGTGATCGCCGACGCGAATGCGCCGCGCGATGGCAAGTTCATCGAGCGCGTGGGCACCTACAACCCGATGCTGCCGGCCGAGCATGCCGACCGCGTGCTGCTGAAGACCGAGCGTCTGCAATACTGGATCAGCAATGGCGCCCAGGCGACCGACCGCGTGGCCCGGTTTCTGGCCAAGGCCGAGCTGATTAAGGCGCCGGTTTATGCCGAGCAGCCGAAGCAGGCCGCGCCGAAGAAGAAGGCCCAGGAGCGCGCCGCCGCCAAGGCCAAGGCCGAAGCCGCCGCTTAATCCAACCAGGGCGTAGTGGAAGACCGGCTGATCCTGATGGGCGTAATCGGCAAGCCGCATGGCGTGCGCGGGCAAGTGCGCGTGCATTGCTATGGCGAGGACCCGGAGGTTCTGGCCGCGCATGTGCTTGTCGACGTCAAGGGGCGGCGTTTCGCGCTGGACTGGGCGCATGACAATGTCGCCTGGGTCAGCGAGGTTTCGGGCAGCACCAAGCGCCGGATCACCGACCGCGATGAAGCCGCGCGCCTGACCAATGCCGAGCTGTTCCTGCCCCGCTCCGTTCTACCGGAGGCCGAGGAGGAAGAGTTCTATCTCACCGATCTGATCGGGCTCGCTGCCCATGATGAGAGCGGCAAGGTGATCGGCAAGGTGGGCAACGTGCTGGATTACGGCGCCGGGGCCAGCCTGGAACTGTCTCCAGGGGGTACGCTAATTCCTTTCACCCGGGCCTGCGTGCCGCAGGTGCAGATCGCGGATGGCTATGTGGTGGTAAACCCGCCTTTGGAAGTGGAAGCGAAGGAGGCGGGCGAGTGAGCTGGCGCGCCGATATTCTGACGCTTTTCCCCGCCATGTTTCCGGGGCCTCTGGGCGAAAGCCTGGCGGGCCGGGCGCTGGAGAACGGCACATGGAGCCTGAAGGTTACGGATATGCGTGACTTTGGGCTGGGCCGCCACCGTGCCGTGGACGACACGCCGTTCGGGGGGGGCGCCGGCATGGTGCTGCGCCCGGATGTGGTGGATGCCGCGATCGGTTCCGTGGCTGACGAACGCCCGCTGATCTTCTTGACCCCGCGCGGCAAGCCGCTGAGCCAGACCCGCGTGCGGGAACTGGCGGAGGGGCCGGGCGCGATCCTGGTTTGCGGCCGGTTCGAGGGGATCGACCAGCGGGTGATCGAGGCCAGGGGCGGCGAGGAGATCAGCATCGGGGATTATGTGCTCTCCGGTGGTGAGCTGCCTGCTTTGGTGCTGCTGGATGCCGTGATCCGCCTGCTGCCAGGGGTGATGGGCCATGCCGAGAGCGGGGTGGAGGAGAGCTTCTCCGAGACGCTGCTGGAATACCCGCATTACACCCGCCCTGCCCTGTGGGACGGCCGCGCCGTGCCGGAAGTGCTGACCCAAGGTAACCATGCCGCCATCGCCGCCTGGCGAAAGGCGGAGGCCATCGCCGCCACGCAAAACCGCAGACCCGACCTGTACGCCCAATACATTGCAACCGGCGCCGCAGCGCCTTAAACACCCGTTTCGAGAAGGACCTAACCCATGAACATCATCCAGACGCTCGAAGCCGAGCAGATCGCGAAGCTGACCGAGAGCAAGACCATCCCCACCTTCGCCCCGGGCGACACGCTGCGCGTGAACGTGACCGTGAAGGAAGGCGAGCGCTCGCGTATCCAGGCTTTCGAAGGCCTGTGCATCGCGCGCTCAAACCGTGGCCTCAACTCCTCCTTCACCGTGCGCAAGATCTCCTATGGCGAGGGCGTGGAGCGCGTGTTCCCGCTTTATGCGCCGACCATCGCGGACATCACCGTGGTACGCCGTGGCGATGTGCGCCGTGCGAAGCTGTATTACCTGCGCGGCCGCCGCGGTAAATCCGCCCGTATCGCTGAGAAGGCCCGCGAGGTGGAAGCCCCTTCCGCCTGAGCCGGAGCGTTGCCCGGAACGGGTAACGAGTTTTAAGCGCGAATGCTTAGGGGCCAGGAGGACAAAATCCTCCTGGCCTTTTGTAACTGTGGAGAGTTGACGCAAATGCCACGGACCTTGTTCGACAAGATTTGGGATGCCCATGTGGTGGACAGGATGGAGGACGGCACCTGCGTTCTCTATATCGACCGCCATCTCGTGCATGAGGTAACCAGCCCGCAGGCATTTGAGGGGCTTCGCATGGCGGGGCGCAAGGTTCGCCGGGTGGA
>JAGXAE010000123.1 GCA_018971725.1 Pseudomonadota bacterium | reverse complement strand
GTGGCGATGAATTCGTCCGCGTCCAGCAGCGCCACCCAATCGGCGCCCAAAAGCTGCGAGGCGGCGAGATAGCCCCAGCTATTAACGGCGATTTCGTCGAAGCTGACGGCATGGTTGCGGAACACCTTGAGCGGAAACCCTTCCTCGCGCAGCGCCTGCAAAATCTCCAATGTGCGGTCCGTGCTGCCATTGTCGAGAAACAGCATCTCATCTACATGGCCGGCATGGTGGCGCACGAAAGCCTCGATAATATCGTCCTCGTTCAAGACACGGGTGAAGGAAACGATTTTCGTCATGGCCAGGCCCCCTCGGCCATGACGTTTTATGCGCGGAAGAATGGCGCCGTCCAGCGCGGGGCAAGCCTGATGACGCCCCAATGACCCCCACCATCCGCCCCACTATCGCAGAAGACGCCGAGAGCATCTGGCAAATTCTGGCCCCCGTGATCGCCGCCGGCGACACTTACGCCCTGCCTCGCGACTGGAATCGCGAGCAGGCGCTCGGCTACTGGCTGGCGCCGGAGAAACAGTGCTTCGTGGCGGAGCTGGAAGGCTGCATCGCGGGCACATATTACCTGAAAGCCAATCAGGCTGGCGGCGGCGCGCATGTGGCCAATTGCGGCTACATGACCGCCGGTTGGGCCGCCGGGCGCGGCGTGGCGCGGGCGATGTGCGCGCACTCGCTGGATGCCGCACGGGCGGCGGGGTTTCGTGCCATGCAGTTCAACCTCGTGGTCAGCACCAACCGGCGCGCCATCGGGTTGTGGCAGCAGATGGGGTTCGAGACCGTGGGGCTTCTGCCGGGGGCTTTTCAACATCCCGAGCAAGGCGATGTGGACGCGCTGGTGATGTACCGGCGGCTCTGAGCCGCTTGCGGGCCAGGCGGCTTTGCTATGAAATTCCATCGTGCTTGGCAAAGCCGGATATTTGCGAAGAGGGGCATAATTTGAACGTCTACACTTGGCGCCGCGCCGTGGCGTGCATTCTGCCCTTGGCGCTGGCGGCCCCGGCCATGGCGCAGCAGGCGGGCAATACCGGGCTGCTTGGCGATTGGGGCGGTTTGCGGCCAGCTTTGGCGGCGCATGGCGTGACCATCGGCATCACGGATTCTGAAAACCTGCTCGGCAATCTTTCCGGCGGCGTAAAAACCGGCACCACCATGCAGGGCCTGACCACCATGACCATGGGTGTGGATACCGGCAAGGCGTTTGGCCTGCCGGGCGGGACGTTTTATGTTTCGGCTCTGCAACTTCATGGCCGGTCGCTGAGCCCGTATTATCTAGACACGTTGCAAACCGCCAACGGGAATGAGGGCGACAATGCCACCCGCCTCTGGGAGCTGTGGTACGACCAAGTCTTTCTGGGCGGAAAGTTCGACATCAAGCTTGGCCAGCAGAGCATCGACAACGAGTTCATCGGCAGCGCCTATTCCGCCCTGTTCGTGAACACCATGGCGGGCTGGCCGATCGTCCCCTCGGTTGATCTTTATGGCGGCGGCCCGGCCTATCCGCTCAGCTCGCTGGGCATTCGCGGCCAATTCAAGCCCAATGGCAACACCGCCGTTCTGGCCGGAGTGTTCGACGACGACCCAGGTGCCGGCCCGTTCAGCGCGGACCAGCAGGCGCTGGACCCGCGTGGCGGCCGGTTCTCGCTAAAGAACGGCGCGCTGTGGATCGCGGAACTGCAATACAGCACCAAATTATTCGGCCTGCCCGGCACCTACAAATTTGGCGGCTGGTACGATTCCGGCAGCTTCGCGGATCAGCTCTATGGTTATAACCATCGCGGCAATTACAGCCTGTATGGCGTGGTGGACCAGACCGTTTGGCAATCCGCCGCCGACAGCAACCGCACGCTGAATGTCTTTGGCCGGATCATGGGCGCGCCGAGCGACCGCAACATCGTGGATCTCGGTTTCAATGGCGGGGTCACGCTCACCGCGCCATTGCCGGGCCGCGATAACGACCAGGCGGGGCTGGATTTCGGCATGGCGCATGTCTCCGCCCGCGCCGCCGATGCCGACGCCGCCGCAGGGCTGCCGCGCCAAGGCACTGAAACACTCATCGAGGCCACTTATCAGGCGCAGGCCACGAAGTGGCTCGTGTTGCAGCCAGATATTCAATATGTGCTCAACCCGGCCGGTGGGATTGAGAACCCAGACGGCAGCGGCAAGAAGCTGGGCAACGAGCTGGTGGCCGGGCTGCGCGCCGTGGTTGCCTTTTAACGGGATTACCCCGGCAGCAGCGAAAGATGCTCGTGCACCGCGAGCCATCGCCCGTTTTGCCGGGTGAAGACGATGGTTTCGCGCTCATGATACCCGCTCTCGCCCGCATGCGTGCGTATCCGGGTGAAGGTTTGGTGGGTGAACACGGCGCTGTCACCGTAAACATCGGCATGCTGGCGGGTGCTGGTGCATTCCAGCACGGTGAAGCCTTCCTCGCGCACCCAGCGGTCATATTCGGCCTCGTAGGCGGCGCGGCTTTCCATCACAAAGGGAACGGCATGAAAGATGAACCGCGCCTGCGGGACAAAATGGCTGAAATATAGATCGCGGTCATTGGCCTCGAATGCCGCGATCAATGCCGTTGCCACGGCGCAAACCTCGTCCTGCATTGTTTGTTTCCCTGTGCTGTTTTCCGCCTCTTAGCACGGCAATTTTGCACAAGCTTGCATCCGCGCCTATGCTCCCTGAATGTCCAAGCAACAAAGCTACGAAAAGCGGCTCCTCCATCTGCAAATCGAGCTGGTAAAGCTGCAACGGCACGTCATTTCTGGAGGCCACCGGGTGTTGATTATCCTGGAAGGCCGCGACGGTGCCGGCAAGGACGGAACGATCAAACGCATTACCGAACATCTCTCGCCGCGCGATATTCGGGTCGTGGCGCTGCCCAAGCCGTCGGATGTGGAAACAACCCAATGGTATTTCCAACGCTATGTCTCGCATCTGCCGGCAGCTGGGGAAATCGTCATCTTCAACCGCTCCTGGTACAACCGCGCCGGGGTGGAAAAGGTGATGGGCTTCTGCACTGACTCCGAGTACCACGAGTTCATGCGCACCGTGCCTGTGTTTGAAGCCATGCTCGCGGAAGCCGGCATCCATATTGTAAAATATTATCTCGACATCGACCGCAAGGAGCAGAAAAAACGTCTTGAAGCCCGGCGGGATGATCCGTTGAAACAATGGAAGATCAGCCCCATAGATCAAAAGGCGCTGAAACATTTCGACGACTACACCAAGGCCCGCAACGCGATGCTGCTGGGCACAGACAGCGCCGCCGCCCCCTGGCTGGTGGTGCGGGCAAACAACAAAAAAGTAGCGCGGCTGGCCATCATCGCCGATCTGATCACCCGGATCGACTACAAGGACGCATCGCCCCACGATGTCGACCGCCAAGTGGTGTGCCGGTTCGATGAAACCTGCCTCTCCAACGGCATGCTGGCTGGCTGACCACCCCCCGCCGGCATGCGCGCACTTGACGCTCGGGCCCTGGCGGGCCCTTGATGGCGAATGACCGAGAATACCCCCTCGCCCGCGCTTTCCGCCATCTCCTTCAACGCCGATGGCCTGGTGGCCGCGATTGCCCAGCAGCACGATACCGGCGAGGTGCTGATGATGGCCTGGATGAACGCCCAGGCCGTGGAGGAGACGTTGCGCACCGGGCAGGTCTGTTACTTTTCGCGCTCGCGGCAAAAGCTGTGGCGCAAGGGCGAAACCTCCGGCCAGAGACAAAGCCTCGTCGAAATGCGCATTGATTGCGACGGCGACGCCCTCTTGCTGCTGGTGGACCAGGACGGCGTTGCCTGCCACACCGGCCGGCGCAGCTGCTTCTACACCGCCATGCGCGATGGCGAATTGATCGAGATCATTACACCCCTGGTTGACCCGAATATACTTTACAATCGCACTTGATCCCGTAGCGGTTATTGAGGAAATAGCCGCGAAACCAGAACGCCTTAGGACACGCCATGCCCACCAGAATGCCGAGACTGCCCGCCTTGCGCCCACTTCTCGCCGCCGCAGCCCTGGTACTGGGGCTGGGCGCGGTTGCCGCCAGCCGAATCGCCGTGGCGGCGGATACGCAGGATTACCCCGCCGCCTCGCTCTCGGCCCCCACGGACCCGGCGGCGCTTATCGCGCGCGGCAAATATCTCGTCACCGCGGCGGATTGCATGCCCTGCCATACCGGCCCCGGCCACGCCCCGTTCTCTGGTGGGCTGATGATGCAAACCCCCTTTGGCGGGCTTTCCACGCCAAATATTACGCCGGACAAGGCAACCGGCATCGGCAACTGGACGGATAAGGAGTTCTATGCCGCGCTGCATGACGGCGTGTCCCCAGGGGCCAGCTATCTGGTGTTCCCGAAATTTCTATACCCGGCGATGCCTTACACATCCTACACCAAGCTCTCCTACCCGGATGTGATGGCGATTAAGGCTTATCTGGATTCGCTGGCGCCGGTGGATGCGCCGCGCCTGCCCAGCAGCATGAAATTCCCGTTCAACCAGCGCCCGGTGCTGCTGGGATGGCGAATCCTGTTCTTCCGCTCCGGCCCCATGCACATGAACCCCGCCTGGGATGAGCAGATGAAAAACGGCGCCTATCTGACCGAGGCGCTGGGCCATTGCGGCGAATGCCACACCCCGCGCAACTTCATGGAAGCCATGATCCAAAGCAGGGCTTATGCCGGCGCGCCTATCGACAATCTGTTCGCCCCCAATATCTCATCCGACAAAACCTATGGCGTTGGCGGCTGGACCCAGGCGGACCTCGTTGCCTACCTGCATGACGACGGCAATATCGTGAAGGGCTCGCCCTATGGCGCCATGGGCGACATGACGGACCATTCCACCAGCCTGCTGCCGGTCTCGGATGTCGATGATATCGCGGAATATCTGCAAACCGCCACCAAGCCGCAGATTACGCCGCCGAGCCCGGCCATCGCGGATGCCGCTGCCTCCATCGCCCGTGGCAAAACACTCTATGACAACGATTGTGCCAGCTGCCATGGCAATAACGGTGGCGGCCTGGGGCCGAATTTCGTGCCCAACCTGGCGGGGAATGATTCCGTCACCGCTGAGAAGCCCGATAACCTGATCGGTGCGGTGCTGGGCGGTCTGGACAGCTGGGCCGATGGCGGGCCGCAAATGCCGGCCTTTGGCGCGCAATTCACCGACCAGCAGATTGCCGATATCGACAATTATGTGCGCACCGCCTGGGGCAATAAGGGTAGCGCGGATGCAACGGCGGCCGATGTGAAGCGGCTGCGCGGCGCGGTCCAACTGCCGGGCGCGGCCTCGCAAGCGGCGGATGAGCTGGGCTGCCCGCGCATCGGCTCCGGCGGGGCGAATGGCATCGCCGACCCCGGCAACGGCCTGCTAAACATTTATGATGGCGCCACGCCGGCCACGATGGCCAACCGCACCCGCGAGCTGATTACCGCCGTGAAGGCGAATAACAACACCATCAGCCAGGCGGACCTGACCAACACGCTAGTGGCGGCTTATTGCCCGGTGCTGGCACAACAGCCGGGTATGAGCCTGGCCGCGAAGCGCGATGCGTTGAAGGATTTCATCGCCGCCGCGCAGCCGCTGATCGCGGCGCACTGAAAGGGCTTGGCAGTGATATGCGGGGCGCACATTCTGCCCCGCATATGATGACCATCCGTTTTCTGAACCCAGCCGTGCCACGGCCCGCGAGGCTGGCATGACGAATATCTTCATCATCGCGGGCGAGGCCAGCGGCGATGTGCTCGGCTTCCGGCTGATGCAGGCACTCCGCGCGCAACGCCCAAGCGTAACGTTTGCCGGCATTGGCGGGGCGCGGATGACGGAAGCGGGGCTGACCTCGCTGTTTCCGATGCAGGAGTTGGCGCTGATGGGGCTGGCGGAGATTTTGCCCAAGGCGCTGCACCTGAAAAAGCGTCTGGCGCAGGCCATCGAGGCGATACGTGCTCAGAAGCCGGATATTCTGCTGACCATCGACAGCCCTGGCTTTACGCTGCGGGTGCTGAAGGCCATCGGCCCCGCCGGACCGAAGCGCGTGCATTACGTCGCCCCGCAGGTATGGGCCTGGCGGCAGGAGCGTGTGAAGCATTTCCCCGGATTATGGGACGAATTGCTTTGCCTGCTGCCCTTCGAGCCGGAATTCTTCGCCCCGCACGGGCTGCACCCGGTGTTCACCGGCCACCCCGTGCTGGAATCCGGCGCCGACAAGGGTGACGCCGCTCGCTTTCGCGCCACGCATGGGCTGGGGCCGGAT
>JAGXAE010000122.1 GCA_018971725.1 Pseudomonadota bacterium | reverse complement strand
CGTGCTGTAGAAGCCGTTTTACAGCTTCGCTTCGCAGGCTTTCGGGAACGTCATCATGAGCATCGTCAAATATCGTTTATATCAGCCGCGCCTTGCGCCTCGCCGCACGAAAGTCGTGGTGCCCGGCTGGGGCGGTGAAAAGCAACCCAGGCAGGACGGCTCTCACGAACAAGGATGGCATTGCCTGCCTTTTGTCGAGGGTGCGCAATACGGGATTGAAATTTTCTACCCGCATGAGAACGAATTGCGCGTTTCCCGCCAGAACGGGAAATTCGTCTTCGATGGCGATTTTGGCCCATCACCCAGCCCCGGCCTACAATGGCCGCCTTTTCGTGATTTCGGCGCGGATTATTACACCTACCAGCTTTTGCTGGACCTGAAGGTGCCGGAGGGAACCGCTATCCGTACTGAGCCGCATCCGCGCTATTATCTCAGCGCCGTGAATGATGTGCCGCTCGCTGTGCCCGCATTGCTGCGCACCTCCTGGTGGCCGATGATCAATTTCGTCGTGTTCAAGGCCCCGCCTGAAGGGGGTGTTCACGTCTTCCGCCCCGGCGAGCCATTCATGCAGATTTGCATTCTGCCAACCGAGCCTGACTTCACCCTTGAACCGATGACCGAGGAGGAGGCCGCTGAGCGGGAGATGCAGTCCCGGCGCATCCACGCCAGCCGTGATTCGCTGGGCCAGGACACGCGATGGACCTCGTCAACTAATACCGTGTTCGACGGCACGTATCGCCGTATCCTGGGTGCCGCCCGGGCAAGAGACCGGATGGCGGGGGATGAGGAAGTTTAGAGCCGGCGGCTCTAGTTAATTCGCACGAGCCTCAGAACGGAATTTCGTCGTCCAGATCGTTGCCCGGGCGCGTATCCCAGCCGCCCACGGCGCGGGCGGCGGGTTTGCCTGCGGGCGCTGAGGATGCCGCGCGCGGTGCGTAATCTTCGCCGCCGCTGCTTGTGCCGCCAGCACGGTCCAGCAGTACCAGCTCGCCGTTGAAGCGGCCGATCACGATCTCAGTGGTGTAACGTTCCTGGCCGGACTGGTCTGTCCATTTCCGGGTTTGCAGCTTGCCCTCAAGGTAAACCTTGGAGCCCTTGCGCAGATATTTCTCCGCCACGTCAGCCAGGCGGTCGTTCATGATGACGATGCGGTGCCATTCGGTCTGTTCCTTGCGCTCGCCGCTGGCCTTGTCGTTCCAGGTCTCGGAGGTCGCCACCGCCAGATTCGCGATCTTCATGCCAGATTGCGTATTCCGAATTTCCGGATCGCGTCCCAGATTACCCACGATTGTTACCTTGTTTACGCTGCCAGCCATACCAACCTCTACAACTCAAAATTGCCTTCCAGAATAGCGCATCCGGCCTTCTTAGACCAGCGTTGCTTTATGGCCGCGCTGCTCCTATCTTACAAGAACATTGCACGAACATCTGGGAAAAATCATGGCCGAGCAGAAGGGCGCGGGGTTTATCACTGTGCGAGGCGCACGGGAGCATAACCTTAAGAATATCGACATCCAGATCCCCCGGGAGCAGCTGACGGTCATCACCGGGCTGTCCGGCTCGGGCAAATCGTCTTTGGCGTTTGACACCATTTATGCCGAAGGCCAGCGCCGCTATGTGGAAAGCCTCTCCGCCTATGCAAGGCAGTTCCTGGAGCTGATGGGCAAGCCGGATGTGGACAGTATCGAGGGCCTGTCGCCCGCCATTTCCATCGAGCAGAAAACCACCTCGAAGAATCCACGTTCCACCGTCGGCACGGTTACGGAAATCCATGACTATATGCGCCTGCTCTGGGCGCGGGCGGGCGTACCTTACTCGCCCGCCACCGGCCTGCCGATCGAGGCGCAGACGGTCAGCCAGATGGTGGACCGCGTGATGGCGATGCCGGAAGGCACGCGCCTGCTGCTGCTCGCCCCCGTAATTCGCGGCCGCAAGGGCGAGTACAAGAAAGAGCTGACGGAATTCCAGCGCAAGGGCTTCACCCGCGCCAAGATTGACGGCACGATCTATGAGATCGACCAAGCCCCGGCGCTGAGTAAGAAGCTGAAGCACGATATCGAGGTGGTGGTGGACCGGGTGGTGGTGAAAACCGGGCTGGAGCAGCGCCTGGCGGATAGCTTTGAGACCGCCTTGGGGCTGGCGGATGGCATCGTCTATGCCGAGAACGCCGACAATCGTGAGCACACGGTCTTCTCCTCCCGCTTTGCATGCCCGGTTTCCGGCTTCACCATCGAGGAGATCGAGCCGCGTCTTTTCTCCTTCAACTCTCCGCACGGCGCCTGCCCGGCATGCGACGGGCTGGGGCATGAGATCTATTTCGACCCGCATCTGGTCATCCCCGATGAGCAGCGCGCATTGGATGATAACGCCATCGCTCCCTGGGCCGGCGCGCAGTCGCCCTATTACGATCAGACCATCGCTGCCCTCGCCAAGCATTACGGGGTGAAGCTCGCCACCGCCTGGGAGGATGTGCCGGAAGATGTAAGAAATGCATTTCTTTACGGTTCGGGCAAGGAGGAGATCAAATTTACCTACAAAGACTCCGCGCGCGGCTATAACGTGACGAAACCTTTCGAGGGCATCATCAAAAACCTCGAACGCCGGTACAAGGAAACGGACTCCGCCTGGACCCGCGAGGAACTCTCCCGCTACCACGCGGAGCGCCCGTGTGGCACCTGCAACGGCGCCCGCCTGAAGCCGGAAGCTTTGGCGGTGAAGGTGGCGGAACGCAATCTCGCCGAAGTGGCAGAACTTTCCATCGACCAGGCGCGGGACTGGTTCGGCAAGGTCGCGGCCACGCTTACCCCGCAGCGTTTGGAAATCGCTAGACGAATCCTAAGAGAAATCGAGGAGCGTCTGCAATTTCTGCTCGATGTCGGGTTGAACTACCTCACTTTGGCGCGCTCCTCCGCCACTTTGTCTGGTGGGGAAAGCCAGCGTATCCGTCTGGCCAGCCAAATCGGCTCAGGGCTTACTGGCGTGCTCTATGTGCTGGACGAACCCTCCATCGGTCTGCACCAGCGCGATAATGAGCGGCTCTTGGGTACGTTGGAGCGGCTGAAGCGCCTCGGCAACACCGTGCTGGTGGTGGAACATGATGAGGACGCGATCCGCGCTGCCGACCATCTGGTGGATATGGGGCCGGGGGCTGGCATTTCCGGCGGCCATGTGGTGGCGCAGGGCACGCCGGGCGATGTCGCGGCCAATCCAAAATCCATCACCGGCGATTATCTTTCCGGCCGCCGCGCCATTCCCGTGCCGATGCGCCGGCCGGTACAGAAAAATCGTAAGATCAAGCTCGTCGGCGCCCGCGGCAATAATCTCAAGGATGTGACGGCGGAGTTTCCGCTAGGGCTGTTCACCTGCGTCACCGGCGTCTCCGGCGGCGGCAAATCCACCCTGGTGGTGGATACGCTCTACAAGGCGCTTTCACGCCGGCTGATGGGCTCGGGCGAGGTGCCGGCGCCGTTCGAGAAAATCGACGGCATGGAGCAGCTCGACAAGATCATCGACATCGACCAATCCCCCATTGGCCGTACCCCGCGCTCCAACCCCGCCACCTATACGGATTTGTTCGCGCCCATCCGCGACTGGTTCGCTGAAATGCCGGAAAGCCGCGCGCGCGGTTACAAGCCTGGGCGTTTCAGCTTCAACGTGAAGGGCGGGCGCTGCGAGGCCTGCCAGGGCGATGGCGTGCTGAAGATCGAGATGCACTTCCTGCCGGACGTGTTCGTGACTTGCGACACCTGCAAGGGCAAGCGCTACAACCGTGAAACGCTGGAGGTGAAGTTCCGCGGCAAATCCATTGCCGACGTGCTGGATATGTCGGTGGACGAGGCGCTGGTGTTTTTCTCCGCCGTGCCGAAAATCCATGACCGACTCAGCATCCTGGCTCGCGTGGGGCTCGGCTATATCAAACTTGGCCAGCAGGCCACCACGCTTTCGGGCGGCGAGGCGCAGCGCATAAAACTGGCGAAGGAACTGGCGCGGCGCGCCACCGGCCGAACGCTCTATATTCTGGATGAACCAACCACTGGCCTGCATTTCGAGGATATCCGCAAGCTGCTGGAGGTGCTGCACGCGCTGGTGGATGCGGGCAATACCATCATTGTGATCGAGCATAATCTGGAAGTTATTAAAACCGCTGACCATATCATTGATATCGGCCCGGAAGGCGGGGCAGGCGGCGGACGCATTATCGCCGCTGGCACGCCGGAGCAGATCGCGGCCGCAAAGGGCAGCTATACCGGCAAGTTTCTCGCTCCGCTATTGGCGCAGAAACCGGTGATGGCCCGCAAGAAGGCGTAACAAGCGCCAGAAGGAGGAAGCGCGTCTTGGGCCAGACAGCATGAACCGCCTGCGCCGGGCCATTGGAGGCTGGATTGCCGATTTCCTGACCCAGGAAATTGAGATGCCGCCGGCCTTGCCGGTGGATATCGCGGCTCTGCAAAAGTTGTTGCACAGGGCGGATGTGATTCTGGTTGAAGGCAATCTGCGTATCAGCGCCATCATCAAATATCTTACCCAATCCACTTGGTCGCATGCTGTGCTCTATGCTGGTGATGGCATGTGTATAGAGGCCGATGTGGTGCTGGGCGTGCGCTGCTTTCCCCTGGCCGAGCTTGCACCCTATCACATCCGGGTCTGCCGCCCCATCAGCATTACGCCGGAAGATGCAGACAAGATCATCGCCCACGCCGAATCTCGTATCGGCGTGCAATATGATTTGAAGCATGTGTTCGATCTGGCGCGCTATATGGTGCCGCTCCCGATGCCGCAATCCTGGCGCCGCCGCGCCATCGCGGTAGGTTCGGCTGATCCCAGCCGCGCCATCTGCTCTACCCTCATTGCCGAAGCGTTCCAGAAGGCCAACTACCCGATTTTGCCTGAACCACCATCCGCGCAACCCGTCACCCGGGCGGCCAGCGCAAGGGTTCAAGAAATTTTCCATATCCACGATACTGGGTTGTTCGCGCCCCGGGATTTTGATATCTCGCCATATTTTCACGTGATAAAACCAGACATGCCCCGGCCGTTCGACCATCACAATCTAGTCTGGCTCCCTTAGAGCGCGATGATTTCAGGTTCCCTCACTTAAGGGCTGGGCAGGTTTTCCATAAACAGTTTCGGCGCGTTTCAGGAACGCATTCACCATGCGGTGTACCGCTTCGGTGAATACCGCACCAATGGCTTTTTGCAGAATAATACTGCGGAATTCGAAATCCACGAAGAAATCGACCAGGCAGCCTCGCTCATGCGGCGCGAAATCCCAGCGGTTAACCAAATATTTGAACGGCCCGTTCTCATATTCCACGCGGATGGCGCAGGGCCCTTCACCCGAGCCCGGCAACAGCGTCACGCGGGACGTGAAACTTTCCCGGAAAGGGCCGAACCCGATCGTCAAATCCGCGACCATCAGATTATTCACATGGCTGCGCACCCGCGCGCCCACGCACCAGGGCAGGAATTTCGGATATTTCCCCACATCCGCCACCAGCGCGTAAAGCTGCTGCGGGCTGAAGGGAACGATCTTCTGCTCTGCGTATTTGGTCACTAAGCCGCCAGTTGTTTTGCCCGGGCCGCGCGCAAGCCTTCAAAATCCGCATCGGCGTGGTAGGAGGAACGGGTGAGGGGTGTTGCGGAAACTTGCAAGAAGCCCTTGGCCCGCGCCATGCCCGCCAGTTCCTCGAACTCCTCCGGCGTCCAGAACTTTTCCACCGCCGCGTGCTTTACGGTCGGCTGCAAATATTGGCCGATGGTGATGAAATCCACATCCGCGATACGCAGATCATCCATCACCTGGGAAATCTCGGTCTTGCTCTCACCCAACCCCACCATAAGGCCGGACTTGGTGAAGATCGAAGGGTCGGTCTGCTTCACCTTATCCAGCAGCCGGATGGATTGATAATACCGCGCCCCAGGGCGAATGGTGGGGTAGAGGCGGGGCACCGTTTCGAAATTATGGTTGAACACGTCCGGCTTTGCCCGCGCCACCACTTCGATGGAACCTGGTTTACGCAGGAAGTCCGGTGTCAGAATCTCGATGGTTGTCTCCGGCGCGGCCAGCCGCACGGCGGCGATCACGGCGGCGAAATGCGCGGCGCCGCCGTCGGCCACATCGTCGCGGTCCACGGAGGTGATGACCACATGGCGCAGGCCCAACTGCGCCACGGCCTCCGCCACGCGGCGGGGTTCATCAGCATCCAGCGCGGCGGGTAGACCGGTGGAGACATTGCAGAAGGCGCAGGCGCGGGTGCAAATCTCGCCCATGATCATCATGGTCGCGTGGCGCTGGGACCAGCATTCCCCGATATTCGGGCAAGCGGCTTCCTCGCACACGGTGGTGAGATTTTTCTCCCGCATCAGCGCCCGTGTCTCGTGATACACGGGGTGGGTCGGCGCT
>JAGXAE010000121.1 GCA_018971725.1 Pseudomonadota bacterium | reverse complement strand
GCGGCCATGTAGCCCAGGGTGGAGGCCAGCAGCGTGCCGCCCAGGCAATAGCCGATGGCGTTGATCTGATGTTGCTTGGTGATTTTCTCGATCGCGTCCAGCGCCGCCAGCACGCCCTCGGTCATGTAATCGTCGAAATTCTTGTCTGCCAGATGCTCGTCCGGGTTTACCCAGCTGACCATGAACACGGTATGGCCCTGGGAGACGAGCCAGCGCACCAGCGAGTTTTTGGGCCGCAGGTCGAGGATGTAGAATTTATTGATCCAGGGCGGCAGGATGAGCAGCGGGCGGGCCAGCACCTGCTCGGTGGTGGGGCTGTACTGGATGAGCTGCATCAGCTCGTTCTGATAGACCACCTTGCCGGGGGAGACGGCGATGTTCTCGCCCACGTTGAAGGCCTCTGTATCGGTCATCTTGATGCGCAGATTGCCGCGCCCGTGCTCCAGATCGTTGAGCAGGTTGTTGAGGCCGCGCACCAGATTCTCGCCGCCGGTCTCGCGGGTTTTGCGCAGCACCTCGGGGTTGGTGAGGGCGAAATTGCTGGGGCTGAGCGCGTTGATGAACTGGCGGGCGTAGAAATCCACCTTCTGGGCGGTTTTCGGGTCCAGTCCGTCCACCTGGGTGACCACATCGTTGATATAGCGCGCGGAAAGCAGGTAGCTTTGCTTGATGAAGTCGAAAATCTCGTTCTGGCGCCAGGCGGGGTCGGCGAATCGCTTGTCTTTCGGGTCATGGGCGATGACCGGCTCCGGTTCCTCGCCGGAGATGATGCGCCGCGCCGTGTTGTTCCATAAGGTCATGTAGTCCCGCCACAGGCCGATCTGCGCCTCCATCAGATGCGAGGGGTTGGCGAGCAGCTTGGTGGTCATCGCCATGAAAGCGCTGCTGATGTTCAGCGGGTCCATCTGGATGCCTTCGGCGGCCTGGCGCTTCATCCACTCCGCCACCAGCTTCTGGCTGCGCGCGGCGATATCCGCCATGGACCGGCTGAGCGCCCCCGCATCGGGCAGCTTGATATCAGGGTCCTTGGGCGGCATGGGCGCATTCATGGCAGGCGATCCTTTCCGAGGCGGCTATTCTCAGGCAAAATGACCGGCACGCGCGGTGCTTCGCGCCGGGGTGGTTTTAGAGAGGAATGGGATGTTCGGGCGGCACTTCGCAGCATCATGGTTGATCTTGGCGGCGACCTCTCTTGGTGGTTGTTCTCAGTCGGTGGGTTTGTACCACAGGATAGAGGGTGGCGCGATTGCGCAAAGCCGGCAAGCCCCGCCGGGCGCTAACCTGCCTTATCCGAATCTCGCGGATGTGCCGCCGCCGCTGGCCGCCACCCCGCCTGGTTCGCAAGAGGCCATCGCGGCGCAGGCGCGGGGTGGTGTTTCAGCGCCCTCGCCGGGCGCGCTGGCCGGGTTGGCTTTGCCCAGTGCCGTGCCGCCATTGCCGAACGTGCCGGGCCTGACGCTTTCCAACCCGATTTTTACGCCAGCGCCCCCGAAGCCGCAGGCACCGACGCTCGCCGCCGCGCCGCCGCCAGCCCCGCCGGTGGGCATCGCCTTTGCCCCTGGCTCGGCGCTGTTGCCCTATAGCCAGACCGGGGCGATTCAAGCCGCCGCTGTGCAAAGCGGCGCGGGCCGTGTCCGCGTCTGCGGTTTTGGCGAGGGTTCCATGGCGCTTGCCATTGCCCGGGCGCAGCGCCTGGCCGATGCGCTGACCGCCGCCGGGGTGCCTAGAAAAAATATTGATATGACTGCCTTTTCAGCCGGCTCTGGCGGGTTTGTGCAGCCATATGGCGCGGCGATGGCGGGGCAGGCGCGCGCCAATTAAAACCCCGGGTGCCGGCGTTGTGTCTTTATGGCCGCCGTCATTCGTGTATTGAGCAACCCCATCAACCATTCTCGACCGAGTTTAAAATGTCCGAAGAGTTTCACCGCATACGCCGCCTGCCTCCTTACGTGTTCGCGGAAGTGAACGCCGCCAAGGCCAAGGCACGCGCCGCGGCCGAGGACATTATCGATCTCGGCATGGGCAACCCGGACAGCCCGACGCCGCCGCATATTGTAGCCAAGCTGGTGGAAACCGTGGCGGACCCGCGCAGCCACCGCTATTCCACCTCCAAGGGCATTCCCGGCCTGCGCCGCGCCCAGGCGGCGTATTATGAGCGCCGCTGGGGTGTGAAGCTGGACCCGGAGACGGAGGTGATCGCCACGCTCGGCTCCAAGGAAGGGCTGGCCAATCTGGCCGCCGCCATCACTTCGCCGGGGGACACGATTCTGGTGCCCAACCCGTCTTATCCCATTCACCAGTTCGGCTTCATTATCGCTGGTGCGTCTGTCCGCTCTATCCCCGCCACGCCGGATGACGAGATGCTGGCGGCCATCGACCGCGCGGTGCGCCATTCCGTGCCGAAGCCGACGGCGGTGATCGTGAACTTCCCGTCCAACCCCACCGCCTATATGGCGACCTTGGAGTTCTACAAGGATCTGGTGAAGCTCGCGAAGCAGCACGACATTTTCATCATCTCCGACCTTGCCTATTCGGAGATTTATTTCGACGGTAACCCGCCGCCTTCGGTTTTGCAGGTGGAAGGGGCGAAGGATATCACCATCGAGTTCACCTCGATGTCCAAGACCTATTCCATGCCGGGCTGGCGCATGGGGTTCGGCGTGGGCAATCCGCGCCTCATCACCGCGCTGACGCGGATGAAATCCTATCTCGATTACGGCGCCTTCACGCCGATTCAGGTGGCGGCGACGGCGGCGCTGAACGGCCCGCAGGATTGCGTGGAGGAGATGCGCAATCTCTACCGCGAGCGGCGGGATATTCTCATCAAAGGGCTGCACGCGGCCGGGTGGGATGTGCCGAGCCCGGAGGGTTCGATGTTCGCCTGGGCGCCGATTCCGCCGCGATACGCGCATATGGGCAGCGTGGAATTTTCCAAGCTGCTGATGGCCAAGGCGAAGGTGGCGGTGGCGCCGGGAATCGGCTTTGGCGAGTATGGCGACGGCCATGTGCGCATCGCTGTCGTTGAAAATTCCCAGCGTCTGCGGCAGGCCGTGCGCAACATCAAGCAGTTTCTGGCGACCGATAACGGCGCGCCGGCTGAAGCTCTGGCCGAGGTCAAATCTTGAAACCGCTGAGAGTCGGGATCGCCGGGCTCGGCACGGTGGGCGCCGGGGTGGTGAAGCTGCTGGCGGCGCAGAAAGAACTGATCGCCGCCCGGGCCGGGCGGCCGGTGATGGTGACGGCGGTTTCCGCGCGGGACCGCAACAGAGACCGGGGGGTGAAGCTGGATGGGCTGAACTGGCATGATGATGCGGTGGCCATGGCGCGGGACCCGGATGTGGATGTGGTGGTGGAGCTGATCGGCGGGTCTGACGGCAAGGCCAAGGCGTTGGCGGAGGCCGCCATCGCGGCGGGCAAGCATCTCGTCACCGCCAACAAGGCGCTGCTGGCCGTGCATGGCGTGGCCCTGGCCCGCGCGGCGGAGGCGAATAACATCACCATCGCTTACGAAGCGGCGGTGGCGGGCGGGATTCCCGTTATCAAGGCGCTGCGCGAGGGGCTGGCGGCGAACCGGGTTTCCCGCGTGGCGGGGATTCTCAACGGCACCTGCAATTACATCCTCACCATGATGCGCGAGGAGGGCCGGGATTTTGGCGATGTGCTGGCGGATGCCCAGCGCCTTGGCTATGCCGAGGCGGACCCCAGCTTCGACATCGACGGCGTGGACGCCGCGCACAAACTCGCCATTCTGGCGGGCGTAGCGTTTGGCGCGCGGATTCCCTTTGAGCGTTTGCATATTGAAGGCATCCGCCGCGTTTCAGCCATTGATATCGCTTTCGCCCAGGAGCTTGGCTACCGGATCAAATTACTGGGCATTGCAGAGCATACGCCGGCGGGGATTTCCTTGCGGGTGCACCCCGCTATGGTGCCGGAGCAGAAGCCTATTGGGACGGTGGATGGCGTGTTCAATGCCGTGCTGCTGGAAGGGGATTTCTCGGGGCCGGTATTTCTGCGCGGGCGGGGGGCGGGCGAGGGGCCGACGGCGAGTGCCGTGGTGGCGGACCTCATCGACCTTGCGCGCGGCATTCGTGTGCCGGTTTGGGGCATGGAGGAAAGCGCGCTGGACGATGCGCGGATTGTGCCGGTGGCGGAGCTGGAGAGCGCGTACTTCCTGCGCCTGATGGTGGTGGACCAGCCGGGCGTGCTGGCGGACGTGACCGCGATTCTGCGCGACCATGGCATTTCGCTGGAAAGCATGCTGCAGCACGGCCGCGCCCCGGGTGAGGCCGTGCCGATTGTGCTGGTGACGCATGAAACGCGCGAGGCGGCGGTGAACGAGGCGCTGACGCGGATTGCCGCGCTGCCCGCCGTGCTGGAGCCGCCGGCGCTGATTCGCATTGAACCGCAATAATAGGAGTGTCTTGAATGTCTGAAACCCGCCGCCTTGAGGACGTCTCGGACCGCAACCTGGCGCTGGAGCTGGTGCGGGTGACGGAAGCGGCGGGTATCGCCGCTTCGCGCTGGATCGGCCGCGGCAAGAAGAACGAAGCCGACGGCGCCGCCGTGGAGGCGATGCGCAAGGCGTTTGACACCGTGGCGATCGACGGCACCGTGGTGATCGGCGAGGGCGAGATGGACGAGGCGCCGATGCTCTATATCGGCGAGAAAGTGGGCTGCGGCGGCCCGGCCATGGACATTGCCGTGGACCCGCTGGAAGGCACCACCATCACCGCCAAGGGCGGGCCGAACGCCATCGCCACCGTGGCGCTGGCCGAGCGCGGCAATTTCCTGCACGCCCCGGATATTTACATGGACAAGATCGCCGTGGGCGGCGGGCTGCCGGATGGGGTGATCTCGCTGGATGCGCCGGTGAAGGAAAATCTCAAGAACCTGGCGCTCGCCAAGGGCATTGAAGTGTCTGAGTTGATGGTCTGCATGCTGGACCGTGAACGCCACGAGGAAACCATTGCCAAGATCCGTGAGGCGGGCGCGCGCATTCTGCTGCTGGGCGATGGCGATGTGGCGGGGGTGATTGCGGCCTCGCTGCCTGGCGGCGGGGTGGATATGTATCTTGGCTCCGGCGGCGCGCCGGAGGGCGTGCTGGCGGCGGCGGCGCTGCGCTGCACCGGCGGGCAGATGCAGGGACGGCTGATGTTCGAAGACGAGGCGCAGATTGAACGCGCGCGCGGCATGGGGATCAGCGACCCGACCCATATCTACACGCTGGAGGAAATGGCCAAGGGCGACGTGATGTTCGCCGCCACGGGCGTTACCACCGGCGCCATGCTGGCCGGGGTGCGGCGCGTGGGCCAGGGGGCGGTGACATATTCCATCGTGATGCGTTCCAAATCCGGCACGGTGCGCTATGTCGAGGGGCACCATAATTTCGCGAAGAAGAATTTCGGGCTTTAGAGCCGGATGACACGAGATCGAATCGCCACGGCGATCGCTCTCATGTCTGAATCCGTCTCTGAATCAATGAATTAGAGGGCGATTCAGACTTCAGTTCCGCTCGCAAAGCGAGCGAACCTAAAGTCATCGCGCTCTAACCCCGGGCCTTCAGCGCCTGCATCAGCGTCACGAATTCCTCGACGCTGAGGGTCTCGGCGCGGCGGGATGAATCGATGCCCGCGGCGTTGCACAGCGCCTCGCCGCCCAGCGGCTTTAGCGCACCCCGCAACATCTTGCGGCGCTGGCCGAACGCGGCGGCGGTGAGCCGCTCCATGGCTTTCAATTCCGCCTGCGGTGGCTGCCGGGGGCGGGGGATGAGCCGGATGAGGGCGGATTCCACCTTGGGCGGTGGGGCGAAGGCTCCGGCGGGGATGCGCATGAGCATCGTGACCTCGCACAGCCATTGGGCCAGCACGGAAACGCGCCCATAAGCGCCAGTATTCGGCTGGGCGCAGATGCGTTCCGCGACCTCCAGCTGGAACATCAGCGTCATGGAATGGAAATCCGCCGCCTGTTGCAGCCAGTTCACCAGCAGCAGCGTGCCGATATTGTAAGGCAGGTTGGCGACGATGGCGCGCGGGGCGGGCACCAGGGCGGCGAGGTTCGCCTTCATCGCGTCGGCCTCGATGATCGTGAGCCGGTTTGTGGTGGCGGCGAGTGCCGAGATGGCCGCCACGGCGCGTTTGTCGAACTCGATGGCGGTGACATGCGCGGCCTTGGTTTCCAGCAAGGCGCGGGTAAGGCCGCCGGGGCCGGGGCCGATTTCGATGACATTCAGCCCTTCCAGATTGCCCGCGGCGGCGGCGATGCGCGCCAGCAAGGCGGGGTCCAGCAGGAAATGCTGGCCGAGGGATTTATCCGCCCGGAGATCGAAATTGCGGATGGTTTCCGCGAGAGACGGCAATAAAAATTCGGCCATGCCCGCTTGTTAGCCCATGCCGGACCGTGGCAACAGAGACGTGTGGACAACGCTAACGGCCACGCGGGTTTATTGCGCATACCCA
>JAGXAE010000120.1 GCA_018971725.1 Pseudomonadota bacterium | reverse complement strand
AGTTCCGGTTTCGCCATGTCAAACCTCGGGTAGAATGGGCCACATCAATCAAGGGCGGCGCGATGCCATGCCATTGCTTCTATGTCAAACGCTATGAGCCATGCTAAGCGCGCGACTATGGATCAGCTTTCTCCACGCCCCCACTTGTCCCACCGTCCCGCGAGCCCGCTTTCCGGGCGCATTGCCGTCCCGGGCGACAAATCCATCAGCCACCGCGCCCTTATGTTCGGCGCGCTCGCTGTTGGCCAGACCCGCATCTCCGGCCTGCTGGAAGGTGAAGATGTGCTGCGCACTGCCACTGCGATGCGCGCTTTGGGCGCCGAAATCAGGCGTGAGGGCACAGACTGGTTGGTTTCCGGCCGCGGTCTTGGCGGGCTGACCGAACCAGCGGATGTGCTGGACATGGGCAATTCCGGCACTGCCGCGCGGTTGCTTACGGGTATCCTCTCCACTCACGAGCTATATGCAGTCGTCACTGGCGACGCGTCACTGCGTAAACGCCCCATGGGCCGCGTGATCGAACCACTGCAGGCAACGGGAGCGCAATTCTTCGCTCGCGCGGGCAATCGCCTGCCGCTCACCATCCTGGGTGCCCGTGACCCGATGCCGCTCACCTACCGTTTGCCGGTTGCCTCGGCACAGGTAAAATCCGCCGTACTGCTCGCGGGGCTTAACGCCCCCGGCTATACCGAAGTGGAAGAGCCGGAACCCACCCGCGATCATTCGGAAAATATGCTCCGCCACTTTGGCGCCGAAGTGCAGGTGACTGAGGCTGGCATAGGCCGGCATATCCGCCTTAAGGGCCAGCCAGAACTAAGAGCAGCCGATGTGGCTGTCCCAGGCGACCCCTCCTCTGCTGCTTTTCCGCTGGCTGCAGCCCTGCTCGTGCCGGGCAGCAAGATCACCGTCGCCAATGTCGGGCTCAATCCGCTCCGCACAGGGCTTTTCCTGACGCTACGGGAGATGGACGCCAAACTCGAGGTCGCTGCTCAACATCTCGCGGGCGGCGAAGCTGTGGGCGATCTGACCGCTTTTTATTCCGAACTTCGCCCCGTGGACGTGCCGCCCGCCCGCGCGCCTAGTATGATCGACGAATACCCTATTCTCGCCGTGCTCTGTGCCGCCGCGCGCGGTACATCGCGGCTGCGAGGGCTTTCCGAACTAAGGGTTAAAGAATCCGACCGTCTCACCGCGACGGCGGCAATGCTCCGCGTGAACGGAGTTAGTGTAGAAATCGAAGGCGACGACCTGATTATCCACGGCAACGGCGCCATTCCAGGCGGTGGTCTGGTGGAAACGCATATGGATCATCGCCTTGCGATGTCAGGCTTGGTTCTCGGGCAAATCACCAAGCTCCCCGTACGCATCGACGATGCAAGCTTTATCGAAACGTCTTTCCCCGGCTTTCTAAAACTAATGCGCGAATTAGGCGCGGAGATGGCAGCTGCATGATCATCATTGCCATCGATGGCCCTGCCGCTGCCGGGAAAGGCACATTGGCAAGGCGGCTGGCTGCAGCACTTAACCTGCCATATCTGGACACTGGCTTGCTCTACCGCGCCACGGCCAAAAGGGTGCTCGAAGCGGGGGGAGATCCTGCAAACGCCGAAGCCGCTATGAACGCAGCCAGGGCGTTAACCGAAGCGGATACAACCCGCCCCGACCTGCGCGACGCCGCAACCTCCAAGGCAGCCAGCCAAGTGGCCTCTATTCCATCTGTGCGCGCAGCACTCCTCGATTATCAACGCGAATTCGGCAACGCCTATGGCGCCGTGCTGGATGGGCGTGACATCGGCACCGTGATATTCCCGCATGCAGATGTGAAGCTTTTCGTCACAGCCAGCGTGGAGGCAAGGGCAAAGCGCCGCCAGGCCGAATTCGTCGCCAGGGGCGAACCTGTATCTCTAGCGGCCGTGATAGCGGATGTGGCAGCGCGCGACGAAGCAGACCGCACACGCACGGCCGCTCCGCTGATTCCAGCAGAAGATGCGATCCTCATCGACACCACAACGCTCAACGCGGACGAAGCCTTCGCGCACGCAATGGCGGAGATCGAAAACAAAGCCGCAATTCTTGAAAGAATGGCGGCTTTGAAAGATTAGGTTGCTGGTATTTTTAGGTCATACACCAGTCTGTGAAACGAATTTCGTAATCAGATACGGCTCAAGCCCCTCGGCGCCACCTTCGGAACCATAACCGGAATCCTTGATGCCGCCAAAAGGTGTTTCCGGCAGCGCCAAGCCGAGATGATTGATGGTAACCATGCCGGATTCAATATCCGCGCCCAAGGCTGCCACCTTCGCGGCATTGCTTGAAAAAGCGTAGGCCGCCAAGCCGTACTCAAGCCGGTTGGCCTCAGCCACCGCTTGTTCGTAACTCTGAAACGGCGCAACCAGCGCAAGCGGGCCAAACGGCTCTTCATGCATCACCCGCGCATCGCCTGGAATGTCGGTCAGCACGGTCGGCTCGAAGAAATATCCCTTGTTACCGGCGCGCTTGCCGCCTGTGCGCACCTTCGCACCCTTACCCACCGCGTCGGCAATGAGCCCCTCCATCGCGGCCACACGGCGGTCATTGGCAAGCGGCCCCATGGTGGTGCCCTCCTCCAGCCCATTGCCAAGCTTGATCGCTTCGCATTTGGCTACAAATTTTTCCAGAAACGGCTCATACACCGCATCCTGAACCAGAAAGCGCGTCGGCGCGATGCAAACCTGACCGGCATTGCGGAATTTCGCTGCGGCCAGATGCTTCACGGCCAAGTCGAGGTCCGCGTCGTCGAACACCAGCGCCGGCGCATGCCCGCCTAGTTCCATCGTCACACGCTTCATATGCTTACCCGCAAGGCTCGCCAGATGCTTGCCCACGGCGGTCGAACCCGTGAACGAGACCTTCTTCACGGTCGGGTGCGGAATGAGATACTCGGAAATCTCGGCAGGCACACCAAAGACGATCTGCACCACGCCAGCCGGCACACCGGCATCCACATAGCAGCGCACCAGTTCAGCGCAGCTTGCCGGGGTTTCCTCCGGACCCTTCAAAATAAAGGCACACCCCGCCGCCAACGCCGCCGAAATCTTGCGCACGGCCTGGGACACAGGAAAGTTCCATGGCGTGAAACCCGCCACCACACCCACCGGCTCACGCAGGGACAATTGATACACGCCCGCCTGACGCGCCGGAATCACGCGGCCATAGGCACGGCGCCCCTCTTCGGCAAACCAGTCGATCACGTCGGCCGAAACCGCGAGTTCGACCTTGGCTTCCGCCAGCGGCTTACCCTGCTCCATCGTCATCAGCGCAGCCATCCCGTTCAGCCGCTCACGCAACAGATCTGCCGCCTTGCGCATAATCTTCGCGCGCTCATAGGCGGAAATTTTTCGCCACGCGGCAAAGCCCTTTGCTGCCCAGTCTAGCGCCTCGTCGAGATCGGCCGTGCTGGCATGGGCCAGGGTACCAATCACCTCTTCAGTCGCGGGGTTAACCACGTCGATGGTTTTGCCGCCCTGCGCCGCACGCCACCGACCGCCGACATGCAGCAGTATGTCCTGATACATCTTTAATCCTCCGGATTTACAAGCTCCGCGCCGGTTAGCTTTCCTTAATCAGCCTGCGCAGAATATCGATCATCTCGCTAATCTGGTCCGGCGTGGCCGCAAAGGGCGGAGCCAACACCAAATTGTCGCCCGCTGAGCGCAGCACCAGCCCGTTTTCAAACGCCTTGCGCAAAATTTCGAAACCACGCTCGCCTGGCTTGCCCTTCGGAGTGACTTCCACCGCGCCAAGAAGCCCAAAGCCGCGTGTGTCGATCACGCCTGGCATTCCCTTGAAGCTGCCGATCTGCTCAAGAAAATCAGGAGCCAGCGCCTTTACGCGGCTGAACGTATCTTCTTCACGGTAGATTTTCAGCGTGGCCAGACCTGCCGCGCAGGCAGCAGGATGCGCGGAATACGTATAGCCATGAGCAAACTCAATGGTGTTGGCGGGGGCCGCATCCTGAATGACCTGCTGAATCTCATCCCTAACCGCCACCGCCGCCATCGGGATGGAACCATTGGTGATCGCCTTGGCCATGGTGAGAATATCCGGCGTGGCGCCGAAAGTCTGCGCGGCAAAAGCTTCGCCGGTGCGGCCAAAGCCTGTGATCACCTCATCGAAAATCAGCAATATGCCATGCTTCGTGCAAATCTCGCGCAAACGCTTCAAATACCCCTTCGGCGGCACCAAAATACCGGTCGAACCCGCGATCGGCTCCACAATGCAGGCGGCAATCGTGTCAGCGCCATGAAGATTTACGAACCGTTCCAGATCATCCGCGAGATCGGCGCCATGTTCGCCCTCGCCCATCTGGAAATAATTTTCCTTGATATGGGTATGACGCAGATGCGACACGCCCGGCAGACCAACGCCAAAGGACTTGCGGTTCGCCACCATGCCGCCAACCGACCACCCGCCAAAATTCACCCCATGATAGCCGCGCTCGCGCCCGATGAAGCGCATGCGCTGCCCCTCGCCCCGGGCACGATGATATTGGATCGCCACCTTCAACGCGGTGTCAGCAGCCTCTGATCCAGAGCAGGTGAAAAACACCCGGTTGAGGCCCGCCGGCAGCATTTGCGCCACCTCGGTTGCCAACCGGAACGCCGTGGGCACGCCATATTGAAACGGCGGCGCGTAATCCAGCTCCTCCATCTGCTTGGCCACGGCTTCACGTATTTCCCGGCGCCCGTGCCCAAGGGGGATGCAATAAAGTCCGGACGAACCATCCAACAGCTTTTCGCCATGTGTATTATAATAATAGACACCTTCAGCCCGCGCGATTAGCCGCGGCTGCTCCTGGAACTGCCGGTTAGCCGTGAACGGCATCCAGTGATGGAAAAGTGGATCATTGCTTGGACGAACCGCTGCGCTCATTGGCCCATACTCCTGGTTATCTCGCCACCAGTTTACAATTTTAAACACAGTTGGAAAGCGTTTTCTGGACGCAAGGCAGCCGGCAGGCATGAAACGGCCGCGCAACCGCCATGCATCGGGCTGGCGGCTTGCCTGCCCACATGGTGCGCGGCATACCCGCCGCAGCGGAGACAACCCCATATGACTTGCCAGGTCGCTTACAAGGTTCTGACACAAGCCCAATTCGACAGCTTGCGCAATGGAAGCTTCGCCGGCGCGCCGGTCGACATCGTGGATGGCTACATCCACCTTTCAACCGCCGCGCAACTGGACGAGACGCTTACCAAACATTTTTCAGGGCAGGATGGGCTAGTCATTGCCGCCATTCCCCTCGCGCCATTGGGAGACGCATTGAAATGGGAAGCCTCGCGCGGAGGCGATCTGTTCCCCCATTTTTACGGCCGCCTCACCATGGGTATGGTTGGCGCTTACACCGCTCTGGGGCACGACAGCCAAGGACGCGCATTGTTGCCCGGTTGATGCCTATTCCGGGCGCCGCATGTCAAAGCGGCTATCTGGGCTGATCTCCGTATAAGCTGTAGGGCCACCGGCTCGAAGAATCACCTGAGCGCCAAACGTATCAAACACGCCATCTTTGAGCAGATCTGGCTTGATATGCACCCCCACCACCTCGCCAAGCACCAGCCATGCCGGCGCGTCCTCCCCGCGCCAGCCTTTCAGCCTAATGATATCCGAAACGCGACATTCAAAATTCACACCCGCAGCGGCCACCATGGGCGGCGCCACCAGTCTCGCTGACGCCTTTTTTAGCCCCGCGAGTTCAAACTCATCCACACCGTAACGCGCCGGAGCGCTGCTTTGGTTCATCGCCACCGCCAGCTTACGGTCAACCAGGTTCCAGACAAACTCGCCGGTCTCCCGCGCATTGCGCAACGTATCCTTCTCACCATTGCTCGAAAAACCGATAATCGGCGGCGTGTAGCAAAAGCCGTTGAAAAAGCTGTACGGCGCCAGATTTACATTACCATTCCCGCCGATTGTGGAAATCCAGCCGATAGGACGCGGTCCTACGATGGCATTTAAGGGATCATGCGCAAGTCCATGTCCCGCGGCGGGCTCGTAAAAATACTTCTGCTTCATGAGTCGCTCCCGGAAAGTCTTAGCATTACAGTTGTAATTTTTCTCTTGCGGTGGGGCCTGAGTTCTGAATCTATGGGTTACCATGGTTCAGGTTTCATGGAGCGGCTTTGCACCTGTTGAGACGACGCTGGAATTGCTGGCGTCGTCGTTGCGAGATGTGAAGCTTCGTATTAGCCCACTGTTCGCGCAATCGCGGACTGCCGAGAATGCGGGGCTGTTTCTGGATGGGCTGCTCGCGCAAGACGGGGTGGATGCGTGCGGAAGCGGCGGGTGATCCTGGCCCGTGGCGGCAGCAGGCATTGCTTGGCCGCGACCGCTGGGAAGCGGATGATCTGCGCGACGTGGTGCGTGACTATGTGGTTGAGCATCTGGCTGACGGCGATGCGGTGCTGGTGATCGACGAGACCGGGTTTTTGAAGCAG
>JAGXAE010000009.1 GCA_018971725.1 Pseudomonadota bacterium | reverse complement strand
TCCAGCAGGCCCGCCATCAGGTTGGTGCCAACCGGGTGCAGAGGGTGGGCGAATGGGTTGGGGGCAGCGGCGGCGGCGTGCACCTCCGGCGCTTTGCGGCGGGTCATGATGCCGTAAATATCGTCCACCATCTGGCGGAAGGCGGGGTCGAAGCGGTTGCGTGGGTGGGTGAAGGGCACGCGCAACTCATGCGCCACCCGGCCAGGGTTGGAGGAGAATACCAGGATGCGGTCCGCCATCAGCACCGCCTCCTCGATGTTATGCGTTACGATCAGGATGGATTTCACTGGCAGCTTGCCGTCCATCCAGAGATCGATGAGGTCGGTGCGCAGGGTCTCGGCGGTCAGCACGTCCAGGGCCGAAAAGGGCTCGTCCATCAGCAAGAGGTCCGGGTGAACCACCAGGGCGCGTGCCAGCCCCACGCGCTGGCGCATGCCGCCTGATAATTCCTTGGGGTAGGCGCCGTCGTAACCGCCCAGGCCGATGAGGTCGATCGCCTCCTCCGAACGTTCCTCGCGGTCGTCCCGTTTCACCCCCAGGGCCTCCAGGCCGAGCTCCACATTTTCCTGCACGGTGAGCCAGGGGAACAGGGCGAAGCTCTGGAACACCATCGCCACGCCGGGGGCGGGGCCTTTCAGCGGTGCGCCTCGCCAGTTCACCTCGCCGGAGGTGGGCTTCAGCAGCCCGGCGACGATGCGCAGCAGCGTGGATTTGCCGGAGCCCGAGCGCCCGAGCAGAGCGACGATCTCGCCTTCCTGCAAAGTGAGGTTCACATCATCCAGCACCACGAGGTCGGCGCTGGCCTCCTTATGGTAGGCCTGGCGGCAATGGCGCACGGTAACGAGCGGCGTGGTGATCTGGTCCATGGCGATTACCCCAGCGTGGTGCGGCGGACGGCGTAGGCGTAAAGCGGCCGCCACAGGATGCGGTTGAAGAGGATCACGAAACTGGCCATCACCGCCACCCCCAAAACAACGCGCGGCGTGTTACCCGCCGCCGTGGCCTGGGCGATATAGGCGCCCAACCCCTGTGCCGCGAGCTGCTCATGCCCCCAGCTTGCCACTTCGGCGACGATGGAGGCGTTCCACGCCCCACCCGATGCGGTGAGCGCGCCGGTGATGAAGTACGGCAGGATGCCGGGGATCATCACCTTGCGCCACCAGAGCAGGCCATGAATCTGGAAATTCGCCACGGCCTCCTTCATGTCTCCCGGAAAGGCGGCGGCACCCGCGATCACGTTGAACAGCACGTACCATTGCGTGCCGATCAGCATGAGCGGCGTCAGCCAGATATTCGGGTTGACGTGGAAATACACGATGGCCAGCACCACCGGCGGAAACAGCAGATTGGCCGGGAAGGCAGCCAAAAATTGCGCGATGGGCTGGGCGATGCGCGTGGCTTTTGGCCGCAGCCCGATCCACACCCCCACCGGCACCCAGATGGCGGCGGCGATGATCATCAGCACCGAAACGCGGATGGCCGTGTAAACCCCCATCAGCAGCGCGGTGAACAGATCGTGCCAATGCAGGGTGGTGGACACATAGTTAACGATGTTCCAGCCGGCATAGATCGCCACGGCGGCGATCATCAGAAACCAGACGCCATCCACGACGGGCGAGGGTTCACTGGTTTCATCCACCTGGCCCGGCTGGCGGAAGGAAAGGCGGAGCCTGAAGATGGTCTCGAAACCGCCCCCAATTGTTTCACCGATGGCGCGGAACAAGGCGGCGCGGCGCAGCAGCTTCAGCATCCAGGGCTCTGGGCCGGAGATGGCGGCCGTGGTCTCGAACCGGAATTTGCCGGACCACGCGACCAGCGGGCGGAACAGCAACTGATCGTAGAGCAAAATCACCACCAACATGGCCAGGATGGCGTAGAGGATGGCGGTCAGGTCTTTCTTTTCCAGCGCCACCGCCACGTAGGAGCCGATGCCGGGCAAAGTGAACTGGGTGTTGCCGACCGTCACGGCCTCCGACGCCACCACGAAGAACCAGCCGCCGGACATTGAGAGCATGGTGTTCCAGACGAGGCCGGGCATGGCGAAGGGCACATCCAACTTCCAGAAGCGCTGCCAGGGTGAAAGGCGGAAACTGCGCGAAGCCTCCTGCAAATCCGCCGGCAGGGTGGTGAGGGACTGGTAGAAGCTGAAGGCCATGTTCCAGGCCTGGCTGGTGAAGATCACGAATACCGAGGCCAGCTCCGCGCCCATCACCCGCCCGGGGAAAAGATGCAGGAAAAACACCGTGGTGAAGGTGAGGAAGCCCAGAATGGGCACGGATTGCAGAATGTCCAGGATGGGGATGAGCACCATCCCGGCGCGGCGCGATTTTGCCGCAACCGTCGCGTAGGTGAAGGTGAAAAACAGCGAGAACAGCAGGGCGGCAAACATGCGCGCGGTGGAGCGCAGTGCGTAATAAGGCAGCCAGTCCGGGCTTAGATGGATGGGCGTGTTTTCGATCTGCGCGATCGGCATGTTGATGGTGGTGCGCCCAACCTCTACCAGCGCGATGAGCAACCCCAGGACCACGAGCATGGCCGCGCCGTCGAAGCGGTTGGGAATGCGGTGCCCAGCCAGGGCAGGGGGGGTATAATTTCGCATCGGGCCGCCTGGCTTCGGGTGGGTGTCTTGCCCCCTTAGCCATGTGGCGGGGGTTTGTCACCGGGGAATGAATTGCGCTTTCATGACAGAAATGAACTGAGCGGCGGGTTAATGCCCGGTAGAACCGAACCCCCCCGCGCCGCGTTTGGTTTCGTTGAGATCCGAGACTTCTTCCCAAGCCGCGCGCACCACCGGGGCCAGCACCGCCTGGGCGATGCGCATGCCGCGCGTCACCTCGAACGGTGCATCGCCGGTGTTTAGAACAATGACGCCGACCTCGCCGCGATAATCCTCATCGATTGTGCCGGGAGAATTGGGCAAAGTGATGCCGTTTTTCAGCGCGAGCCCTGAGCGCGGGCGCACCTGCAACTCATAGCCTTCTGGCAGGGCGATGCAGAAGCCGGTGGGAATGAGGGCGCGCTTGCCGGGGGCGATGGTGACGGGTGATTGCACAGCGGCCAGAAGGTCCGCTCCCGCGGCGCCGAGCGTGGCATAAGCAGGCAGGTCCAGCCCCTCGCCATGCGGCAGGCGAAGAATTTTTACGCCAACAGATTTCATGCGAAATATTCTCCAATCTTCGCGGCGAGCTTCTGCGCCACCGCCAGTTTGTTCATGCGGTCCCAGTGCTCGCTGCCGGTGCCGGTCAGTAGCAGCACCTCGTTCTCGTTGCCGCCCATAATGCCGGTGCCGCCGACATTATTCGCCACCAGCCAGTCGCACCCCTTGCGGGCGCGTTTGGCTGTAGCGTGTTCCGCGAGCTTCTCCGTTTCCGCGGCGAAGCCGACGACGAGGCGCGGGCGCTGCGGGCCGGGGGCGGAAATGCCCGCCAGAATATCCGGGTTTTCGGCCAAAATCAGGGTAGGCGCCGCGCCGCCATCTTTTTTGATCTTCTGCCCGGCCTCGGTTTCGGTGCGCCAATCCCCCACGGCGGCGGCGCAGATGGCGATATCCGCCGGCAGGGCGGCCTGCACCGCCGCCTGCATCTCGCGGGCGGTTTCCACATGCACGGTGGTGAGCCCCAGAGGGTCTGGCAGGGCGACGGGGCCGGAGATAAGGGTGACGCGGGCCCCCAGCGCCGCCAAAGCCGAGGCGATGGCGTGGCCCTGGCGCCCGGAGGAACGGTTGGCGATGAAGCGCACCGGGTCGATCGGCTCATGGGTGGGGCCGGAGGTGACGATGGCGTGCTTGCCCTGCAACGGCCCGTTATTCAGCGCGGCCTGGATGGCGGCGAGGATTTCCGGCGGCTCGGCAAGGCGCCCGGGGCCATATTCGCCGCAGGCCATCGGGCCTTCATCCGGCTCCACCACTTTCACGCCGCGTTGCTTCAGCAAAGCCATGTTGGCCTCGGTGGCCGGGTGCTGCCACATGCGCACATTCATGGCCGGGGCCACCAGCACGGGCTTGTCGGTGGCCAGAAGGAGGGTGCTGGCGAGGTCATCCGCCAGCCCGGCGGCCATTTTGGCGAGGATATCCGCCGTGGCGGGGGCCACCACCACCAGATCCGCCGAGCGGGACAGCTCGATATGCCCCATCTCGCTTTCGTCGGTGAGGGAAAACAGGTCCTGATAGACCTTGTTCTCGGTGAGTGCCTGCAAAGAGAGCGGGGTGACGAATTGCGCGCCGGATTTGGTGAGCACGGCGGTGACGCCGATGCCCGCTTTGGTGGCCAGGCGCACCAGCTCCAGCGCCTTATAGGCGGCAATGCCGCCCGTGACGATGAGCAGGATGCGTTTCACAGTTTCCAGCCCGCATGAATGGCGGCGATGCCGCCGGAGAGGTTGCGGACGCTCACGCGTTCAAATCCTGCCGCCTCGAACATGCGTTTCAGCTCCTCCTGCGGCGGGAACATGCGGATGCTCTCGGCCAGATACTGGTAGCTGTCGCTATCCTTGGCGATAACGCCGCCGATTTTGGGTAGAGCCTGGAAGGACCAGGCATCGTAGAGTTTTTCCAACCCAGCGATTTGTAGCTTGGAGAATTCCAGCACCAAGAAGCGTCCGCCGGGGCTTAAAAGGCGGAAGGCCTCCTCGATCACCTTCTGCTTGTTGGTGCAGTTGCGCAGGCCGAACGCCATGGAAACGCGGTCGAAATGGCCATCCGGCAGCGGCAGATTTTCCGCGTCCGCCACCAGCAATTCGATATCGCCCAGATAGCCGTTGGCGGTGGCGCGGTCCCGCCCCACGTTCAGCATGGAATTGTTGATGTCCGACATCACCACCGGCCCGCCGCCGCGCTTCAGCCAGCCGAAGGTGATGTCCCCCGTGCCCGCCGCGAGGTCCAGCAGCTTGTGGTGCGGGCGCGGGTCCAGGGCGTTGAGGAACTCGCGCTTCCAGAGCCGGTGGATGCCGAGCGACATCAGGTCGTTCATGATGTCGTACTTGCCCGCCACGGAGTCGAACACCTCCCTGACCAGGGAGCTTTTCTCCTCTCGGGGTACGGAACGGAAACCGAAATCGGCGGTATCGCCTTCATTGCTCTGGCTCATGGGCGCCTTTATAGCCTTGTTTCGCCATGCCGGAACTCCCCGAGGTTGAAACCGTGATGCGCGGGCTGGACGGTCACCTGACCGGCCGGCGCATAAGCCGCGCCATTCTGCGCCGTGCCGATATTCGTTGGCCCGTGCCCCCGGAATTGCCGCGCGTGCTGACGGGCGCGGTGGTGCTTGGCTTCCGCAGGCGCGGCAAATTCATGCTGATGCGGCTGGATAACGGCTGGTCCATGCTGATTCATCTCGGCATGTCCGGCCGGATGCTGCTGGACAAGCCAGAGGCGGCGCATGAACACCTGACCATAGAGACCGAGGATGGCGGGCGCGTGGGTTTTGTGGACCCGCGCCGGTTCGGGGCGCTGGACCTGGTGCGCACTATGGATGAGGATTCCCACAAGCTGCTGGCGGGCATGGGGCCGGAGCCGCTGGGCAACGAATTTTCCGGGGCTTATCTGGCCGGGGTGGTGAAGGGGCGCACAGCACCCATAAAAGCCGTGCTGCTGGACCAGCATGTGGTGGCGGGGATCGGGAATATCTATGCCAGCGAGGCCTTGTTCCGCGCGGGGATACTGCCCACCCGTGCCGCGGGAAAAATCTCCCGCCCGAGGCTGGAGGCGCTGGCCCAGGCCGTGCGCGCCACGCTGATTGAGGCGATTGCGGCGGGCGGATCATCCTTGCGTGATTACGTGCAGCCGAGCGGCGAATTGGGCTATTTCCAGCATGCCTGGAAGGTTTATGGCCGCACCGGCGAGCCGTGCGAGCGTTGCCCAGGCCCGCCTGCCTGCGCGGGGGTGAAGCAGATCACCCAATCCGGCCGCAGTAGCTTTTATTGCCCTAAAACACAGCATTAAGTCGCATTGACAGACGGGGCGGAGTGCATTACGCGCTCGGTTGTTGAAAATTATTCTCAATTGCAAGTAAGGAATTGCCGTGTCGGAAACCGCTTCGTCTGCTCGCCGCGTTGCCCTGCCGTTCATGGCTGTGTTTGGGCCGGGGCTTGTCGTCATGCTGGCCGATACCGAGGTGGGCAGCATCATCACAGCCTCGCAATCCGGTGTGGCCTGGGGCTACAGGCTGCTGCTGCTGCAATTCCTGCTCATGCCTATCCTGTATGTTGTGCAGGAGCTTACCGTGCGGCTGGGTATTTTTACCGGCAAGGGGCATGGCGAGCTGATCCGTGACACATTTGGCAAAGGCTGGGCCTGGCTTTCCGCCGCTGGGCTGGCCGTGGCCACCGTGGGCGCGCTGCTGTCGGAATTTTCCGGCGTTGCGGGGGTAGGGGAGCTTTATGGCGTGCCGCGCCCCGTTACCTTGGGCCTTTCCGTTCTGTTTCTACTGGTTGTGGCGTTCACCGGCTCCTACCGCCGGGTGGAACGCGTGGCGATGGCATTGGGATTGTTCGAGTTTGTGTTCTTCGTCATCGCCTTCGTCTCGAAGCCGGACGGCCACCAGATTGCATCGCAGATGCTGCAACCCGCTCTGGCCAACAAGAATTATCTGTATCTCGTCGCCGCGAATATCGGCGCGGTGATCATGCCCTGGATGATTTTCTACCAGCAATCCGCCATCGCGGATAAGAAACTATCGCCGGCGGATTTTCGCTATGCGAAATGGGATACGGCGATCGGCTCCGTCGTCACCCAGTTGGTGATGGCCGCTGTGCTGATCTCGACCGCCGCCACGATCGGGCTGAAAAACCCTAATGCCAACCTTAATACCGTGGGCGATATCACGGCGGCGCTTATCCCGTATTTGGGCGTCACCATGGGCAAGCTGATCTTCGGCATCGGCGTGCTGGGGGCGGGGCTGGTTGCTTCCATCGTCGCCTCTCTGGCGCTGGCCTGGGGGCTCGGTGAGGTCACGGGCTATCGCCGCTCGCTGGAGGACCATCCTTTCCGCGCCAAGTGGTTCTACGGAGTTTATGCGGCCTGCCTCATTTGCGGGGCCGTGTTGGTGGGCGTGGTGCCGAATCTCGTCATCCTGAACATCGCCGTGGAGGTGATGAACGCGTTGTTGCTGCCGCTGGTGCTCGGCTTCCTGGTGATGCTGGGGTTGAAATCTCTGCCCCCCGCGGTGCGGCTGCGCGGCTGGTATGCCGGCCTCACCATAACGCTTTCGGTGATCACGGCGGGGCTGGGGGTTTATGGCGGCCTCTCCGGCGCGGGGTTGTTCTAAACCAGCCCTTCGCGCGTTCAGGCCCGCGCGGAACCGGCCACGTCATCTTCCCGCAATTTGCCGATCACCACTTTGTTCCGGCCCGCGGCCTTTGCCCGGTACAAGCCATTATCGGCCGCCAGCATCAGCGCCCGGGGGCCGGATTCGATATCCAGCCGTGACACGCCAAGGGAAACGCTGAGCTTGCGATGCGGCAGGTCCGCGCCCGCGACCAAAGCGCGGATGCGTTCCGCCACCATCAGGGCGTCCGTCAGGTCTGTTGAGGGTAGCACGATGGCGAATTCCTCGCCGCCATAGCGGGCCAAAAAGTCGTACGGGCGCAGCGCCCCGCGCAGCAGCCTTGCCACGCATTGCAGCGCCGTGTCTCCCGCCGGGTGGCCATATTCGTCGTTATAGGCTTTGAACTGGTCGATATCCGCGAGCAGCAGGCAAAGCGCGTCGCCGGTGCGCCCGGCGCGCGAGACTTCCACCGCCAGCCTGTGGTCGTAAGCACGGCGGTTGGGAATGCCGGTGAGCGCGTCGGTCATGTTTTGCTGGCCAAGCCGCGCATTGGCTTCGGAAAGCCCCACCAGGGTTCGGCGCAATTCAAGAAGCCGCGTGGTTTGCGCGGTAAGTTTTGAAAGTGTCGCAAGCTGGCCATCGGTCAGGGCGCGCTCGCGCCGGTCCAGCAGCAAAAGGCTGCCGAGCGCCAGCCCGTCTGGCGCGGCGAGGGGTGCCGCGGCCAGGATACGCAGCTTGCAGGCCGCGAGGTCCGGCCCGGCAGCGCCGGTTTGCAGAAGAATGCCGCCGCTTGTGTGCAGGCCGGGGTCGTACAGTTTGGCGTGCCGGGGCAAATGATGCAGCCGGGCGGCATGGGTGGTGCCGGCCCAACTGGCCTTCACCCATTGCCCGTCCGGCGTGAAAAAACATATAAGCGCGGCGGCGGCATTGCAAAAACTTGCGGCAAGATAAGTAAGATCGTCAAACGAGATTTCCGGCGCGCTGTCCAGAATCTCGTAATCCGCGAGGCTGCGGGCACGCTGCTCCTCCAGCCAAAGGGCGGAATTGGAGCTGATATCGTAATGGCATGTACCGGAAGATGGAATTTCGATCAGTCCGGACATCGTTTCATGAACCTTTCTCCATTATGGGCTCATGATCGTCCAAAACCGTTAACGTATCGTAAAATTTTGTCTTCGCGCTTGATTTTTTAACGCATTGCCAAGCCTTCTAGCCCAATGCCTGCACGGCGTTCAAAACATCATCGGCATGGCCATCAACTTTCACCTTTGGCCAGATTTTCGCGACCTTGCCTTTTGCATCCACGAGCACGGTGGAACGCTCGATGCCCATGTATTTCTTGCCGTACATGGATTTCTCCTGCCAGGCGCCATAGGCGTCGATCACCTTGGCCTCGGGATCGGATGCGAGGGGAAATTCCAGCGTGTATTTCTCCGCGAATTTTTCCAGCGCCTTCATGCTGTCCTTGGAAACGCCGATAACGGTGACGCCGAGCCGCGAGAAATCCGGCAAGCCCGCCTGGAAGGCGCAGGCTTCCTTGGTGCAGCCGGGCGTGTCGGCGCGGGGGTAGAAATAGAGCACGAATGGCTTGCCCTTCAGGCTGCTGAGCGAGATTGTGCGTCCGCCGGTGGAGGGCATTGAGAAATCCGGTGCCTTGGCTCCTTCGGTTAAACTCATGTGGCAGCTCCTTCTATAATCAGACGTGAGAAGATCTCGTGCGCGGCCTTCGCGGTATCGGTAATTTCGCCTTGCAGCGCCTCCAGCGTTTCAAAACTGGCGGCGCGCAGCAGCGGCTCCTGCATGGCGGCGGGCGGTGAGGTGGCGCGGCTCGCTAGGCCGGTGATGCGGTTGATGCCTTGAACAGTCCGCCATAGGAAATCCGCGTGGATCAGCGTTCCGGCTTCGCTCTGGCGCAGATGTCCGGCATCGGCCAAGGCTTTCAGCGCCGCCGCCGTGTTGGGCTGGAACAAGGCAGGCTCGGTGGGGCCGTGGATGAGTTGCAGCGCCTGGGCGATGAAGCTCACCTCCATCATGCCGCCGGGGATGGACCGTAGGTCGAACGCACCGCGCGGTGGCATTTCGGTCGCGAGCCTCGCCTGCATGGCGGCGGTGTCGGCCAATATCTTGGCGCTAGGTTCCGGGCGGCAGAGCGCGCTCAACATCGCCTCGCGTACGGTGGCGGCAAAGCCGGGGGTGGCGGCCATCACCCGCGCGCGGGTGAGGGCGAGGCGTTCCCAGGTCCAGGATTCGCGGGCGTGGTAATTGCGGAAGGCGGCGAGCGAGACGGCCACCGGCCCCTGGTTACCGGAAGGGCGCAGCCGCATATCCACATGATAAACCGGCCCGCCCGGCCCTTGTGCCGTAAGCGCGCCGATGAAGCTGTGGCTGAGCCGCACGAACCAATGGGTGGGGGCGATGGCGGCGGGCGCGTGATCGTAGATCAGCATCAGGTCGAGGTCGGAGCCCGCCAGCATCTCGCCCGCGCCGGCCTTGCCCAGCGCCACAATGGCGATTTTCGTGCCGCGCACCTTGCCCAGGCGCGCCTTTTGCGCGGCGATGACGAAGGGCAGAAGTTGCGAAAGTGCTGCTTCCGCCAGCGTGCTGCGCAGGTGCCCGGCCTCATTCGCGTCCAACCTGCCTTCCAGCGTGGCGACGGAGAGGTGAAATTCCTCCTGCCGCACGAAGCGCCGCATGGTGGCGGCGGCCTGCTCCAAATCCTCCGCTTCGGCCAGCAGGTGGCGCAGCAAAGGCCGGGGGGCAGCGAAGCGCGCCTGCGGGGCCAGAAGCCCGTCGAGCGCTTGCGGGTCGTCGGACAGATAATCCGAAAGCGCCGGGGCCGCGCCCAGCACGGCGGCCAGGCGCCGCAGCAGGGCGGGGTTGCGGGCGAACAGGGACAATAGCTGCACCCCGGCGCGCTGGCGGCCGAGCAGCGTATCGAAATGCGCGAATACTTTGTCTGGTTCCGGCTGCGCGCCAAGGGCTGAGAGCAGGTGCGGCAGCAGTGTTTCCAGCAATTCCCGTGCCCGTGGAGAGCGCAAGGCGGGCATGGTGCCGGAGGCCCATTCCCGCAGGCGTTCTGCAATGTGCTTGTCATCCTTGAAGCCCAGTTCGTGCAGCCTGGTCGAGAAGGTGGCGGGCGGCGGGCCGTTTTGGCCAGGGTCCAGCGCGCCCTTGCCGTCTTCCGCCCCGGCATCGAAGAATTCCAGGAAATGCTTGTGCACGCGGTTCAGCAGGCGGGGGAAATCTCGCTTGAAATGCGGCGCGTTCAGGAAGACGCAGAAAGCATCCAAGGCGGCGTCGGTGGCGGGCAGTTCATGGGTCTGGCGGTCCGCCACCATTTGCAGCCGGTGTTCCACGCGGCGCAGCTCCCGGTAATCGGTGGCGAGTTGGCGGGCATCACGTTCGGGGATATGCCCGGCGCGAGCCATGGCGGGCAGGGCCTCCAGCGTGGCGGGGATGCGCAAAGCCGGGTTTTGTCCGCCCCAGACAAGTCCCAGCGTCTGCACGATGAACTCGATCTCCCGGATGCCACCGCGCCCCAGCTTCACATCCAGCCCGTGCAGTCCTTTGGTGCTGTGCTGTGCGTCGATCTGGCGCTTCATCTCGTGAATGTCCGAGATGGCCGCGAAATCAAGGTAGCGGCGCCAGATGAAGGGGCGGATGGCGGCGAGGAAATGCCGGCCAAGCGTCAGGTCGCCCGCCACCGGCCGCGCCTTGGAGAACGCCGCGCGCTCCCAGGTGCGGCCATGGGCCTCGTAATAGGAAAGTGCCGTGGCCAGGGAGATGACGGGGGGCGTGGCGCTAGGGTCCGGGCGCAGCCGCAAATCCATGCGGAATACGTAGCCTTCCTCATCGCGCGCCGAGAGCAGGGTGGTGAGGTCCCGCGCCAGCCGGGCCATCAGCCGTTGCGATTCGGCCTGATAGGGCGGTGCCGAGGGGTCGAACAGCAGCACCAGATCAATATCCGAGGAATAATTAAGCTCCCGTGCGCCGAGCTTGCCCAGCGCCAGTGCCACGAAGCCGCTTTTACGTTCCGGTTCCTCAGGATGGGGCAGGGTGATTTCACCCGCGTCGTGCAGGTTGCGCAGCAGGTGGCGCGTGGCGGCGCGCAGAGTGGTTTCGGCAAGGTCGGAGAGCGCGCCGGTCACCTGTTCCAGCGCCCAGATGCCGCCGATATCCGCGATGGCGATGGCCAGCGCCATTTGCCGCTTGGCCCGGCGCAACGCAGCGCTGAGGCCGGCATGGGGCAGGCTGGGGGGCAGAGCATCCAGCCCGGCCAGCACAGCCTGGGCTTCCGCTTGTGGACCGGTTTCCAGGCAGGCAATCAGTGTGGTGGGCTCGCGGCACGCCAGATCGGCCAGATAGGGTGCGTTGCCGCCCAGGGCGGCCAGAAGGGCGGCACCCGATTCGGTGGCGGCAAAACCCGCCTCTCGCGCGCCAAGGCCCGCGAAGTCCGCGCATAGCCGCTCTGCCGCCGCTATATCAGCCGGCTGCGGGAAGCATGGCTTGTGAAGATCACTAGGCATCTGGCAAGCAGAACAGAATGAAGCCGCGCCGAGGTCAAGCAGCCTGGATAGTTGTAGAAGCGCTGCACCAGCTTGGCCGTATCGCCACGCTGCTGCTTCTGCTCGTCATGGCTATGTTGGGGATATTCGCCTACAGGCTCTCAAAGGGGCCGCTGGAGGTGCCGAAACTGGCCTCCTATCTGGCCTCGCGCGTGACCGGCGAGGGCGTGGAGGTGCATGTGGCCAAGGCCGAACTCGCCTGGGCCGGTTACCACAGTGGCGGCGCCATGCCGCTGGTGCTGCAGCTCGCGAACATTAAAATTCAGACCGGATCGGGCGGCACGCTCGCGGATATTCCCTATGCCGATCTCTCTTTGCCCGTGGCGGATTTGTTCGGAGGCCGCCAGCCGGTGCTGCTGAGCGGAATGGGCGCCACATTTCCAGGCGGCAACGTACCGGTTTCCTGGTACGCGAATCTCTGGCCAGGGGACGGTTTCACGCTCCAGCATGGGGCGGTTTATGTCGCCATCGGCGCGGGCAGCATTGGCCGCGGGAAAGACACCGTGGCGTTGAGTGCCGCCCATTTCGATCTCGCGGTTGCAAGTAATGGCGGCGTGAATGTCACGAATGGCATGGTGCAGTTCGCCCAGCGCGGGCGGAGCGCGCCGCTTCTGACCTTCAGCTTCCAGGCGCATCTTAACAGGCTGTGGCTGGGGCGGCTGAACATCCGGGTGGATATGGTGCATGCGGCGGACCTGCCGGATTTCTGGCCGCCGGACGTGCTGCGGGACACGCGCAGATGGGTGACGCGGAACATCACCGGCGGCACCGCGCGTGATGCGCAATTCACCTTCGACATGTCGGCCAATGGCGATCTCTCCCATTTCCAGTTGCAAAACGCGCAGGGCCAGTTCAGCGGTGACGACCTCACGCTGACCTGGCTGCGCGGCGCGGTGCCGATCCAGCATCTGAACGGCGTCTTCACCATGCCGGGGGCCGATACGGCGGTGATAACCGCCAGCAGCGGCGAGACAGGAGGGGTTAACCTGGAAAGCGGCAGCCTGGTGATCACGGATCTGACGGCCAAGGATCAGTTCGGGGACCTCAAGCTCGACCTTGCTGGGCGGGTGCAGGATGTGCTGGCGATATTGGGTGCGCCGCCACTCAACCTGCTGGATACCACCCCGCCTGAGATAAAAGGCGCGACCGGCGAGGCGCGGGGGATTCTGACCGCGACGATCCCGTTCAAGAAGAATTTGAGCGTGGCGGATGTGGCGCTGAATGTGCGGACGAACCTGACCAGCGTGCGGATGGGCACACCCATTCCGGGCATTGGCTTCACCAACGGGCAGGTGGCGTTGGTTACGGATGGCCACATGCTGCATGCCGCCGCCACGGCGGATTTCGCGGATGAGCCCGCCAGCGTGACGATGGACCAGGATTTCAGCCGCAATGGCGGCCAGACGCTATCCATCAAAGGCACCGCCGGGCCGACGCTCTGGCATGCCTTCGGGCTGGATACGCCAACCAGCGTCTCCTCCGCCGCGCAGGGCTCAGCACCTTTTGAATTTTCAGTGACAGGGCCGCCGAACGGGCGGCAACAGGCCGAGGTAACGGCGGATCTCACCCCTGCCGGTCTGGCCCTGCCGCTTTTGGGCTGGGAGAAAACACCGGGCAGCCTTGGCAGCCTCTCCGCCCAATTCACACTGCATGACGGGAACCTGGCCGATATCCAGAGCTTGGACATGCAAGCACCGGGGCTTTCCGTGCAAGGGCATAGCCATGGGGGGCTGTTCATATTGGCAGAGGCACGCATTGGCCGGTCAGAGGCCAGCGGCACCTTGCAGGCCCCCGCCAGCGCCGGCGCGCCATGGGTGCTGAAGGCGAAGGGCATAGCGCTGGACTTGCGCCGGAGCGGCTGGAAGAAAGCTGAAACGCAGGCAAAGTCGGCTCCGGCCAAGTCCGCCGCGCCGGGGCCGCCCTGGCAGGCCGCCCTGGCGTTTCAAACGCTTTATGTCTCCAAGCCACCCGCACCGGGGCTTGCGGATGTGCAATTGACGGCTTCAGGCCAGGGCTATGACCTCAGCCATGCCACCGGCACGGCGCAAGGCGTGAGCGTGACAGTAGCGCCGCTTTCTGACACGCGCCGCAGCCTGACCATGCAAGGCGATGACGCGGGCGCGCTGTTGAAGGCGATGGGCATTTACGGCGGCATGCGTGGCGGCACGCTGAATTTGCAAGCCGAGTATGGCGGCGGTCCGGCCAAGGGCAGTTTGCGGCTGAGCCAGGCGCGGCTGGTGAATGCGCCGGGCTTTATCAAGGTATTGCAGGCGGTTACGCTTTATGGCCTGGCGGAGGTGGTTTCTGGCCCCGGGCTGTTGATCGACCACGCCACGTTTCCATTTACATTGGACGGTGACGTGCTTGCCCTGCAGGGCGCCGACGCCTATTCCGAATCGCTGGGCTTCACTGCCAGCGGCACCGTGAACACCGGCACCGGCATCTGCGACCTCGACACCACCATCGTTCCCGCTTACGCGATCAATTCGCTGCCTGGAAAAATTCCGCTGCTGGGCAAACTGTTCGCCGCGGAGAAAGGCGGCGGGCTGATCGCGATGCGGGCGCATGTGAAAGGGCCGCTTGATGATCCGCAGGTGGGGGTGAATCCGCTTTCGGCGCTCACACCGGGATTTCTGCGCGGCATATTCGGGTTGGGCGGGGCCGCCCCCAAGAGCGCGGCCTCAAACCCAACAAAATAATGCTCCGGCTCAGTTCTGCGCAGGCGCCTTGGAAACCACAACCATCGCCGGGCGCAGCAGGCGGCCATTCAGCTGCCAGGTCTGGCTCCAGGCTTGCAGCACGGTGCCGGCGGGGTGGTCAGCGCTTTCCTGCTCGGCCATGGCCTGGTGCAGGTTGGCGTCGAACGCGGCGCCGGTGGGGTCGGTTCGGGTGATGCCATTGCGTTCCAGCATACCGACGAAAGCGCGTTCGATGCCTTCGAACCCGTCGCGCAGCTTGGTGACAAGCTCGGGCTCGTCCTCGTCCTTCTTCGGCAGGCTGTCGATGCCGCGCTTCAGGTTCTCGGCCGCTTCCACCACGTCCTTGGCGAATTTCTGCACGGCGTAGAGCCGCGCATCCTCAACATCGCGCTTGGTGCGGGCGCGCAGATTGGCCATCTCGGCCTCGGCGCGCAGCCATTTGTCGCGCATCTCCTGCAATTCCTGCTCAAGCCGGGTGATGCGCTCATCAGGCGCCTCCAGCAATTTTTCATCCGGCGGGGCCTGGTCTTCGGGCGTCATATTCTCGTTTTCGGTCATGGCGAGGAATTAGGAGATAATTCCGTTTCAAACAAGGTTTGAGAGCTTTCGCCGCATGCGCGCATCGTCGCCTTCCAGCACAATACGCTCTCGTCTCCGGCGGCAGAACGCGCTAGAACTCTATAATGAATATTTTGGCCCCCATGCCGGCTGGGCTTGTGGTCGAAATCGTTTTCGATTTCGTTTGCCCGTGGTGCTATCTTGGGGTGAAGCGGCTTTCCTTCCTGCTGGCGCGTAGGCAGGAACTGAATGTGGAACTGCACTGGCGCCCATTTTTGTTGAACCCGGACATGCCGCGTGGCGGCATGCCCCGCGCCGATTACATGATCCGCAAATTCGGCGCCGAAGAGCGGGCGCGCCGGCTTTATGCCTCCATTGCCGAGCTTGGCGCCGCCGAGGGGATCGAGTTCAACTTCGCTGCGATCCGGCGCACCCCCAGCAGCGTGGATGCGCACCGACTGGTCCGCGAAGCGGCGCGCGAGGGGCTGGCGGATCGGTTGGTGCAGCGCATATTCGCGGCGCATTTCGTGGAGGGGTTGGACATTGGCGCCCCCGCCGTGCTGGCCGCGCTGGCGGCGCGGGAGGGCATGGACGAAGCGGCGGTGGAGCGTTTTCTCACCTCAGGCGAGGGCTCGGAACACGTGCATGCGGAAAATCTGCACGCGCACCGGCTGGGCATTAACGGCGTGCCATGTTTTCTCATTGACGGCGAACATGCCATTGCCGGCGCGCAGGAGAGCGAGGTTTTGGAACGCCTGATCGATCTGGCCTTGGGAACGGCGAAAGAACGCTAGGCGGATTTGCTTTTTTAACGGGGCGTTACACCTTGCAATTTTGTAACGTTGGGTCACATCTTGCAGCGTGCTGACCGCCACGCCCGCAAAGGTTTAATCCTAGTGAAAAAATACGCGACCGCCATTTCTCTTGCCGCGTTGGGTGTGGCTGTGTCTGTTTGCCTCGCCAAGCCAGCCTTGGCCGCTGTGCCGCCTGACGATCCGCACAGCATCGTCACCATTCAGCTTGAGAACGACGCGCTCTCGATTCCGAGCACGGATGAGCTTTACACCTCCGGCGAGCGGCTGGGTTATGTGGGGCCAACCGGCTGGGTGCCAGGGTTCATCGCAAATTTCGGCCATGGCCTGTTCGGTGAGGGCACGCAGAGGCTGGAGATCGATCTCCAGCAGCAGATATTTACCCCGTCCAACACCCAGGCTTACAACCCCAATCCGCAGGACCGCCCCTATGCCGGGCAGCTATCCACAAGGCTCAGCCTGATTCAGGACACGACCGAAACGCGTTCGATTCTGGGCCTGGCGGTTGGTATTGTTGGGCCGGCGGCGCTTGGGCAATCCGTGCAGAACGGGTTTCACGAGGTCATTGGGCAAACCCCCAACAAAGGCTGGCACTACCAGTTGCATAACGAGCCGACGCTGGATTTATACGGCGGCCGCATCTGGCGCGAGGATGTGGCGGATTTCGGCCCCATCGGCGTGCAGGTGCTGCCGCAGATCACCGGGCAGGTGGGCAATACCGAGATTTACGCGCAGACCGGGGGCATTGTGCGCTTCGGCCAGGGGTTGGATTCAGATTTTGGCCCGGCGGTGATGCAGCCGCAGCTTTCCGGCATGGATGCGTACACTCCCACGCGGCCATTTGTCTGGTATGTGTTCGGCGGCGCGCTGGGGCGCTTCGTGGCGCACGACATGCTGATCCAGGGTAATGATTTCCGTTCCAGCCGGGGCACCGGGCTGACGCATTTGCAGGGCGATCTGGAGTTCGGCGCGGCGGTTATCTATCGCGGCGTGCGCATATCGGCGGTGGAAACCTTCGAGACCCCCGAATTCCATCATTCCGCTCCGGCCTTCCAATACGGCTCGGTGGCGCTCTCGGTAAGGTTCTAGAGCGCGATGACTTCAGGTTCGCTCGCTTTGCGAGCGGAACTGAAGTCTGAATCGCCCTCTAATTCATTGGTTCAGAGACGGATTCAGACATGAGAGCGATCGCCAGGGCGATTCGATCTCATGTCATCCGGCTCTAGCGCTTTAGAAAGGCGCGAAACGCGGCGAGGGTAACGGGCGAGATGTAATGCTCGATTCCCTCGGCATCCTCCTCCGCCGCCTCGCGCGGCACGCCAATGGCGACGAGCAGCTCCACCACCACGCGGTGGCGCTCGCGGCTGGCCGCGGCCAGCTGCCGTCCCGCCTCGGTGAGTGACACGCCATGATAAGGCACCGATGTCGCCAGCCCCGCACGTTTCAGGCGGCCGATGGTCTTGATGGCCGTGGCGTGGGAAACGCCAAGGCGGCGGGCGATCTCCGTGGGCCGCGCCCCGCCTGCGCCCGCGTGCAGATCGTCGATCAGCTCGGCATAATCCTCCAGCGTGGCGCTGGATTGCGCGGCGCGGGTTTTGCCGAAGCGCTTGGCCTGGGTAGGCTCCGCGGGCAGGGCGTCTGGCTGGGCGTTTACGGCCATTTTATGGCGGACTCCGGTATCCGGCATGAATTGCGGGAAAAGCCCCATGCTGGCAAGTCCGGTAAGTGGTGTTGTCGCGTTGCACAATCTCGCTATACTTAAAACTCAGCGGTATGCGCCACGCAGCCGCTTAACTTGAGCTTTTTTACAACGGATTGATCACTCGCCCGAAAATGCGGGCGACAAAAACATAAGGGGTATGCCGCCGTGGCAAACGAAAAATCGCAAAATGTGCAGGACGTGTTTCTGAACCATGTGCGCAAGAGCAAGACGCCGGTCACGGTGTTCCTGGTCAATGGCGTGAAGTTGCAGGGCGTCATTACCTGGTTCGACAATTTCTCGGTGCTGCTGCGCCGGGATGGCCACACCCAGCTGGTCTATAAACACGCCATCAGCACCGTTATGCCCGGCGCGCCGATCATGCTGTTCGAGGGTGGCCGCGCCGAAGGCGCCGCGCCAACCGCCGAGGGTGGTCCGGGCACGCTGAAGCTGAATCGCGCGCCAGAGCCGCAATACGACCCGGAAGCCGAGGATTGATGCGCGGGATGGCGGGATGAAGGAGACCGCGCCCCCGCCAAGCCGGGCCGCCATAGTTCTACCGTGGGATAAGCAGGCCGCCTTCGCGGCTGGGCAAAGCCGTTCCGCCGAGGCGCGGCTGGCCGAGGCGGTGGGGCTTGCCGCGTCCATCGGGCTTGTCATCGTGTACGAGCATGTGTTCCAGCTCCGCAGCCTGACCCCCGCCACCTTGCTGGGCCGTGGACAGGTGGAAATGGCGGGTGCCGCCCTGCGGGATGCCATGGTTGATGTGGTGGTGGTGGACGCCACCCTCACGCCCGTACAGCAGCGCAACCTGGAAAAAGCCTGGGGCGCGAAGGTAATCGACCGCACCGGGCTGATCCTCGACATTTTCGGTGAACGCGCCCGTACGCGTGAAGGCGCCTTGCAGGTGGAGCTGGCGCATCTGGAATATCAGCGTTCGCGGCTTGTGCGATCCTGGACCCACTTGGAGCGCCAGCGCGGTGGCTTCGGCTTCCTCGGCGGCCCGGGCGAGACGCAGATCGAGGCCGACAGGCGCTTGATCGGTGACCGGATTGTGCGGCTGAAGGCCGAGCTTGAGGATGTGCGCCGTACCCGCGGGCTGCATCGCGGCGCGCGCAAGAAGGTGCCGTACCCGATCGTGGCGTTGGTGGGCTACACCAATGCGGGTAAATCGACCCTATTCAACGCGCTCACCGGGGCAACGGTGATGGCCGAGGATCAGCTTTTCGCGACGCTCGACCCCACCATGCGCGGGCTCACCCTGCCATCCGGCCGCAACATCATCCTCTCGGACACTGTGGGCTTCATCTCCGAACTGCCGACCGAGCTTGTGGCCGCCTTCCGCGCCACGCTGGAGGAAGTGGCGGAGGCGGACCTGTTGTTGCATGTGCGGGATGTTTCCCACCCGGACACCGAGGCGCAGGCCAAGGATGTGCGCAATGTGCTGGATCGCATGGCCAAGGATGGCGCGGTGGATGAAGGTTGGCCCGCCCGCACGCTGGAGGTTTTGAACAAGGCGGATGTGCTGGGCGGCATCTCGCATGTGGTGCAGGGCGAAGGCATCGCGGTCTCCGCCCTCACCGGCGAGGGGCTGCCACGCCTGCTCGCTGAAATAGACGAGCGCCTTGCCGCCGCGTTGGAGGTGTTCACGCTGGAGGTGCCGGTTTCCGATGGCGCGCGGATCGCCTGGCTCTACCGCCATGGCGAGGTGCTGACCCGCGAAGATGGCGAGACGCTTGTGCGGGTCGAGGTCCGGCTTTCCGCCGCCGATAAGGCGAGGTTTGAAGCTCTGTGAACAATTGTGAGGCGGAAGCCGTCATCGGCCTGCTGCGCCATGTGGCGAAGACCGAGATTCTCAGCCGGTTCAAGAAGCTGGCACCGGAGGATGTGCGCACCAAAGCTGGGCCGCTGGACCCGGTGACCATCGCCGACGAGGCGGCGGAAAAAGCTTTGAAGGCGGGGTTGCACAAACTGTTCCCCGGCGATGACGTGATCGGCGAGGAGGCGGTGGCGAGCGGCGCCGCGCGCCTCGAGCGGCTGCTTGAACCGGGCCGCGTGTGGATCCTGGACCCGATTGACGGCACCGCGAATTTTGCCGCCGAGCTGCCATTGTTCGGCGTGATGGCCGCATTGGTGGAGGCGGATGAGATTCTGGCCGGCTTCATCTACGACCCCTTCGGCGATGATTGCGCCGTTGCGCTGAAGGGGCAGGGCGCCTGGCTTGTTGCCGCCGATGGCACGCGCCGCCGCATGCAGGTGGCAGCACCCGTGCCGGTGAGCGGAATGGTGGGCTCCATGTCCTGGCGGTTCTTGCAAGAACCGCTGCGCTCCCACGTGCTCCAGCGGCTCGACAAGCTGGCCGCGGTGACAGATTACCGCTGCGCCGCGCACCAATACCGTATGCTGGCGGCCGGGCATTGCCATGTGCAGATGTTCCGCAAATTGCTGCCCTGGGACCATGCGGCGGGTGTGTTGCTGCACCGCGAGGCGGGCGGTTATGCGCGGCATTACGATGGGTCCGCTTACCGCCCCTCGATGACGGATGGCGGGCTCTTGCTGGCGCCGGATGAGGCGAGCTGGAACGCTCTGGCGGACGCGCTTTTGCGCTAGAGTGCGATGATTTCAGGTTCGCGCGCCTACGAGCGAAGCTGAAATCTGAATCGCCCTCTAAATAATTGAGGGGAGTGCGATGATTTCAGATTAATCCACATGATGGTGCGGCGCCGTGCTTAGTGGGCACGTTGCGGTTGCGGTTTTTCGAATCGGGGGTGAATATGCCGGCCCATGGAAAACAAAAACGCTGGAAACGTTCTTCCTTCTCCTGTAGCCGCGCATGCGGAAGCGGGCATACCGCGGGGGGGGGGGCTGGGCCTCGTCAACTTGTCGCTTCTGGCGCTGGGACTAGGGATTTTCACAGGCGCTGGCGCGGCGGCCTTTCGCGCCCTCATCGGCCTCATCCACAACATCGCGTTTCTGGGTCAGTTCAATTGGCGTTATGACGCCAACCATTTCACCCCGGCTTCGCCCTGGGGTGTTGGCATTATTCTCGCGCCGGTCATTGGCGGGCTCATCGTTACTTTTCTCGTTGTGAACTTCGCGCCGGAAGCGCGCGGGCATGGCGTGCCGGAGGTGATGGATTCCATCTTCTACAAAAACGGCATCATCCGCCCGGTGGTGGCTGCGGTTAAATCCGTGGCCTCGGCGGTTGCCATTGGTACGGGTGCGGCGGTAGGGCGCGAGGGGCCGATCATCCAGATCGGCTCGGCCTTCGGCTCCACGCTGGGGCAGATCATCCGCATGCCGGCCGAGCAGCGCATCATCCTGGTGGCGTCTGGCGCCGGGGCGGGCATTGCCGCCACCTTCAACACGCCCATTGGCGGGGTGATGTTCGCCATTGAGCTGATGATGCCGGAAATCGGCGTCACCTCCTTCCTGCCGGTGGCGCTGGCCACGGGTGCCGCCACGTTCGTCGGGCGCGCGTTTTTTGGTGATCAGCCGGCCTTTTTGGTGCCGCCTTTGGCGCCGATGGGCACCAGCCCGGAAGCGGCCGTCACGCTGCTGCTGTTCGCGGTGCTGGGGGTGTTCATCGGCGTCGCGGCAACCGGCTTCATCCGCGGCCTGCACTTCGCGGAGGATATTTTTGAGCATATCCCCAACCGTTATGCGCGGCACGCCGCTGGCATGGCTCTGGTGGGGCTGCTGTTCTATCTGCTTCTGCTTTGCTTCGGGCATTATTACGTCGAAGGCGTTGGCTATGGCACCATCGAGGCGATTCTCACCGGGCAGTTGCCGCTGCATTTGCTGCCGCTGGCGGGCTTCATGCTGCTGCTGTTCGCGGCCAAGCTCACCGCCACCTCCGTCAGCCTTGGCTCCGGCTCCTCCGGCGGCATTTTCTCACCCTCCTTGTTCATGGGCGCGGCCATTGGCGGTGCTTTCGCGGCTGCGTTGCGCGCCATGCATCTGCCTCTGCCTATCGACGTGCCGAGTTTCGCCATGGTGGGTATGGCGGCAATGGTGGGCGGCGGCACCGGAGCGGTTATTACGGCGGTGACGATGATTTTCGAGATGACGCGCGATTACAGCATCGTGATGCCGATGATCGTGGCGGTGGCGGTGGCGGTAAGCGTGCGGCGCCGGCTTTCGGGCGAGAATATCTACACCATCAAGCTGGCCGGGCGCGGACATTCCATACCCCAAACCCGTCATGCCAATATGTTTCTGGTACGCCGCGCCGCGGATGTGATGGAGCGCAACGCGCAGGTGCTGCCTGCCGATACCACATTCGAGGCGTTCCTGAGCGCCGAAGAGGAAACCGGCCAGATGCGCTATGTGGTGGTGACCGAAAATGGCCACATCAAAGGCGTTCTGCGGATCAACACGGCGCTGCGGCGGGGGTTGGCGGAAACCGAGCGCGATTTGACGTTGGGAGAGCTTGCCAGCCCGCAATTCGTTGTGGTGCGTGAGGCCAGCATCGCCTTCGAGGTCATCCGCCGCATTTGGAGCAAGGCTGCCATCATGGCGGTGGTGGTGCGCGATGGCGTGGCGGTGCCCAGGGGGGCCGACATTCGCGGCGTTATTACCAAGGAGAACGTGGCCGATAGCGTGGCCGATACGGTTTCCGCCTATCGCGGCGACTGAACCGGGCAGGCCCGGGCCAGCCTGACCGCCGTGTGGCCATGGCTGACCTTCAGGCTCGGCATCACCATGATGAGGTTGTCCTCCGGCGTGCGGATCTCCTCATCGCCATCATGCGCGATGAGCGTGCCCGCCTCGGGAATGATCTCGCCGCCACGGAAATCTCGCACGAATACGAAACGGTTCGTGCGCGCGGTGACAAGCTGTACCACCTCGGCGAAGCGGCCTGCTTGCGCGGGGCAGGCGCCGTGCAGCATGCCGGCATGGCGCAGTACGGCGCTGATGGTGGCCCGGCTCTGCTCCACGGCCTCCTGGTGCCAGTGCTGCCCGGCTTCCACCAGCAGGCAGGCCGCACCCTGCGGCGAGCCCTCGGTGAAGCGCCCGTAATCGATTAGCCGCTTGCCGCCCGCATGCCCCGTATCCGCCACCACCAGCGCCGGTGTGCCCACCGCCAGGCCCAGCGCCCGGCCGCGGGGCCCGGCGCCGCATAGCAACACGGGGTCGGCGGGCCAAAGCATCGAATGCAGGTCGAGCAGAATATCAGCCGAGTCGATTATCGGCTTTATCTCCCGCGCCCTGTCCAGCTCCGCCGAGCGGCGCACGCCGAACAAGGTGAAGTCGTCCCACACCCGGTTCAAATCCTCTTCCACAAAACGTGAGGCGACGGGGTTCGCGGGGTCGAACCGCGTATAGGCGGCGAGGTTAGCGAAGCCGAGCGTGAGTTTTCCCCGGAGTGGTTTGAAGTTTTCCGCAAGCAGTTCGGCCAGCGCGATGGCGCCGGCAAATTCGTTGCCATGAATTAACGAAACCAGTACCACATGCGGCCCGTCAATCCCGGACTCCAGGATGGTGAATCCGGGAATGCCGGTATTGCCCGCCACATAAGGCGACAAATCCGGCGCGGCGATGTTCACCGGAAACACCGGCAGCCCCGGCGGTGGGGCAATTGAGGGTACAGGCGTGGACCCGGAACTCATGCCGCCACTCTAGCTGAGCCATGGTGCCGTGCAATCCGCCGGGTTGACGTTGCGCGCCGCGCACCGCAAAGCCGCATGCAACATGGTTGAAGCGCGCATTATTTGCACGGATCTCGCGGGGCTGCGTGCCCAGGCCCTGGGTCTGGCCGAGGCGGCGGGGTTCGCCCCGAATTTTCTGCCTTTGGGCTTTCGCCCGCTCTGGCGGCACATCCCCACCAATTTCTGGTTCAACCCGCGCTGGGCGGTGGATGCGGCGCTTTTCGCCCTACCCTTGCCGCCGGTGGTCATCGGCGCCGGCGGGGCGGGGGCACGCGTGGCGGCGGCGCTGCGTGGCAAGGATGCGAGGGCCGTGGCCATCCAGCATCCACGCATGGCGCTTTCGCGGTTCGATGCGATTCTCGCCGGGCGGCATGACGGGATTGAGGGACCAAACGTGATCGTCACCCGCACGGCCTTGCATCGCGTCACGCAAGCGCGGCTGGCGGCGGAAAAGGAGATATGGGCGCCGCGTTTCGCGCATCTGCCCCGGCCCTTGGCGGCAGTGCTGCTGGGCGGCTCCAATGGGCGCTACAGGTTCGAGGCGGCGGAGGCGAAAGCGCTGGCCGCCCAACTGGCCGATGTGATGCGCCAGGGGGCGGGGATGATGATCACGCCTTCCCGCCGCACAGCGCCCGAGGTGGTGGCGATTCTGCGCGCCGTCTTGGAGCCGCTGGGTGCCTGGATATGGGATTTCACGGGCGAGAACCCCTATTTCGGCATGCTGGCCTGTGCCGATGCCATCATCGCCACGGCGGATTCCGTCTCCATGGTTTCCGAGGCCGTGGCCACCAGCGTGCCGGTGTTTCTGGCGCGCTTACCGGGGAAATCGTCACGTATCGGCGCCTTCATGGACGCGTTGGTGCAAGATGGCCGGGTGCGGGATTTTGCCGGAAGGCTGGAGCTGTGGGATACAGCGCCATTGGATGACACGGAATGGGCGGGGCAGGAGCTGCGCCGTCGTTTGGGGTTGTAAGCGCATGCTGAATATCGAAACCTTCGACAATACGCGCGGCGGCAACGTGGTGTACAAGGCGCTTTCCCACCCGCTGGCGGCGCGCGCTTTGGCGGCCCTGGCCGAGCGTGCCGGGCCGGTGGCCTTGTTCGACCCCGACGGCATCGCCGCCCCGCTGCTCGCCCTTTGCCCGGATCTGGAGATCGAAGGGCTGTATGTGCAGGACACGCAAGCCATTGGCCAAATCCGCGCCGGGCATGTGGCCCGCGCCCTGCTGGACCTGCCGCATGCCCGCGTTGGCACCGTGCTGATGGCCGCTTTCGATGCCGGGCGTGTGGCCCAGCATTTGCGCGGCTTGCTGCCGCCGGGGGCGGAGTTGCTCACGCTGGATGAGGTGAAGCTTCCCGAGGCCTGGCTTTCCGTGCCGGGGCGATACCTGGAGGCGCGGAATTTCGCCACCAACTACGTGTTCTTCCGCGATGACGACCGCTTCGCCACGCGCCTTACCACCGCTAATTATTGGTCGGGTTATGGCGCCAAGGAGGTGCTATTCCAGCATATCCTGTTCGGCCAGGGCGGGCAGATTCTTGCGGAATGGGCGCAAAAAGCTCCCGCCGGGCCAGGTGGCTATGTGCTGGACAGCCGCGAGGTGCGCGCCCGCTTTGGCCTGAAGCCCTTTACCGGGCAGCTTTTCATTCATGCCATCGGCGTGGCGGGGCATGATGTGGTGAAATATGCGCTGGATACCTACGCCACGGATAACGGCGCCTCGCTTTCCTGCACGCATGACGCCAATGCCTGGCCTTCCGCGCGCTTTGCCGGGTTGCCCGCGCCACGTGAGGGTGAGCGGGTGATCCTGTGGGTGCAGAACAGCCACGGCGTTTCCATTCCGCCTGGTGGTCTGGCGCTGGACCGCATGGGGGCCGACGCGCCCGTGGCGCTGGAGGAGGAGATTCCCCCCTTCGCCACCCGCGCGTTGGATGTGGCGGAATTGTTCCCTGATATTCGCTGGCCAGCGCAGCTTGAGGTGCGTTCCGGCATGCATGTGGTGCGGCCGCGTTACGAGGTGGTGCGTGATGGCCGCACGCGCATCGCGCATGTGAATGTGGAACGCGCCGACTTGCAGCCAGACCCCGGCATCTGGGATATGCACCCAGCCATGGGTCGCGGTTATCTGTTGCCGTTTCCCGTGCTGCCACGCGCAAGTTTTAGAACCATCGCGCTACCCACCCCGATGGTGGAGGCTGAACGCGACATGCCGTTGCGCATGGATGTGTTCGCACCGAACGGCGCGAAAGTGGCGGAGACATTTCTCGGGCGGCTGGCTCGGAATCATGACCGCGCCGTGGACCTCGACGACGTGCTGCCCCCCGATGCGCTGCCGGATGGCGGACATGCCGAACTGGTCTATGATTTCCGAGAAGGCGGCGAGGCGGATGGCTGGATGCACGCGCTATTCCGTTTCGAACACCGCGTTAGCGGCCACGCCGCGGAAAGCAGCTTCGGCGCACATATCTTCAACACACTGATGACGTATAAGAACGAGCCGCAGAGCTATACCGGCAAGCCGCCGGGGCTTTCCACAAGGCTGTTCCTGAAGCTCGGCTTCGGCGGGCGCGAGAGTTTTTGCGTGCTCATCTATCCGGCTTCGGCGTCCTGGGTGGAAAACTCCAGTACGGATCTAGAACTTTACGATTCAGAAGGGGTTCTGTTGGAAACAGCGCGCATCCATATCGCCTGTTCCGGTTCGAAGCTTGTCAGGCCCGCGCAGTATTTTTCACCGGCAGCATTAAATTCCGCCGGGGAAGCTGGTTATGTGCTTATCCGCGACGCCACCTGCCGGCTGTTCGGTTTCCATGGGTTGGAAAACAAGGCTGACGGATTTTCGCTGGACCATATGTTCGGCTTTTGATGGATGATTTTGTCTAACAAAACTTAAAGTAATAATCTGACGGCTTAACCAGCCGGTGTCATTCCCCTTATTTCCGCGCGCGGGGCGCGTACGGCTTACTATCGTGCAATGGGTTGGCGGCTTCATCGTCGGGCTTTTTTACGTTAAGGCTGCTTGGTGATGACGAGCGGGGCGGAATCATAGCCCAGCGCCGTGGCCCGGTTGATCAGGATGCGCAAATCCATCTCACCCAGCTCGGGCGAGCGCGACAGGATCCACAAATAACGCCCGGTACCTTCCCCGACGATCGACCAGCTATAATCCTGCGCATGGTCCAGCACCCAGTAATTGCCGAGGTACAACGGCCTAAAAAAACTGACCTTGAATTTAGCGCCGCCGCTGCCAGGCACGAGCTTGGCCGTTCCCCGGCTTATACGCATTTTGCCATTGGCGTCGCGGCAGGCGTTCACGATGTCGATTTTGCCGTCCGCGCGCAGGCTGTAATCGGCCGTGACCGCTTCGCAGCCTCTCTCGAAAGACTGGTCGTAGCGCGCCACCTCGTACCAGCGGCCAAGATAATCCTGCAGCGACACGGAGCGTAGCGGTTCTGGCACCAGCGGGTTGCCAACTTTGTGGCGCCTGGCCAGCATGGCCCCACCGGCAATGACCGCCACCGGCAGGGAAAGAGCCGCCGCGCGCAGCAATGTGGAAGATGCGTCTTTAGAAGTCGCCACCTCTGCCTACCTTTCATCACTCATGCACAGCCTTGTACATGGTGGCGCGGTTGGCGCGCGTCCAGCCTTCTCAGGCGGAGGCGGGGATCAGGCCGGGTATGGCCGGGGCGGGTTCGCCCAGCCGCCGCCACTGGCCGCCGCGCAGAATCTCGCTGGGGTTGAACTTCGCCTTATAGGTCATTTTGCGGCTTTCTTCGACCCAGTAGCCGAGATAGACATTGTCTAGCCCTAGTTCCACGGCGCGGCGCACCAGCCAGATGATCGCGTAAGTGCCAAGCGAGCGCTGGACGAGGGCTGTATCGAAAAAGCTGTAAACGGCGGAAACCCCGTCTCCCAGCCGGTCGGTCAGGCAGGCGCCAACAAGCTGCCCCCCGGGCAGGCGGAATTCCACCATCGAGGTTTCAATCGGCGTGTCCTCAACCATGGCGCGATAGTCGTAGAAGCTCATGGTGGACATATCGCCCTCGCCATGGCGGGTCTGCTGGTAGGTTTGAAACAGGGCGTATTGCTCGGCCGTGGCGCGCGGCGGCATTTCCTGCACCAGCAGGTCGGTATTTCGCTTCTCGATGCGTTTTTGCGTGCGGCTTGGCAGGAAATCCCGCGCGCGGATGCGGATGGGCACGCAGGCGCTGCAATTGGGGCAAACCGGGGCGTAGGCGATGTTGTGGCTGCGCCGGAAACCGCCGCGGGAAAGCCGGTCGTGCAGGGTTTCAGCAGAAACGCCGGCAAGTTCGGTCACAACCTTGCGCTCTGTCCTGCCCGGCACGTAGGGGCAGGGCAGGGGCGAGGTGGTGTAGAAGAAATGCGGTCTCCGGGCGGGCTTGAAACTCATGCTAGGCCCTATGTTTGGGGCTTGGCGCCGCCGCGTCAATAACGAAATTGCACGGCCCGTACGAGAGTGAGGCCGGAAAGCATGTCGTGCGCGGCGCGGTGGCGCGGGTTAAGGAAGACCAGCAGAAATGGCAGGCCCGCCAGGGCGAAGCTCAGCCAGAGCAGCAGGGTCCACACAAAGGCTTGGGCGAGCGTGGGTGGTTCCAGCGTCGCGTCCTGCCGCACGGCCAGCCCAGCCAGGCGCTGGCCAGGCGTGGCACCTGTGCCGCCGATCAGCAGCGTGTAATAGAGCAGCGGCAGCCAGGGCAGGATATGAAAGGCCATCCAGCCGAACCCCAGCGTGAGCACGCCAAATATGGCGATGGCGAAAGCCATGGCCCAGAAGAACAGCGCGATGCCGATCATGTCGAGGACAAACGCGGCGCAGCGGCGTGGGATCACGCCATGGGAGAGGGCACGTTCAGGGGGCGGCGAATAATATAGTGACTGGCTCATGCCGCCGAGATTGCGCTTTTTCGTGGCGTGAGCGCAAGGGGCAGCAATACCGGCAGGCATGCGGCCAGCAGGGGAGCATAAAGAAACCAATGGTACAGAGGGGAAAGCAGCAGCCAGGGGGCGAGGTACACCGCGACGCCCAGCACCAGCGCGGCTGGTCCCGGCCGGGCTTCCAGCGCCAGGGCCAGGGCGGCGATGACGGCCACGCTGTCATACGCATAGGCGTGTGGCTGGGCGAGAAAGCTGGCGATGAGCGTAATGGCCACCGCCAGCCGGTAAGGCGCCCGCCACGCCGCCCAGGCGGTGAGCGCGGCCATGGCCAAGGCACAAATCACCTGCACGATCCAGGCGGTTTTTTCGCTGGCGCCAAGCACCACCAAATTGGCGGCGGGGGTGACAATGATGTTCAGGTTCAGTGCCTTCGCCGCGCTGAAATAGCTGTTCTGATAGGCCGGCAGCGTGTGCCACCACTGCGCCCATAGATTTGCCGGGAAAACCGCGCAGGAGAGGCCGTTCAGCAGCAGGGCCGTAATACAGGTGGAAAGGATCGCCCGCCACTCCCACCGTGCCAGCAGAAGGAAGGGCAGCAACACGCCAAGCTGGGGCTTCAGCGTCAGCAGCCCGAACCAAAGCCCCGCCAGGGCGGGGCGTGTGGGCAGGCAGGCAAAGCCCGCCAGCAGCAAGGCCGTGGTGAAGAAGGCGGTTTCCCCGGTGGAGGCGCAGATGAGCGCCGCCGGGCTGGCCAGCAACCCCGCCAGAACGGCCCAAGGGCGGGCGGGAAACATGGCACGCGCGCCAAACCAAAGCGCCGCCAATCCCAGCAGCGTCCAAACCAATTCCGCCGGGCCGAAGGGCAGGAATTTCAGCCAGGAGAGCGGCAGCAGCAGTGTGGGCGGGTAGAGATAGGGGTAGAAACTGTGAAACCCTGGATAAAGCCGCTGCTGGAACGCCATGAGCGCGGCGGCGTTATAAATCAGTGCCGGCGGGTGCGCCGCGACGAAGCGCGGAAACGACCAGAAGGCCATGAAGTCGCTGTTCAACCTGGTATGGGCGGCCAGCAGTGCCGCCAGCATTGCAAGGTTAAGCGCGAGCCCCGCTGCCGCAAGCGCGGTGATTATCCTTCCAGCCGGGCTGGTTGTGGCAAAAGGCGGCATCATCTATGGCCATAGGCTAGGTTTTCCGTATGGTCGAGTAAGGGGGCGGTCGATGGCGCGGTCTGGGTCGGTCAATTATTTGTTTGGCGCGCGCTTCTATAAAATGGCCTTTGTCGAATTCGGCAATCCCGCTGCCCCGGCGGTGGTTTGCGTGCATGGACTCACCCGCAACGGGCGGGATTTCGACGCGCTGGCCGAGGCGTTGTCGGACCGCTTCCACGTCATCTGCCCGGATCTGCCGGGGCGGGGAAAGTCCGACTGGCTGGCCGAGGGGCTTGCCTATCAGCCGCCCACCTATGCCTTGGCGCTGGCGCATTTGCTGGCGCAGATCAACAAACCCGTGGCGTGGGTCGGCACCTCGCTGGGGGGCATCTGCGGCATGATGATCGCCGCCGCGCAGAACACGCCCATCACCCGGTTGGTGCTCAACGATATCGGCCCGCATATTCCCGCCGCTGCGCTCGCCCGCATCCGCGACTATATGGCGGCGGCACCTGAGCGTTTCGCCTCCTTTGCGGCGCTGGCGCAGCATTTGCGGGAGGTGCATGAGCCTTTCGGCGCGCTTTCCGATGCCGAGTGGTCGTCTCTGGCCCGGTCCTCCGCCCGGCAGGTGCCAGACCCCTCGGGCGAGGGCAAAACCATCGCGATGCATTACGACCCGAAGATCATCGAGCCGATCCGCGCCACGGTGCCGTTGGATGTGGATATGTGGCCGATCTGGGAGTTGATTCATTTGCCGCGCCTGGTCATCCGTGGTGCCCGCAGCGACCTGCTGTTGCCCGAGACCTATGAGCGCATGCTGGCCGAAGGGGCCGAGGGCTATGTAGTGCAGGATGCGGGCCATGCCCCGGCGCTGATGGATTACGAGAGCCAGGCGCGGATCAAGGCATTTTTGCTGGAAGGCTGACCCGCCGCGGCATCGGTATATTAAGCTTCAATTACCTGGTTGATCCCGTGTGCTAATCTTTTAAATCAACTGGGATGATCAAGGAAATCCTCAAGCGCCAAAACTGGCCCGTGCTGAGGCGGGCAGTGGTCTCCGGCGCCCGTGCCACCGCCAGCCAGCGCGTTTCCCTGGTTGCGGCGGGCTGCGCCTTCTATGCCACGCTGGCGCTGTTTCCCGCCATCACCATGCTCATTTCGCTGTACGGGCTGGTTTTCAACCCAGACACGGTGCAGCCGCAGCTGCATTACCTGCAAAGCTTCATGCCGCCCGATGTGTACAGCCTCATCTCCCAGCGGATACAGGATATCGTGAGCGCGCCCGCCAAGGGGCTTGGCGTGTCTTTCGCAGTTTCGCTTTTAATCTCGCTGTGGTCGTCCTCCACCGGCACGCGCTCGGTCATCAACGCGCTCACTTTGGCCTATCAGGAGAAGGAAACGCGGGGGATGGTCCGATTCTACGCCGTGGCTCTCAGCATGACCTTCATCGCCGTGCTCGGCACGGTTCTGGCCATCGGGTTTCTGGTGTTCGTGCCGATTGCGCTGGCATTTCTCGGCCTGCCGGCGAGCATGAAATTCCTGGTGACGCTGGTCAGCTTCATCTCCATGGTTGGGTTCGTCATCATCGCGCTGGGGCTGCTTTACCGTTTCGGCCCCGCCGGCAAAGGCCGTATTTTCTACGCGCCGGGGGCCACCATCGCCACAATCGCCTGGCTGGCGGCAAGCTGGGCGTTCGGGCTCTATGTTGGCAAATTCGCGGCTTACAGCGCAACTTACGGCCCGCTGGCAACACTGATCGGCCTGATGATGTGGTTCTACATCTCCGCTTATGTGGTGCTGTTCGGCGCGGAACTGAACGCCGCCATAGACCGGGAGTGGCGCAAGCGGCCATCGTTAAAGGGCGCGGCAAGCCGAAGCGCTGAACAGCCAGCGCCGCCGCCAAGCCATTAGGCAAGGGGGTGGCCGCGCTGGCAAGTACCAGCGGTTGATGCTACCGGCGGCGGGGTGAAAAGCGTCCTGAAATCAAAGCCCGCGCAGGCAGCTCTGGCCCGGCTTCTGGCCTGGTATATCCGCGCCGTGTTGCGGCTACAGTTCGGGCTCAGGGTCATGGGGCGGGAGCATCTGTCCGCGCTGGCGGCAGACAACAAGCCGGTGATAGCGGCGTTTTGGCATGAGATGCTGCCGACCATGCCAGGGCTTTGGCGCGAGGCGCGAAAAGCAGGCATCCAACGCCCCGCTGTGGTGTTTGCCAGCCGCCACCGGGATGGTCAGCTCATCGGCAACATCATGCGCGCTTTCGGCCTGGGCCTGGTTTCCGGTTCCAGTTCCAATGGCGGCGCGGCCGGGTTGCATGAGCTGGTGCGGCTGATCAACTCTGGCAGCAACGTGGTGTTGACGCCTGATGGACCACGCGGCCCTGCGCGGTGCGCGGCACCCGGCGTGGCGGCTTTGGCAGGCTTGAGCGGTGCCGTGGTTCTGCCTTGCGGCGCGGCCACGAGCCGGTTCATCGCATTGAAAAACAGCTGGGACGGCATGCGCATTCCGCTGCCATTCGGGCGGCTGGTTCTGGTGTGCGGCGCGCCCATCCATGTGCCACGGGAAAGCTGGCGCGCGGCGCTGCCGGAGATTGAGGCAGCGTTGAACGATGCCAGCCGGCGAGCCGTGCCATGATCCTTAGCGTCTATGCCGGGGCCACGCGCTTGGCGGCACCAGTGCTGCGCCGGATGCTGCTTCGCCGGGTGGCGCGGGGCAAGGAGATTGAAGCGCGTCTGCCTGAGCGCGAGGGCATCGCCTCTTTGCCGCGCCCGCCGGGGCGGCTTATTTGGGTGCACGCGGCCAGCGTGGGGGAAACGGTCTCCGCCCTGCCGGTCATCCGCCTGCTCGCGGCGGCGGGGACGGTGCTGCTCACCACCGGCACTGTCACCTCCGCCAGGCTGGCGGCGGAGCGGCTGCCGGAGAATGCAGTACATCAGTTCGTGCCGCTGGACGTACCGGGCTGGGTGGCGCGCTTTCTGGACCATTGGCGGCCCGACGCGGCGGTGTTTCTGGAAAGCGAGATCTGGCCGAACCTCCTGACGGCATGCGATGCGCGCGGGATCAGGCGTTTTCTCATCAATGGCCGGATTTCCGCCGCTTCCACGGCCAATTGGCGGCGCGCCCCCGCCACCGCGAGAAAGCTGTTGGGTGGCTTCATCGCCATCCATGCGCAATCGGCCGGAGACGCCGCGAATTTCCGGGCGCTGGGTGTCGCCAATGTGTTGGAATGGGGCAATCTGAAATTTCACGCGGCACCCTTGCCTTGCGATGAAGCGGCATTGGCGGCGTTGCGGGCGGCACTTCCAGGTCCGGTCTGGCTGGCGGCCAGTACCCACCCAGGCGAGGAAGAATTGGTGTTCGCCGCGCATCGGGCCTTGCTGGCAGAGTTCCCCGCATTGGTGACTCTCTTGGTTCCCCGCCATCCTGAACGCGGTGCGGAGGTGGCAGCTATTTGCAGTGCCGCACCCCGCCGCGCCTTGGGGCAGATGCCGGCGCCGGGGCAGGTTTATGTGGCGGACACGCTGGGCGAACTGGGGCTGTTCTTCCGCCTCTCTCCATTCGCTTTTGTCGGCAATTCGCTGGCGGGGTTCGGCGGCCACAACATCGTGGAGCCCGCTATACTGGGCCGTCCGGTTATTTGCGGGCCGCATCTGGAGAATTTTGAAGAGAGCGCAGCGCGGCTGCGGGCCGCCGAGGCGCTGCGGGAGGTTGCGGACGCACCATCGCTTGCCGCCGCCGTGCAAGGCTGGCTGGCCGATCCGCACGCAGCCCAAGCGGCCGGTACGCGCGCGGCGGCGGCTTTTATGGACACAGAACGATTGCCTGAACGGCTTTCACACGCCATCTTGCAAGGCGTGCCATGATCGCCCCGGAATTCTGGACCCGCCGCGGACCCGCCGCGCAGCTTCTACGGCCCTTCGGGCTTATCACCCGAA
>JAGXAE010000119.1 GCA_018971725.1 Pseudomonadota bacterium | reverse complement strand
TAAACTTGCGCAGAAGTAAGAATTTTCCACACTTCATTGCGGTCAGCCAGCGGTCCTTGAAATTGCCATGCCTAACACCCCGACTCAACCCTACCCAGCCAGCAAACGCGAAACCCTGCCCAGCGCCCCGCACGCGGCACCCGGCGCCGGGCTGCTGTTTCTTCGTGAGGATGAACTGCGCGCGGCGCAGGACATGCTGTTCTTCGCCCTGCGGGACTTAACCAGCCCCGCGGATGCGATGCTCGCGGAGATGAAATTCGGCCGCGCCCATCATCGCTGCCTGCATTGGATCGGGCGCAAACCAGGCCTGAATGTGGGGGAGTTGCTTTGCATCCTCGGCATCACCAAACAAAGCCTCACCCGGGTGCTCGGCCCACTCATCCGCGAGGGCTATGTAACCCAGGCGCCCGGCCCAACAGACCGCCGGCAGCGCCTACTCACCCTGACGGAAAAAGGTGCGGCGCTGGAGCGGCAATTATTCGAGACCCAACGGGAAAAATTATTGGCGGCCTACCGCGAGGCCGGCGGCCCGGCCGTGGAAGGCTTCAAGCGCGTGATGCGCGGGCTGATCGGCCCCGGCGGGCGGGCATACCTCGAATCCTCGGAGCCGCGCACGCCAAAACCGCCCCGCAACCCCTGATCCGGCCCTGATGACCCAAGCCGCCGTGACCGAGGACGCCCCGCATATCCTGCTGGTGGATGACGACGCCCGCTTGGCGGCGCTGGCGGGGCGCTACCTTGCGGAGCAGGGCTTCCGCGTCACCCGTGCGGCCTCGGCGGCCGAAGCGCGGGAGAGGCTGCGCGCCATGGAATTCGACCTATTGGTACTGGATGTGATGATGCCCGGCGAAACCGGGCTGGAACTGACCTTCAATCTGCGCGCCGAGCGCGCGCCCGCGATGCCCATTCTGCTGCTTACCGCGCGGGACACGCCGGAGGATGTTCTGGCGGGCTTTGAGGCCGGAGCGGATGATTATCTTGGCAAGCCGTTCGACCCGCGGGTGCTCGTTGCCCGGCTGCGCGCCATGCTGCGCCGGGCCCAGCCGCCCCCGGCGCAGGCGGGCCCGCTGCCGCTGGGCGAAGCCTATTTCGACGCCGAGCGTGGCGAATTAATCGGGCCCAATGCCCGCCTGCGCCTTACCGGGGCGGAGCTTTCCCTGCTCACCACCCTGGCCGCCCGGCCGCATGAAGTGTTCTCCCGCGAGGCGCTGGCCGCCGCGCTGGGGCTGGATGATGTGAACGAACGCGCCATCGACGTGCAGGTGACGAGGCTGCGCCGGAAAATAGAACCGGACCCGCGCGAGCCGCGTTTTCTGCAAACCGTGCGCGGCAAGGGCTATGTGCTGAAGCCGGGGGCATGAAAATCCGCCTCGGCCCGCTGCAGCCGGAACGCATTCTCCGCAAACTGCTGCCGCGCGGGCTGTTCGGGCGCTCGCTGCTCATCGTGCTGGTGCCGATGATGGTGCTGCAAGGCGTCGCTCTGCAAATCTTCTACGGCACGCATCTGGACGAGCTTTCCCGCCGTCTGGCCGGCGCGGTGGCAGGGGAGATCGGCTTCATGATCGACCAGATCGACCGCGACCCAACACGCCGCACGCTGGTGATGCAGGAGGCCGACCTGCATTTCACCTTCCACACGGTTTTCATACACAACCAGATCCTGCGCCATTTGCCACCGCCAGACGCGCCGGGCCCGGTGGATACCGACCTTGCCCGCGCTTTGGTGCAAGATGTTCACCGGCCCTTCAATGTTGCCTGGCATGAGCATGCTGGCTTCCTGAGGGTGAATATTCAGATGGCGGACGGGGTGATTAGCATCGATGTTCCGCGCAAACGTCTGTTTATCGGTACCTTTTATCTGTTCCTCATCTGGCTGATCGGCTCCGCGTTGCTTCTTGTGATCCTGGCCGCGCTGTTCCTGCGCACCCAAGTGCGGGGCATCAAGCGCCTGGCGGAAGCCGCGGAGGCGTTCGGCATGGGGCGGGATAACGGGCCCATCCGCCCGGAAGGTGCCATAGAAGTGCGCCGCGCCGCCACCGCCTTCAACCGCATGCAGGAACGCCTGCGCCGGTTCCTCTCCCAGCGCACCACCATGCTGGCCGGGGTGAGCCACGATTTGCGCACCCCCCTCACCCGCCTGCGGCTGGCGTTGGCGATGCAGCCCAGCGTCTCTCCCGACGATTTGCAGGACATGGAAAGCGATATCGCGGAGATGGAGCATCTGATCGGCATCTACCTCAACTTCGCTAGGGGCGAGGGCAGCGAGCAGGCCGTGCCATCGGAACTACCGGCGCTGCTGGAGGAAATCTGCGCGGCGGCGAAACGCGCCGGTGCCGTCATCAGCCTCTCCACGCCGGAGGCATTGACGGCGACACTGCGCCCCGAGGCGATGCGCCGGGCGCTGACCAATCTCATCGAGAATGCCCGCCGCCATGCCAGCCAGATCTGGGTAAGCGCCGCCCGCTCCGGGGCAAGCATACAGATTCTCATCGACGATGACGGCCCCGGCATACCGGCGCAGAAACGCGAGACCCTGCTGAAACCTTTCGAGAGCGAGGACCCGGGCGGCACCGGGCTCGGCCTTGCCATCGCCCGGGATATTATTGTCGCCCATGGCGGACATATTTATCTGCTGGACCGCCCCGGCGGAGGATTGCGCGTGTCGATCGATTTGCCGGGATAAGAACCCGCTTACGTGAACAAGCTCCGCAGCCCGTCCTCCAAGGACCGTGGGGTGACAGACAGGGTCTTTTCCATGGGGCCGATGTCGAAATCTTTGTCTTCCAGCAAGCGGCGGATTTCGTCGCGCCCGATTTTCGGCATGCGCGGCAGAAGGCGCATGACGGGCAAAGCCGCCGCCAGCAGCGATGCGGGAACCGGAATGACCGGCGGCATTTTGAACCCCGCCGCGCGGGCCACAGCCCCCGCGAAATCACGATATTCCATCGAATGCGGCCCGGCGATGACAAGCGTTTTCGGGTTTGCCAACATTCCGTCTCGCGCCAGATCAAGGGCAGCCAGCAAGGAGCGCGTCACATCGTCCTGGTGGATCGGCTGCACCAAAGCGCGCCCGCCATTGGGCAGCGGCACCACGGGCAGGCGGCGCAGCAGGGCCGCCAGACGCTGGACATTATTCTCGCCCTCGGCGCCGTAGATCATGGTCGGGTGCAGCAGCATCCCTGGCCGGCCTGATTCCAGCAAGGCTTTTTCCCCGCGCAGCACGCCATTGCCATGTTTGTCGGGCCAGCGCGTGAATTTACGCGTGGAGCCGAGGCCGATGAGCACGGTCTCCGCCGTTGTGGCCTGGAGAAGTGCGGGAATATGCGAGGCATGGGCCGTGCTGATGACGTATCCGGCCCCCTCCAAAGCGGCGCGAAGCAGGGATTCGGGGCCGGTGAGATCGGCGATGCGCGGCGGCAGGGCACGGGCGGCGATATCCGCCGGCAGACGCGCCACGTTCCGCAGAACCGGGACGACCGCAAAGCCGCGCACCAGCAGCGCCCGGCAGAGCGCCGCACCGGACCGCCCGCCAGCGCCGATGACGAAAACCTGGTCCTTGGCAGTCAATCCTCGTCTCCTGGCCAAACGCGCGCAGCGCCCTCGCCAATCACGGCTACGCTTTCCGGCTCGCCGTTCGCCTCCACCAGCGCCAGCAAACCCTGCAAGATCTGAACGGGAGTGGGCGGGCAGCCGGCGATCACCAGATCCACCGGCAGGAACGCATTCGCACCGCCCGCCACAGCGGGAGAGCCTTTGAAAACCCCGCCATCCACCGCGCAATCGCCCACCGCCAGCACGAAAGCCGGGTCCGGCATGGCGGCGCGGGCCTGGGCCACCGCCTCGCGCATATTCACCCCCGCCACGCCGGTGATGAGCAGAATATCCGCATGGCGCGGGCTGGGGGTGAAGCTCAGCCCATATTGGGTGAGATCGTAGATAAGGTTCTGGGTGGCGCGCAGCTCCAGCTCGCAGCCATTGCAGCTGCCCGCGGCCACATGCCGGATGGAAAGTGCCCGCCCCAGCCGCTTCTGCCCCGCCGCCGCCAGACGGGCGCGCAGGGTTTTGGCCAGCTCCTTATCAGGGGCGCTGGGCGGTACGGCGCGGGAGAGCACATGCCGGGCAACGGTTTTCCAAACCATGGCCCACCATAAGCATCCCGCCCCGCGCCGTGAAAGGGTTACCTGGGCAGGAAGCCGACGATCCGTTCCGCCTCATCCGCGATCGGCCCGGCGATCGCGGCGGCCTTGCGCGCCCCAGCCTGCAGAATCCGGTCCAGCTCGGCCTTGTCCGCCAGATAGTCGCGCGTGCGGTTGGCTATCGGTTCCACATGCGCCACCAGCGCATCCGCCAGCGCATTCTTGAACGGCCCGAAGCCCGAACCCGCGAAGCGCGCCAGCAGCGCCTCCTGGCTCTCCCCGGAAACGGCGGCGAAGATGCCAAGCAGGTTGCGCGCCTCCGGCCGCTCCGCCAGCGCCGCCAGATTGTCCGGCAGTGGCTCAGGGTCGGTTTTCGCCTTACGGATTTTCTGCGCGATCATGTCCGCATCGTCGGTCATGTTGATGCGGGACTGATCGGATGGGTCGGATTTGGACATTTTCTTGGTGCCGTCGCGCAGGCTCATCACCCGCGCCGTTTCCTTCAGCACGAAGGGCTCGATGCGCGGAAAGAAGCTCATTCCGAAATCATGGTTGAACTTCTCGGCGATATCGTTCGCCAGTTCGATATGCTGCAACTGGTCGTCCCCCACCGGCACTTTCGTGGCGTGGTAGGCGTGGATGTCGGCGGCCATCAGGTTGGGATAGACGAACAGCCCGGTGGAAACTTCCTCCTGGTTCTTGCCTGCCTTGTCCTTGAACTGGGTCATGCGCTTCAGCCAGCCCATGCGGGCCACGCAGTTGAAAATCCAGGCCAGGCGCGCATGGGCGGAGACAGCGGATTGGTGAAACAGGATAGAGCGCTCGGGGTCGATCCCGCAGGCCAGGGTCAAGGCGGCCATGCCGTAGGTCTGCTCACGCAGGGTGGCGGGATCCTGGAAGGTGGTGATGGCGTGCATATCCACCAGGCAATAGACGCACTCATCCTCCCCCTGCTGCATCGCCGCCCAATTGCGCAGCGCCCCCAGATAATTGCCGAGCGTGCCGGTGCCGGTGGGTTGGATGCCTGAGAAGATGCGGGCCATAATTCGTCTGTCTCCGTTACTGCTACGGGGTTAGAGCAAGTTGGGCCCGGCTTGAAGCCCGCCAGGATTCAGGCCGGTTTGCGCCGCCGGCGCAGCAGGCCCAAAAACTCCCGCAGATCGAACGCCCGCAGCAGTACGCCAGGCCCGAAATAAAAAACCGCTCCCACCAGCACCAGCAGCAGGAATTCAGGGATCGTCGTGACCCGGCGCGGCAGCAGGCGTTCCGCACCCCATAATGCTGCCGCCATCACCGCCGCGGAGAACAGGATGCGCGGCAACCGCCTGCGGCTGAGCGCATCGAAATGAAAATGCCCGCGCCGGGCCAGCAGCGCGAACAGCCAGGCCGCGTTGAAGGCCGAGGAGAGCGAGGTGGCGAGCGCCGGGCCCACCGCCTTCAACGGGTGCATAAACATGAGGTTCAGCCCGAGATTCAGCGCAACCGCCGCCACGCCGATCTTCAGTGGTGTCACCGTGTCGCCGCGCGCGTAAAAACCGGGGGTGAGGATTTTGATGAGCGCGAAAACCGGCAGGCCGATGGCGAAGGCCGCCAGCGAATGCCCGGCCAGCACGGCGTTATGGGCAGTGAAGGCGCCTCGCACGAAGGCCACGTCCATCACCGCCTTCGCCGCCACCGAAAGCCCCACGGCGGCGGGCAATGTTAACATCAGCACGCCCTCGAACGCCCGGTTAAGGGCGGTGTTCGCCTCCGCTTCCTCGCCCAGCGCGATGTTCCGGGTGACCGCCGGCAGCAGCGCCGTGCCGGCGGCGGTGGCGATAACGCCCAGCGGAAGCTGATTCACCCTGTCGGCGTAATATAAAACCGAAACCGAACCGGCGGGCAGCAGCGTGGCGATGATGATGTCGATGGAGACGTTCAACTGCGTCACCCCGGCACCGAGCAAGGCCGGCCCCATGCGGCGGAACATCGTCCTGATCCATGGCGAAAAGCGCAGGCGCGGACGGATGAACCGCATGCCCGCCCGGCGGATGGCCCAGAGCACGAGGCCCATCTGCGCAATGCCCGAGGCCATCACGCCCCAGGACAGCGCATAGCCGGGATTGGCCATATGCGGCGCCAGCCAGAGCATCGCCGCGATCATGAAGATATTGAACAGCACCGGCGCCGCCGCTGCCGCCGCGAAACGGCTGAGCGCATTCAGCACGCCGGAGAACAAGGCGGTGAGGCAGATGAAGAACAGATAGGGGAACATGATCCGCGTCATGTCCACGGCCAGGCCGAAGCGCCCGCCATGCCCGGCGAAGCCCGGTGCCAGCACATAAAGCAGCCAGGGCATGAAAATCTCGCCAAGAACCGTGACCCCGCCCAGCCAGAGGGCCATCACCGCCGTTGCCTCCTCGGCGAATTCCGTGGCG
>JAGXAE010000118.1 GCA_018971725.1 Pseudomonadota bacterium | reverse complement strand
TCCTCCAGATCGGTGCGGATGCGCCCGGCATGGATCAAATCCGTGGCGAGGCGGGTTTTCAGCGGTTCAGACATCGGCGCGGCCTCTTTGCTGCAAACGGCAGTCCGGCCACGGGAAGAACAGGATGCCGATGCACCCGGAGCCTCTTTAGCGCGCTTATTTAGCCCCTTCCCGTCTCCGGGAAGCCTCGCCGCAATCCGGCCGGACAAATCACGAGGTAAACCGCACCTACGCCCGGCGGCTTGCGCGGTCAATGCTGCCAGACTATGTACGCCGCACGGCGCGGGTATGATGTAATGGTAGCCTGCCAGCTTCCCAAGCTCGACGCGCGGGTTCGATTCCCGCTACCCGCTCCAGTTTCCCCTCTATTTCCACGGCTCCTCCGGCCAGTCGTGTTTCGGGTACCGCCCACGCATGTCCCGCCGCGCATCCGCCCAGCCGCCGCGCCAGAACCCTGCCAGGTCCGCGGTGATGGCGATAGGCCGCTGTGCCGGAGAAAGCAGCGCCAATTGCAGCGGAATTTTGCCCCCGGCCAAGGCTGGCGTGGAATCCGTGCCGTAAAACACATGCGCCCGGGCGGAGGCCACGGGAATGGGGCCGGCGTAATCAACCTTCACCCGCCCGCCTTTCAGGTTCAGCTCGGCGGGCAATTCCTTGTCCAGCCGCATGGCTTGTTCGTGAGAAAGCTGGGCGCGGAGAATCTGATAAAGGTCCAGGCTTTTCGCCTCTTTCAGGCTGGTCATGCCCGCCAGATACGGCGCCAGCCAGTCCTGCACGCTGGCCGCCAGGGCCTGGCGGGAGAGGTCCGGGTAATTCATGTCCACCCCGCGCATCACCGCCACGCGGGCGCAGAGATTCTCCGCCACGTCGGTCCAGTCCAACTGGTCCAGGCGGGTAGAAAATGCCTGGGCCAAAGCCGCCTGGATTTCCTCCGGCGCCGGACGGGCCGAGCGGTCGCTGAGCACCAGATTGCCCAGCCGCACGCGCTCGCGTACGGAAACCGCGCCGCTCACGGGGTCAAACCCGGTCTCGCGGGTGGTCTTGCAGCGGGCCTTCAGGAACTCTGGCAGATCATCCGCATCCAAGGCCGCGCCCAGGCGGATTTTGGACCCCCGCCCATCCAGCGCCGCCACGGCGATGAGCTTGTTCCGCGCCAGCGGGTCAGAGGCCGGAAGATTGCCCGAGCCGCCGCCCGCGAGGCGGTAAGACCCCGCCTCACCCCGCGCCTGGCCGATCCGGTCCGGGAACCCCGCCGCTACCACCGGCCCGGGCGCGCCAAACCCGGGCACGTTCCCCACGCCCAGCCGGTTGCGGTAGAGTTTGGCGGCGTGGCGAACACGGGAGAGAATCGCCCTGTCCCCTTCCGCGCGCCCGGCCAGGGCTTCCAGCCGCAACGCCAAATCCGCCGAGGCGGTTTGAGAGAGAAAATCGCGCTCTTCCAGAATCGCGGCAATATCGGCGGCCAAAGCGCGGGTGGGTTTGTCAGCTGCCGCCAGCATCATCGCGGCCAAACGCGGCTCGGCGCGCAACCGGGCCATCTCGCGGCCCAAGGGGGTGATCTTGCCCGCGTCATCCAGCGCGCCCAGCCCCAGAAGCAATGCCAAGGCGGCTTTCAGCGCCCCTTCGGGCGGCGCATCCGGGAAGGGCAGATCGGCAGGCGCTTCTCCCCAGGCGGCGCAGGCCAAGGCCAGACCCGAAAGTTCGGCGGCGAAAATCTCCGGCCGGTCGAATTGCGGCAGGCCACGGTTCAGCGCCTCGCTCCAGAGCCGGATTGCTACCCCCGGCCCCAGCCGCCCGGCGCGTCCGGCGCGTTGTGCCGCGGCGGCGCGGGAGATGCGTTGGGTGGTGAGGCGGGTAAGGCCGGAATTTGTATCCAGCACCGGAGCGCGGCGGTACCCGCCATCGATAACGATGCGCACCCCCGGCACGGTAAGCGAGGTTTCCGCGATGGAGGTGGAGAGCACCACCCGGCGCTCCTGGTGCTCGCGCAAGGCTTTGTCCTGCGCCTCGCGGGACAAATCCCCATGCAGCGGCAACACCAAGGCCGGGCAGCGTTCCAAGGCCTGCTCGGTACGCCGGATTTCCGCCATGCCGGGTAGAAAGACGAGAATATCGCCCGGATGCTCCAGCAGCGCCGTATACACCGCCTTGGCTGCAGCCTCAGGCAAATCGCGCGGGGACATGATGTCCCGTTTCGCGTGAACAATCTCGACCGGAAATAATTTCCCCTCGCTGGCGATAATGGGCGCGCCCAGCAGGGCGGAAAATTTTTCCGCCTCAGCGGTGGCGGACATGGCGAGGATTCGCAATTCCGGCCTTAAGCCGCGCTGCAAGTCCCGCACCAGGGCCAGAGCCAGATCAGCCTCCAGGCTGCGCTCATGCACCTCGTCGAAAATCACCAGATTCACACCGGAAAGCCCGGGGTCGGAGAGCAAACGAGAGGTGAGCAGCCCCTCGGTGATCACCTCTATCTGCGTGCCGGGCCCCACCGCGCTTTCCAACCGGGTGCGAAAGCCCACACGCTCGCCCGTCACCTCGCCCAGAAGCTCCGCCATGCGCATCGCCGCCGCGCGGGCGGCCAGGCGGCGCGGTTCCAGCAACAGGATTTTACCCAGGCCAGCCTCCAATGCGGCCAGCGGTACCATCGTGGTTTTGCCCGCCCCGGGCGGGGCCACCAACACGGCGTTGCCGCCTTCGGGCTTCAAGGCATGCAGCAGGTCCGGCAGGGCTTCTGTAACGGGAAGGTTAATCATGCCGCGCCCTGGTATCAGAGGCCGCAGTTTCATGCGATGCTTTCACCGATGCGCTGTCTGCTCCTGCTTGCCTTGCTTTTGTTCCCAGGCTTCGGCTTTGCCGCCACGAGCGCAACTTTCGCCTCGCCGCAAGATGCGGTGCGGCTGATCTCCGCCGCCAACCAGCCGGAAAACGGCCAAGTGAAACTGGCGCTGGAATTCATCATCAAGCCCGGCTGGCATATTTACTGGCAAGACCCCGGCGATGCCGGGCTGCCGCCGCAGGTGAGGGCGGCGGCACCAGTCACGCTCAGCGCCCTCACCTTTCCGGCGCCGGAATTTCTGTCCCTCAGCGGCATTGGCGGCTATGTGCTTTCCGGCCATGTGGTTCTGCCCTTCACCGCCAGCCATGTGAGCGGCAACAGCATCGCGGCGCAGGCGCGCTGGCTGGTCTGCTCGGATATCTGCATTCCCGAACATGCCAGCTTCACCCTGGCCTTGAACGGCGGTACTTCGGCCGAGGCCGGGCTGTTCCCCGCGACACCGTCCATCGTGCCCTCGCCTTATGCGGCGCGGCTTTTCAGGGATGGCGTGCTCAGCCTAGCCGGGCCGAGCGCCGCGCAGGTGAAATCCGCCCGGTTTTTTCCTTATTCGCCTGACGTGCTTGTTAACAACGCCCCGCAGCCGCTTTCCTTCGCCACAGACGGGATGCGGCTGAAACTGCCTCTGGCCGGAAAAACCCCCGCGAAGCTCTCCGGCGTGCTGGAACTCACCGACCCGAGCGGACAAATGCAGGCGCTGGAACTCACCACGGCACCAGCAGCGCCAGCGCCCCATGCGCCTTGGTGGCTGCTGGCGCTGGCGGGCGGATTGCTGCTGAACCTCATGCCCTGCGTGTTTCCTGTGCTGGCGATGAAGGCAGTTGCCTTCGCCCGGCTGGGCGGCGCGGCGCACGGGCATATCAGGCGCGAGGCTTTGGGCTATACGGCGGGCGTGCTGGTTTCCATGGCCGCGCTGGGCGGGGTGCTGTTGGGCTTGCGGGCGGCGGGCGTGGCGGCGTTCTGGGGGTTCCAGTTCCAGTCGCCCGTTTTCGTGGCGGTGGCAGCCTGGGTGATTCTGGCGGCGGGGCTGAGCCTCGCCGGGATGTTTCATCTCTCCATGCCGGGTTTCATCGGGCGCATTCCCGCGCAGCATAGCTTCCTCACCGGCCTGCTGGCGGTGCTGGTGGCAACGCCCTGCACCGCGCCCTTTATGGGCGCGGCCATCGCCGCAGCCCTGGCCCTGCCGCCGCTGCCCGCCATGGGGTTGTTTCTGGCGCTGGGGCTGGGGCTGGCCTTGCCGGTTCTGCTGCTGGCGGCGGCACCGCATCTGGCCGCCCGTCTGCCCCGGCCAGGGCGCTGGATGGCAGTGGCGCAGAAAATCCTCGCTTTGCCCATGTTCGCTACCTTTGCCTGGCTGGGTTGGGTGCTGTTCCGGCAGACCGGCATGCCTGGGCTGGCGGTGCTGGCGGCCGGGGCGATGGCGCTGAGCCTTGCCTTGCCGCGCCGCCCGGCTTTCGCAGCGATCGTGCTGCTGCTTCTGCCCTTCCTGCACGCGGCACCTTCGCGCCCCGCCCTCACCCTGCCCGGCGCGCAGCCTTACAGCGCGGCGCGTCTCGCCAGTTTGCGCGCCACGGGCCGGCCGGTGTTCATCGACCTCACCGCCGCCTGGTGCATCACCTGCCAGGTGAATGAGCGCGGGACGCTGGCCGCCGCCCCGGTGCGGGCCTTGTTCAAAACCAGGAACGTGGCGGTGCTGGTGGGCGACTGGACAGACCGGAACCCAACCATTACCGCGCTTTTGGCGGCAAACCACCGCGCCGGCGTACCGCTTTATCTCTACTATCCGCCAAATGGCGCGGCTGAGATTTTGCCGCAGATTCTCACCCCCGGAATCGTGGAACGCGCGGTTTCAGGTTAAAAAAGCTCTGAGCCCATTGCGGTTGCTTCCTAATACGCGCAAAGGTGGGTTGCTTTTTTATGACGGCGCCAAGGACTAAAGGATGCGAGATGTCTCCGGCGCGGCCCTAGAGGGTCCGCGCGCGAAACTGGATGCGGACACCATCCGCGCCGCCTATTCACGCTATGCCAAATCATACGATAGTTGGTTTGGGCTGTGTTCCCGTACCGCCCGCCACGCGGCGGTGGCGGCGGTAAACGCCTGCCCTGGCAATAACGTGCTGGAGGTGGGGGTTGGCACGGGGCTCGCCCTGCCATTCTACACCCCGGCCAAGCGGATCACCGGCATCGACCTCTCGCGCGACATGCTGACCATCGCCCGCCGGCGCGCCGCGGAGATGGGGCTGCGCAATGTCGAGTCCCTGCTTGAGATGGACGCCCAGGCCACCAGCTTCGAGGATGGCAGCTTCGACATCGCGGTGGCGATGTTCGTGGCCTCCGTGGTGCCGGACCCGCGCGCCCTGGTGAGAGAGCTGCGGCGGGTGGTGAAACCCGGCGGCAGGATTCTGTTCGTAAACCACTTCGCCCGGGAATCCGGGCCGATCTGGTGGGTAGAACGCGCCATAGCCGGCGCTTCCGGCCGGCTGGGCTGGCACCCGGATTTCCGACTGGAGCATATGTTCAACCCAACCGACCTCGCCGGAGCCAAAGTGAGGAACATGCGCCCGCTGGGGCTGTTCCGGCTGGTGGAGATGCCGAACTAAAGTGTCTCAGCCCATCGGCTGCGGCACATAAACCATCCACGAGACACCGAATTTATCCGCCACCACGCCAAAAGCGGGCGAGAAGAAGGTTTTGCCCATGGGCATCCGCACCTCGCCGCCCTGGCTCAGCGCCGCGAACAGGCGCTCCGCTTCGGGAATGCCGCCCGGTTGCAGCGAAAGGCTGAAACCCTCGAATTTCGTTGTTTGGCCGGGGCGGCCATCGGAGCCCATGAGGGTCGTCTCGCCAATGGCGAAGGAGACATGCATCACCATTTTTTCCGCGCCGGGCGGCAGCTGTGCCGGGTCCATCGGCTCCGGCGAGTCCTTGTAGCGCATCAGAAACAGCACTCGTGCGCCCAGCGCCTCCTGGTAGAAATCCAGCGCTTCCTGGCAGCGGCCGCTAAAGTTCAGATAAGGATTGACGAGCATGGGCGAAACTCCCGCGTTTTGGGCAGGAGACGCTCCGCGCCGCCAAAATGGCAAGAGAAAGTTTAGTGTAAGGTGAGCAATTGCCCGGCGGCCCAACGCGGCGGTGTGATGAGTTTCGCCTGGCCGACGCGCACCGAATGCAGCTTGCCGTCCAGATTGGCGGTCCAGAAATCCAGGAATTTATGCAAGGCCGGGAATTTCGGGGCGAGATCCAGCTCCTGCCAGATATAGGCTTGGAGCAGGCCGGGATGGTCCGGCATATGATACAGAATCTCAGCAGTGGTAAGGCGGTAATCGCGCATCTGCAAGGCAAGGGACATGCTGAACTCTCTCCATTCAGTTCTGGCTCCATCCCCGGCGCGATTTGCATCGCGCCTCTCTTTCATTGGCTGGAGCGGGTTAAACCCCGCTCCAGGGTTTCATCAGACTGCCACACTCAACCCCCTGGCTTGCAACTATAATCTTCAATGAATCCAGAAACTTGGCACTCAGCATCCAAGAGTGCTGCCGTTTCTTGACTTCATCGCAAAGGTCAGGCTAAACCGCTGGCACTCTCGAAATGGGAGTGCTAGCAGCCGCGGTGCCGCAGATTGGGCCGGACAGGCTGGGAAGCTTTTAAGACAATAATGTTTAGGAGCGATCATATGGCGAAATTCCGCCCTCTGCACGACCGCGTTGTCGTTCGTCGCATCACCGCCGAGGAAAAGACCGCGG
>JAGXAE010000008.1 GCA_018971725.1 Pseudomonadota bacterium | reverse complement strand
CAACGGAGACCAGTGTTCTGGTTATGTCCATGCTATTGTTGGAATTGGAGGTCAGGGTGTTACCGTTGGCGTTGACAGCGGTGCCGTCGCTGGTGGCCGCCGCACTGCCGCCCGCTGCCGCCGCGTTTTTCACCGTGGGCACAGTCGTCGTCGTGGTCGTAGTGGTTGTGCTGCCGCCATGTTCGTCCGCCAGGGCCAGGCCGCCGCTTAGCAGAAATGCCGCTGTCGTTGTCATCAGAAGTGAGCGCATGATAGTATTCCTTCCTTTAGATGACATCATGCGAGAAGCCGAGGTTCGCGATCAGTCTTGCCCTGCACGCTTGATGTCGTGGTTAATTTTTTTGTCATAGACCGGACCATCGGCGCGGCCACGCAACAGATACAGCAAGCGGCGTGCCAAATTCTTTTAACCTTGTTTTGTTTTGGCTTGGTAAACTATTTCACGAAGTTATGGCGCGTTGTTAGCGTGTTTCTGAAATGAGTGGCGCACTGTAAACTGTAAACTGTTTACGAAAATCTGTAACAAAAATACGTGTCATTTCTAATTTCCTGTGTATGTGCTATTAAGTTTAGTTCTGGCGTGAAAAGAGAATTTCGTTTAGAGATTGTATGAAACAATCCAGAAACAAAAATTGGGGGAGCGCTTCATGCAGGCGACCTTGGTTTTTCTTTGTGATGGTCCTGGAATCTCGCCACAAGCCGTCAAGCGGAGGTCTCCAGCGTTCCGCAATTTGTCCGGCAGTTCAACCATGGGTTGGTGCGCTGCTTTACTGTTGCCGCTACTGTTGTCGCTTGGCATGGTCCAGCCGGCAAGGGCGCAGTCAGAGGTTGATAGTCTGGTGGCTTTGCAAAAATCCATTGCTGTACAACAGGAAAAGCTGCAGCAGGAGGAGGGGGAGCTTGCGCGCCATGTGTTGCAATTGCAGCGGCAACAGCAATTGCTGAATTCGGAGATGGCAAAGCTACGCGGCGGGGGCGCCGCGGCGGCGGCGTCACAACAACAGACGGCGCAACAGGTAGTGCAGCCTGTGCCCCCGGCGGAAGCGCCTGCCGGCGGTGCCACTGCTGGCGCCGAGCAGCAGCAGGCACAGGCGCAGAACCAACAGGACCAGACGAAAGTAATCCTGCAATCCGCAACCGTGTTAACCAACACAGGCGGCGTGCTGACGCCCAAGGGCCAGTTGGTGATCGATCCGTCTGTCGAATATGATTACTGGACCCAGAACCAACTCAACCTGAACGGCTTCACCATCATCCCTGGCATTACCTTCGGCAATATTTTCGTCTCCCGCGTGGACCAACGTTATCTCATGCCGGCGCTCACCCTGCGCTATGGCATCACTGACCGGTTGGAGTTGAATCTGAAAGTGCCGTTCGTGTTGGGTTGGGGTAGCACCACGGCGCAGCAGGCCGGCCCCTCTGCCATTCCGCTTACCGCCAGCGCCCATGCCGCCAGTATCGGCGACGTTCAGTTCGGCGCCTCCTATCAGTTCAATTCCGGCGATAATGGCTGGCCGATTTTCGTCGGCAATCTAACCTTCAAGACGGCGACTGGGCAGAACCCGTATGAAGTGCCGATCTATAATGCCCTGAACACCGACAACCAGCTTTTGTTCGGCATTCCCAAGAAATTGCCAACCGGCACGGGTTTCTATTCATTGCAGCCCAGCTTGACGGTCTTCTACCCCACGGCACCCGGCGTGCTGTTCGGCAATTTTCAATATATCAAGAATTTCAGCCATACCTATACGGTGCCCAGCACCGGGGGCGGGCCGGGTACTCCTGTTAATCTGTCCCCTGGCCAGGCGCTGGCGGCTACGTTCGGCATTGGCTTCGCGCTGAACGACAAGGCATCAATGACATTCAGCTACCAGGAGGAGCATGTTTTCCCCGCGTCGGCGGACGGACGCCAGCTTCCTGGCTCGGCTTATGATTTCGGAACATTCAATTTCGGGCTGGGCTATGCCATCTCCACCCACACCAGCCTGAATGTCGGCGTTGGCATTGGCATCGGGCCTTACGCGCCCGCAGCAAAAATATTGGTGGAGGTACCGGTCCGTACGAACCTGTTTTAGCGGCGCCATGAAGCATTCTCCACGGCGCCGTCAGTAGATTACGCGACTGTCAGCTTCACATCCACGGATTTGTAAATAGCGTTGGAATAGGGGCACACGATATGCGCCTTCTGCACCAGGTCCTCCAACTTGGCCTTTTCCACGCCGGGCGCGGAAACGGTGAGTGAGGCGGTGATGCCGAAGCCGCCGCCATCCTCGCGCGGGCCAACGCCAATGGCGGCGGAGACTTGTGTATCTTCCGGCAGCTTAATCTTTTCCTTGCCCGCCACCACTTTCAGCGCGCCCAGGAAACAGGCCGAATAGCCGATTGAGAAAAGCTGCTCCGGGTTGGTGCCCGGCCCGTCATCGCCGCCCAGCCCCTTTGGCACGCTCAGCGTCAGTTCCAGCTTCTTGTCATCCGTGGCGCCCTTGCCGGTGCGTCCGCCAGTGGCATGGCCATGCCCGGTATAGAGAACTTCCTTAACGCTCATATTCTGTCTCCTTATTCAAGAGCGGGCAGGATGTGCGCTTGCGGGGTTCAAGGCAAGAGGGCGTTCACGCCAGAGCGTTACAGAAGCTTGAAATGCGCTGGCAGGCTTCGATGAGACGGGGCAGGCCGGCGGCGGTGGAGATGCGGATATGCGGGCTCATGGCGAAGGCAGCGCCTTGCACCACGCCCACCAGCCCTTCCTCCAGCAGCGCCATCGCGAAATCGCTGTCCGAGCCGATGACGCGCCCGCCGGGCGTGGTTTTGCCGAGGCATCCGGCGACGCTGGGGAATACGTAGAATGCGCCCTCCGGCCGGTGGCAGGAGAGTCCCGGCACCTGGTTAAGCGCCGCCACCACAGTGTCGCGCCGTGCCTCATAGGCAGCCACGCGCTCGGCCTGGAAAGACTGGTCGCCGGTGAGCGCGGCCAGCGCCGCCGCCTGGCCGACTGAGGACACGCCAGAGGTGGCCGTGGCCTGCACAATCGTGGCGGCCTTGATCATCTCCGCCGGGCCGATGCACCAGCCGATGCGCCAGCCCGTCATCGCATAGGTTTTGGAAACGCCGGAGAGTGTTACCACCCGATTCGCCAAATCTGGCGCCACGCCCAGCAAGGTGTGGTGCTGAGCGCCGCCGAACAGCAAGTGCTCATAAATGTCGTCGCTCAGCACCCAAACATGCGGGTAATGCCGCAGCACCTCCGCCAGTGCCGCCAGCGCCTCGCGCGAGATGGTGGCGCCGGAGGGGTTGCTGGGGTAGTTGAGGATGAGCAGCTTGGTGCGGCTGGTGATCGCGGCGGCCAGCGCCTCCGGCTGGAGCACGAAGCCTTCTTCCTGCGGGCAGGGCACGAAAACCGGCTCACCGCCCGCGAATTTCACGGTCTGCTCATAGCCCGCCCAGGACGGTGCCGGGATGATCACCTCGTCCCCCGCGCTGATGAGCGACATGACGATATTGAAAATGCCCTGCTTGCCGCCATTGGTCACCAGCACATCCTGCGGTTGTGCCGCAATGCCGTGCTCGCGGCTGAATTTTGCCGCCACCGCCACGCGCAGCGCCTCGTTACCGCCCAGCGGCGGGTATTTGGTCTCGCCGCGCCGCGCCGCCTCGTAAGCCGCCTGGGTCACATGCTCGGGGGTCGGGAAATCCGGCTCACCGAGGGAAAGAGAGATCACATCCTTGCCCTCCGCCCGCAAGGCGCGGGCGCGGGCGGCCATGGCGAAAGTGGCGGCCAGCTCGGTGCGGCCAATGCGTGCGGCGAATTCGGTCATGCGCCTGGGTTTATGCGTGGCCAGCGCGGCGGGCAACCCGTGCTTAAAGCTGCCAGCCCCGCAGCAGCATCGGCAGCCAGCGGCGGCGTTCCGGTTTGCTGCGGGCTGGCATCTGCGCCGTGTGCGACAACTCCATCGCCATCATGGTCAAGCGGTAGGCGGCATCCGGGTTGCGTTTGAGATAAGCCCGAATGATGGCATCCGCCTCAAGGTCGAGCGGAGCACGGGCGCCTTTGAGCACGCCATCCAAAAACGCCAGAATATTTTTGTGCTCTTGCCGGGTCACGATCGATCTTAAGAGGCAAAACCATGGTTTGGGGCAAGATGGAATCGCCCGGATTACGCCGAATTCACTCTGCCCGCCCAGCTTTAGTGGATTGATAAACAAAGAGTAAATTTCCGTCCCGCTGGAATTCACTTATACGTGACATGCCTATTGAGCTAAGCACTTGGCGCGACCCGATATTATCTTCCCGTGCCACCGCCACCACGCAGTCCAGTCCCGCCGTGTCATGCGCGTAGATCAGCGCCGCCAGGGCTGCCTCCCGCGCCAGCCCCACGCCACGCGCCTCTGGGTAGAAGGCAAAACGCAACGCCACGCCGCGCCCGTCCGGCCGGTGCATCAGCGCGGTCATGCCAAGAAACTTGCCCCGCTTGGCCCGTACCGCCCACATGCCATAGCCATATTGCCCCCAGTCGCGGATATTCTGCGCCAGTTCCTCAGCGGTCTGAATGGGCGAGCGCACGCCGCCCATCATCAGCGCATAGGCACGCGGATTGGCTTTCAGTCGGGTCAGGTCGGGCAGGTCCCAGTAGCCTACGGGCGTCATCCGCAGGCGCGCCGTCTCCAGCACCCAGGCGGATGAAACGTTCATGCCAGGGCGATTACCGGGTCAGTGGACGGTATTTGATGCGGTGGGGCTCGGTGGCGTCCTGCCCAAGTCGGCGGCGCTTGTCCTCCTCGTACGCCTGGAAGTTGCCTTCGAACCATTCCACATGGCTATCGCCCTCAAAGGCCAGAATATGCGTCGCCAAACGGTCCAGGAACCAGCGATCATGGGAGATGACCACGGCGCAACCGGCGAACTCCATCAGCGCATCTTCCAGGGCGCGCAGCGTATCCACGTCCAGATCGTTGGTCGGTTCGTCGAGCAGGATGACGTTGGCTTCGGATTTCAGCATCTTGGCCAGATGCACGCGGTTGCGTTCACCGCCCGAAAGGATGCCAACCTTCTTCTGCTGGTCCGAGCCCTTGAAGTTGAAGGCGCCGACATAAGCGCGCGAGGCGATGGAGCGCTTACCCAGATAAATCACGTCCGTGCCGCCGGAGATTTCCTCCCACACGTTCTTGTTGTCATCCAGGCTGTCGCGGCTCTGGTCCACATAGCCCAGCTTCACCGTCTCGCCGATCTTCAAGGCGCCAGAATCCGGCTTATCCGCTCCGGTGATCATCTTGAACAGCGTGGATTTGCCAGCACCATTGGGGCCGATCACGCCCACAATCCCGCCCGGCGGCAGCTTGAAGTTCAGGTTCTCGATCAGCTCGCGGTCGCCGAAGCCCTTGCAGAGATCCTGCGCCTCGATCACCGTGCCGCCCAAACGCGGGCCGGGGGGAATGACGATTTCCGCCACGCCGCCGGCCAGCTCCTGGCTTTTCTGCAGCATCTCCTCATAGCGCTGGATACGCGCGCGGCTCTTGGTCTGGCGGGCTTTCGCGGAGGCATTGATCCATTCCCGTTCCTCGGCCAAAGCGCGCTGGCGGGCGGATTCTTCCTTCTCTTCCTGGGCCAGGCGCTTCTGCTTCTGTTCCAGCCAGGAAGAGTAATTGCCCTCATACGGGTAGCCACGCCCACGCTCGATTTCCAGAATCCAGTTGGTCACGTTGTCCAGGAAGTAGCGGTCGTGGGTGATGAGAATGACGGTGCCGGTGTAATTTTCCAGCGTGCGCTCCAGCCAGGCCACGGACTCGGCGTCCAGATGGTTGGTCGGCTCATCGAGCAGCAGAATATCGGGCTTTTCCAGCAGCAAACGGCACAAAGCCACGCGGCGCTTCTCACCGCCCGAGAGCGGGCCGACATCGGCTTCCGCCGGAGGGCAGCGCAGCGCGTCCAGCGCGATCTCGATCTGCCGGTCGAGGTCCCAGCCATCCTTGTTGTCGATGATTTCCTGCAATTTGGCTTGTTCGGCGAGCAGGTCGTTCATCTTGTCGTCGTCCATCGGCTCCATGAACGCCTCGGAGATCTCGTTGAACCTGGCCAACGCGGCGCGCACCTCCTGGAAAGCCTCGGCCACGTTCTCACCGACATTCTTTGTGGGGTCCAGCTGCGGCTCCTGCGCCAGATAGCCGACCTTCACACCTTCCGCGGCCCAGGCCTCGCCGCCATATTCCTTCTCGATGCCCGCCATGATCTTCAGCAGGGTGGATTTACCAGCGCCGTTCACGCCCAGCACGCCGATCTTCACGCCGGGGAGGAAAGAGAGGGTGATGCCCTTGAAAACCTCACGCCCGCCCGGATAGGCCTTGGTGAGGTCTTTCATCACATACACATATTGATAAGCGGCCATCTTACTGAATTCCTTGGGTAATTTATATGCTTTTCAGGCTGTGCGGGAGTTGTGCAGGCCGAAAATGCAATGATCTCTGATGCCGGGTGGCTTCGGTCGCCATCGCAGGGGCCGGAGGCGCTTCAGCGAGGCGCCGGCCGGAGGGCGGGTTTGAAGAGTGGATCCACATGGCGCCGGTATTGGCACAACTCCGGCCCCAGTTACAGACCTTGATCGGCGCCATCAAACTCAGCCTAAATCCGTGTGCGAGAAGTCTTTCCCTTTATAGAGAAGCGGGATGCCCTGTGCCTTGGCGCAGGCGTAAGAAAGGCAGTCAGCCAGATTGAGCTGGGCGGGATGGCCCCGGCCTTTGCCATAGTCGGCGAACGCCTTTACGGCCAGGCTGGCGGTTTTGGCATCCATGGGCGCCAGCGTGATGCCCGCCTCGATCAAGAGTGCCTGAATTCTTTGCTCCACTTCCACCGGGTCAATCTGCAGCTTGGTCGAAAGCCTCATGGCTGCTTCCAGTATAACCAAGGCGGAGGTGCAGCATTCCGCCGCCTCGATCTTATTGGCGAATGCGGTGGCATCCGGCTCATTGGAAAGAATGGCGACGATCACCGATGTGTCGATGAACATCAGGGATGCCCCCACATCTCATCGATCTCTTCTTGCGTCATATCCCGCCCCCCCGGCTTGGCCATGGCGGCAAGCTCGTCTGCAAGGGCGCCGAGGCGTTCCGCGAGAGACCGTTCGGCGGCCACACGGCGGTATTCTGCTTCCAAGGCCTCAACCACAGCCTCGGTCATGGAGATGTGACGGCGTTCCGCGATTCGTTTGGCGAGCTCACGTGCGCGCGGGTCTCTTATTTGCAGGTTCATGGCGGCGGCCTCATTTCAGGCGTAATGATAATGTATGCATCCCATAATGGCATGTTTGTCATGACAATAACAGCCCAATCATGGGCAATTGGCGAATACCGGTAAACACGTCATCACCTCTTACTGTTGTTCTTTGTTCGGACCGGCAAAACCCTGTTCTTCGTCCCGTCTCTGTATCCAGCCACCCGCAATGCGCGCAGGCCGTCAAAGGAGGGAGGCAAAGCCTCCACCGCCGTCAGGCGGCGCGCAGCCGCGCAGCCAGAATGGCGAGCACGGCGAGCGTCCTTGTACGGTCGAGCGCATTGGGGGAAACTTATAACCAAGAGGGACCGCCACACGGCGCTTGGCGGCATCATTGCGATACAGAATCATGCGCTAGCATTCCTTGATCGGTAAAAACTGCGTAGCCGGATACCGCATCAGACGGACGCAATTAGAGCTTACGAACGAGCAGGCTAATGAGCTCAGGGAGGAGATGAGGATTGGGCTCAGGAATGAAGTGATAAGCCTGCCAATCTTCCAACTCAGAAGAGAGCATGGTTGGCTAATGCGGCGGAGCAGCTTCTTGGTCCAGTGGTCGGCAGTTGTAAAACATATGGCTTGACATACTAAGCTGGCATCAGCCTGACATCGTGGCTCCCTTTCCGGCTGTTCCCGCCAATATACCCTAGATGGGAAGGGGGCCGTCCACGACGTCATGAGCGGAATGGCGGCTTTCAGATGAAAAGTCGGGAAGGTGGGCGCGCTCCAAGTTTAGGAAAATTGGCTTGTGATACGTAACAAAAATCGTGCCAGAACACTCAGGCTTGTTTTTGTTTCGTGGCTGAATGGATGCGATCTTCTTGGTCTATATTTTAGATCTTAGGATGCCCTTATTTTAGGCGTAAGATGTTATTCCATTGCTCTTGATGTGAATCAGCACGGAAGCGGGGCCCTGGGCCAAAGCTGGGTTAATGCCCTCAAAAAATGGAGATGTCAGCAAGAGTATGAGGTCCGGATCGCTGCCGATCGGAACCTCACCCGAACAAGATTTCTGCCTATTTGTTGGTATATTGGGCACAATTAAGGCAGGGGTTACTTCTGCGCAGTTTCACGAGTAGGGCGCAGGAAGTCCTGACAACAGTTGAGCCCAAGCCTCCGTTAATTCAGGCGGCCAACTGCTCAAATCTTTCGACAATGGACAGCCATGTGCCGCGCGGCCGTCACGGCAAGGAGCCGGATGTCAGTATCTGGCGCAACTGGGAGGGCGCGCCTTTTGCCATCACCTCAGCTAGACTGTACCGATCCAGGGCCCAGAAGAAATTTTGCACGGCTTCCTTGAAGACGCAGGTCATTCCGCAAGATGATGCCAGAATGCACTCTCCGCAACCGACCAGATCAACCTTTCCCTCCGTATGCCGCAACAGTTGACCAATATTAATTTCCTCTGCTGGTCGAGCCAAGCGAATGCCCCCCCTGCGGCCACGCAAGCTATGCACATAATCAGGTCCTGCTAGGTCGCTCACCACCTTCATCAAGTGGTTTTGAGAGATCCCGTAAGCTTGCGCGATTTCGGCGATCGAGCAGAGACGATCATTATGCGTTGCTAGATAGAGCAGGACTCTGATTGCATAGTCCGAAAAACGTGTCAGGCGCATGGGCTATCCTATAGATGCATATCTATTGCATCTTTTATGTCTATCTGCTAAAGATGTGTACAGGATACCTGTTTTAGTGCCCATTGTCATGTCAATCGTCGAAGCTTCCTACGAGCCTGACCTTGCCGTCCAGACCGGCTCTTTTAATTTCCCAACTCAGGAAGACCTCTGTCCTGCTCGCTGCACAAGTTTCTGAAGCAGCTAACTCCGGCTTTCCTCCCCCTCTTTTCTGCCACGCACACCTGAAGGAGCCTGCTTTATGCTCACTGCCGACCAGACCGCTATCATCAAGGCCACTGTCCCTATTCTGGAAACGGGGGGCGAGGCTTTGACTACGCATTTCTACAAAATCATGCTGGGCGAATATCCGCAGGTGCGGCCACTGTTCAATCAGGCACATCAAGCCAGCGGCGCTCAGCCACGCGCGCTGGCCAACGGGGTGCTGATCTACGCCAAGAACATCGACCGGCTTCAGGAGCTTGGACCGCTCGCGGCGCAAATCGTCAACAAACACGTAGCATTGCAAGTGTTGCCCGAGCATTACCCTATCGTTGGCGCCTGCTTGCTGCGTGCAATCCGTGAAGTGCTCGGGGCAGATATCGCTACAGACGCGGTGATCGATGCCTGGGCAGCGGCTTACCAACAGCTCGCTGATTTGCTGATCGGCGCGGAAAGGGATTTATACGACAAGCTCGTGGCAGCACCTGGCGGCTGGCGTGGCGCGCGGGCGTTCCGTGTTACTCGTAAGCAGGTGGAGAGCACCGAGATCACTTCGTTCCATCTGGAGCCCGCGGACTCTGAGCCTGTGCTCGACTTCACGCCCGGCCAATATCTTGGTTTACGTCTTGTCATCGGCGGCCAAGAGGTGCGACGCAACTATTCTCTCTCGGCTGCACCGAACGGCCGCTCCTACCGTATCAGCGTGAAGCGCGAGCCCGGCGGCTTGGCCTCAAATTTCTTGCACGACCACGTTAAGGAGGGCGATACGCTGGATATTTTTCCACCGGCAGGTGAGTTCGTTTTACAAGACAGCCCGAGCCCCTTAGTGCTGATTAGCGGCGGGGTTGGCATTACACCAACGCTCGCCATGGCGGAGGCCGCGCTGGCGAAGGGAGACCGCGAGGTGATTTTCCTGCACTACGCTCGCAACCGGAATGCTTATGCCTTTGGCAAGACCCTGGAAGACTGGGCGTCACGCCACCCGAGATTCCGGCATTTCACGGTCCTGGAGCATGGCGGTGAGGGTGAAGCGCGTGCGCTGGGCCGCCCGGTGATCGAGCATCTGCAAAACTGGCTGCCGGCGGCGCTGGACTGCGATGTTTATTTCCTCGGACCCAAGCCGTTCATGGCTGCCATTAAACGCTTCCTGTCGGTCCTTGGCCTGCCGGATACGCACCGCCGTTACGAGTTCTTCGGCCCGGCGGAGGCGCTGGATTAAAAGCAGAGCCGCGTATGGTCTTCTGGGCGTGACAGGCCCTACTATGGGCCATGGCGAGACATAACGAGCCCGGCAGTTGCCTTTCGGATAAAGACTATAAGACCTTGGCGGAGATTCGCGCCGCATTGCGCCGCTTCACGCATTTCAGCGAGAATGCGGCCCGTGCGGCAGGGTTGACGCCACAGCACCACCAAGCTCTCCTGGCCATCCGGGGGGCGCCGGACCGCGCTTTGTCTATAGGCGAGCTTGCGGAATTTTTGCTGATCCAGCCGCATAGCGCGAGCGAGCTGGCGGACCGGCTAACCGCATTGGCGCTGGTCAGCCGCCAACCAAGCACGACTGACCGGCGCATGATGCGGTTGCATCTAACGCCATCCGCCGAAAAGGCGTTGCGCGGCTTGTCCCTCGTGCATCGTGACGAGTTGCGTCGGCTTCGGCCTTTGCTGGGAGATATGCTGGCGCAGCTCGATTAACGCTTGATTATATCGTTCTACGATATATAGCCATCGCCATGCAGACAGACAGTAAGAGCGCGGCCTTGAGCCATGCGGATGGTTTGACGAGAAAGCTCGGTGATTTCACGGCCGGCCCGCGTGTGCTGGTCATTGCGGCGATGGGCCTGGCCGCTGGAACTGGCGGCGTGGCCGCCGGCTGGCTTTTGCTCCATCTCATCGCCTTAGTGACCTCGGTGGCGTATCTCGGCCGTTTTTCCATGTCCGGGGGGAACATGCCCCTGCCGGTATGGACCATCTTCGTTCCGGTGGGCGGTGGGCTCATCATCGGGCTGATGGCACGCTATGGCAGTGAGAAAATCCGAGGCCATGGCATACCGGAGGCGTTGGAGGCCATTATGCTCGGCAGGTCCCGCATGGGACTGAAGGTCGCCATATTGAAGCCGATCTCCTCTGCCATTTCCATCGGCACGGGCGGGCCGTTCGGTGCGGAAGGGCCGATCATCATGACCGGGGGCGCTATCGGCTCGCTCTTCGCGCAATTTTTCGCGCTGACCGATATGGAACGCAAAACCTTGCTAGTGGCCGGTGCTTGTGCCGGCATGACCGCTGTTTTCGGCACGCCCGTAGCCGCGATACTTCTCGCAATCGAACTTCTGCTGTTCGAACTCAAGCCGCGTAGCGTGCTGCCCGTGGCTATTGCCTGCATCACCGCTGCCGTTGAGCGGCGTTATCTGCTCACGCAGGCCCCCCTCTTTCCCTATACCGGTGGCGTGACAGTAGATCCGCTGCATGGCGCTGCCTGGGCCGGGATAGGTCTCGCTGCAGGGTTCGGCTCCGCGGTGCTCACGACGATCGTTTATACCACCGAGGATTGGTTCATCCGCTTAAGGCTGCACTGGATGTGGTGGCCTGCCTTGGGCGGTATTGCGGTTGGCGTTGGTGGGCTAATTGATCCCCGCGCGCTCGGTGTTGGTTATTCAAATATTGCACAGCTCCTCGCCGGACAGGTAGCAGGCCTGTCCGCGTTTCGGCTCATGACCGTGAAAGCCGCGATCTGGTCGGTGGCTCTGGGGTCGGGCACCTCCGGCGGTGTACTCGCGCCGCTGCTGATTATTGGCGGTGGCCTTGGCGCCGTCTTTACCCCATGGCTGCCTGCTGCTGCGCCGGGTTTTTGGGCGGTGCTCGGCATGGCGGCGATGATGGGAGGAACCATGCGCGCCCCGCTAACGGCGACGATATTTGCTGTTGAACTCACGGGAAATCATGAGGTCCTGCTGCCGGTCATCACCGCCTGCATGGCGAGTTATGCTGTGACGGTTCTGGTTATGAAACGCTCGATTCTGACCGAGAAGCTGGCGCGGCGCGGACACCACGTCACCCGGGAATACAGTGTCGATCTGGCCTCGCTGGCGCGAGTGCGCGAGATCATGGCAAGCCCTGTCGAGACGCTGAGCGCGGATTTTACCATCGGCCAAACCATCGATTTCTTTTTCGATCCGGCACATCGGCATCGCGCCTATCCTGTGATCGACGCACGGGGACGGTTGGCCGGGCTGGTGTCACGCCCTGACATACTTGGCTGGATCGGCAAGGAGATGCCAAGGGAGCGCCTGCTTGTTGATTTACTTGCCCATACTGAGACGCCAACGGCGGCGCCTGATGAAACAATTTCTGCAGTGGCGGTGCGGATGATGACTCAGCAAACCCCTCGACTTCCGGTTATTGACCCGCAAACGCGTGAGCTACTTGGCATTGTTTCGCGCGGCGATCTGATCAAGCTGCACTGGCGCGAATTCAAGGCGGAATCCCGGCGTGAGGCGCATTTCAGGCGGGGGCGCAAGGATGGCCCGCTTAAGGCGAAGGAGCCTGACCAAACCTTCTCGACGTAGGCGGCGGGCCGACTGCCCACACGGTGATGCACTTGCGCGCATTTTCAGTTCGCTATAAAGATGTATTTCATATGCAGTTTATGGTGGCTTCATGTGTGTCCCTAAACAATCTAATAGACGCCTTGGCGGCGTAGTCATCCGCGCAAGCAGCGAACAGGCCGGTGCCCACACGGCGGCTGTTCACGTCGCGGCAGGCCATGATGATTGAACAGCTTAATATCTTCGGTGGATTTGTGTCCCTTGGGCTTGCCGCAGCCGTTGTTGCGGGCATCCTCACTTTGGTTGCTCATGTCGTGCTGCACCGGCTCCGTATAGATCGTTTTTTCTGGCGGCCGATCCTGCTCGACCTTACTCTCTTTCTTTCGTTCTGGTGGGGGCTTTCCATTATGGCCAATCGGTTTTTACCTTTGTTGATTGCACGCTGACCATGAACCGTGAACATCTTGTCAAAGCATTCTCCACCTTCTTGCTGCTGATCATCGCGGCGGTCTTAATCGTGGCACTTTGGATACGTTATCAGATCCAGCCTACGACCCGCGACGGCAAGGTTGCGGCGGATATTGTTCAGGTCACACCTGATGTCAGCGGGTGGATCACCAGCGTTAATGTGCATGACAATGAGGCTGTTAAAAAAGGCCAACCCCTGCTAACGATCGATCAGTCACGCTATCAGCTTGCCCTGGCACAGGCACATGCGGCGCTTGATAGCCAGAGGATCGCCTTGGCACAGGCCAACCGCGATAATCGTCGCAACCATGCGCTTTCCACGCTGGTCGATACCGAAACCATCGAAAAGGGAGAGGAGAAGGTTGGCTTATTGCAGAGTGCCGTAGCCAATGCCCAAGCAGCGCTGAGTCTCGCGCAGTTGAATCTCGCCCGCACGGTTCTGCGCGCGCCGGTCGATGGGGTTGTCTCTAACATGACTCTGCAGCCTGGAGACTATCTTACTTCCGGTAAGGAGGCTTTTGCATTGGTCGATACGGCGTCCCTCCGGATTGAAGGGTATTTCGTGGAAACCAAAATCCCCGCCATCAACATTGGCGACAAGGCAGATGTGCGGCTGATGGGCGTGGCCGGGGTAATCCATGGGCATGTCGAAAGCATTGCCGCCGGGATCGTGGACCGGGAGCGCGACAAAAGCGCAAACATGCTCGACAATATCCAGCCGGAATATACCTATGTGCGCCTGGCGCAGCGCATCCCCGTCAGAATCGCGATCGATCAGGTGCCCAAAGGTGTAAGGTTGATTGCTGGCCAAACCGCTTCGGTTGAAATCCTGCCCCGGCATGGCGAAGCCACGGAGCAGAGGAGCTGGCCGTGGTAGAGGGCCGCACTCGGCGCCTTTGCGCATCGCTGGCGATATTGCTGCTGGCTGGCTGCACGGTGGGGCCAAATTACAAGCTGCCCCGCACAGCGATGATCAACAACCCCGCCGCGCAGGCCAACTTCCTGGCCGACAACACAGCTACGCAAATTGCAAACCCGCCTGACAATTGGTGGCATTTATATGATGATCCAACGCTTGACGCCTTGGTGCAGCGCGCCTTCGCCGCCAACACAAACCTGCGGGTAGCCCAGGCGAATCTGGAAAGCGCCTACGCATTGCTGGCAGCGGCAAAAGCCGGGCGGGAAGCCAGCGTTACCACCAGCGACTCCACGGATTATGGTCAGAGATCGGCGCAAGCTGTCTTGAGCAAAATCCCCGCAGCGCAACTCGAGCGCTATAATGTCGGCATCACCGTCAGCTACGATGCCGATCTGTTCGGCGGTATCCGCCGTGGCATAGAGGCGGCGAACGACGACAGCCAGGCCGCCGAAGACGCGCGCGATCTTGTGAAGGTGAGCGTCGCCGCTGAAACCACGCGTGCTTACGCCGACATCTGTGATGACGGCAACCAGCTCGCAGCACTCCGCCACGCTATCGCGCTGCAAAATCAATCATTGGCTTTTGTGCGCCTGCTGCATGAAAATGGCCGCGCAACGAGCTTTGATGTGGCCGGGGCTCAGGCCCAGCTTGAGACTCTGCAATCCAAATTGCCGCCGCTGCAAGCCGCGCAGACCAACGCCGCTTATCGCCTCGCGGCGCTAATGGGCGAACCGCCCGAGTCCTATGATCCAACATGGCTCGCCTGCCAGCAGCCCCTGGTGCTGCACACCCTCCTTCCTGTTGGTGACGGGAAAAGCCTGTTGAACCGGCGGCCTGACGTGCGTGAGGCCGAGCGCCGCCTGGCCGCCGCCACCGCGCGCGTGGGCCAGGCCGAGGCCAAACTTTACCCTGACTTCAAGCTGGGCGGTGCCGTGGGGTCCACCGGTGCTGCCTTCGATGCATTCGCACCCGTGACCAATCTGTTTAACCTTGGGCCATCGGTCAGTTGGGATTTGAATCAAAGCGCCATCCGCGCGCATATCGCGCAGGCCAAGGCCCAGGTGCAAGCCCGCCAGGCCGCGTTCGATGGCACGGTGCTTGCCGCTTTGCAGGAAGCCCAGAGCGCGATTACCTCCTATGAGTCTGAGCTTGACCAAGCGGCCAGCGTGACTGATGCCAGGAATTTTGCCGCGCAGGTAGCGGCCGACATGACTGCATTACATCAAGGAGGCAGAGTGAATGCGCTTATGCAACTTGGCGCGGACCAGAAACTCGCTGCTGCGAACATAGATGTGGCCAATTTGCAAACAAAAATCAGCGACAGCCAAATCGCCTTGTTCTACGCGCTGGGAGGTGGTTGGGGCAACACCAACCTTGCCTCTGCCTCCACTTCTCCTGGCCAGCCACAATGAAACCTGACGCATCAAGAGTAGACGGCCTGTCTTTCATTCCGTTCCAACTGCGGCGTAAATCATAATGTCAAAACTCCGTTTCAAGCTGTTTTCGCCTATTCTGGCCGGCGCCACCCTGAACGATCGGCTGATCAACGGCCTGGGCGCGTTGATCGGCATCGGCCTGACCGGGTTAATCGGCGAGATGACGTTCGGTGGCAACCCCGACCTGCCATTGATTGTGGCCCCGCTTGGGGCGTCCTCGGTGTTGCTGTTCGCCGTGCCCGCCAGCCCCCTGGCGCAACCATGGTCCATCATCGGTGGCAATACCTTGTCATGCCTTTGCGGTATTTTGGCCTACCGCCTTGTGCCGGATATGATGGTCGCCTCCGGTATCGCCGTTGGGCTTGCCATCGTTGTCATGTCGTTAACCAAGTGCTTGCATCCGCCGGGTGGCGCCGCCGCCCTCACCGCTGTTATTGGCGGGCCGGCCGTGGCTGCCCAGGGGTTTTCCTTCGCGCTGGTTCCGATGGCTCTCAATTCCATTACGCTGGTTTTGCTGGGAATCATTTTTCATAAACTATTGAGGCACAACTACCCGCACGTGCCCCCTAAAGTCGTGAGCCCTGTTGGCACGAAAGATCCGGCCCCCATCCTGCGCGCCGGGTTTCATGTCGAGGATGTGGACGCGGCCCTGGCGGAGCTCGGTGAAGCATTTGACATTAACCGGAACGACCTCGACCAGCTGCTCCAGCGTGTTGAACGACAGGCGCTGCTGCGCACCCATGGCTATCTGACTTGTTCGGATATCATGTCGCGTGATGTGATCACGGTCAGGCCTGACGATGACATTGAGACCGCCCTTGCTTTGCTGCTTGAGCATAATCTCCGCATTTTGCCGGTGGCCGACACATCAGGGCAATTGCTCGGAACCATCGGGCTACGGCAAATCGCACACGGCGGCAGACAGGTCCGCGAGGCAATGGTGCCAGCCTTCACCGCCAGCCCCGACACACCGGCTTTCAGTCTTCTCACCCCGCTGGCCGATGGGCTGATACACGCCGTTATCATCCAGGACACAGCCGGACGGGTTGTTGGCCTGTTATCGCAAACAGACCTGCTGGCAGCCGCCGGGCGGGTATTGCCGGCGACGGAAGCTGCCAAAGGCTGAGGCCCGGAGGGAACGAGAGCAAGCACAGAGCATCGTCTTGAATAGTGTCCTTCTTTGTGGGGGCTGGCCCAGGCGCCGTGGAACAAATTGGTAGGTCTAGACGGCCCGGCCATATGAACGGTCTCAGGATGCCGAGCACCTGATCCCGTTTCCGAGTGGGGGATGGTTGCGTCAGGCCGGGACACGACCCAACCGGCCGCGCCTGCTCAAGCAGCATTCCCTTTACAGTGCCAAGACCATCACTCAGGTGAAGGTCTTGTGATTATCTAATGTAAATCCGATCGGTACTCGAACCCGGCGCCCAATACCATGCACCACTAATGAGCCATAAGTACTGGCCGCGTGGAAGAATTGCTGAGTACGTGCTCAGTGGTTCCCTTTTTCAAACGTTCATGCAGGCGCCGATGCGAGTATGCGCCCATCACCACGAGGCCGCAGTCGTCCTCGGCAGCTGCGGCCAGTAGCAGATCGCCCACCGCATCTACGCTCGGCTCAACCAACTCGACCGTTGCCGTAATCCCATGAAGGCCTAAATAGCAGAGCAAATCATCTTCGGTGTTTTGTTCGCCGGTACCGGTGCGTCCGATGCGTAAGATCTTCACCGTCCGTGCAATTCGTAACAATGGCACCGCGATGGAAATGGCACGCCAACACTCGGGTCTATCACTCCAAGCGATCATTGCGGGATTGGTGAAATTTGTCTTCAGCTGACTTGGTGCTAGCAAAACCGGCCGACCGGTCTGCAACAATTCATTTTGTACAATTTTTTTCGCTTCTTGCGAATGGGAAGCACTCCCCGCAATCACAAGATCGAATGCCGAAGCCCGCCGGACTGCGACCTCCACATAGGCCCCTACAGCTTCACGCCACGAGGCCGACAGCTGGCTTGGGGGGACTCCGCAAGATAAAGCTATCCCTGCGGTTGAGCAGGCTTTTACAAAATAAGCATGCAGCGCCTCCACCTCCCTACTTTTTCGGGTGATAAATTCCAGTGGAAATTCGGAAGCATGTCTATTCGAATCAGTCAAATTTCGTGGACTTGTCTGAGGCGTTTTGTCATTGGATCGAATAAGTAGTGCTTCGACATGTGCGTCGAGCGCATTCGTTACGGCCAATCCGGTTTCGATTTGCCCGGTGAGCTCCCAGCTATCTGAAAGTGGAAGCAGTATTCGCTTAATCGTCATGCAACGTGCCCCGTACCATGGCCGGTGCCAACCACCAGCCTAGTTGATGAGAAGCTGGCAAGAGATTGCAAGTGCCAAAGAATTTAAGGAATGCCTTGCGATCTGACGCAAATTATCAAGCTTACTCCCAAAACGCCGCTATAAATATCGTAATACGATATTTATAAAAGTCAAGCTCGCTGGTGCCTGTGCCGGATCGATGGCGGCGTTTCTTCGCTGTTTCATCACTGGCGGCACGCCCTAGTAGACTCGAACCACTGCCCGTCGCCTCTACGCGGGGGCGTGGATCGAAACGTGCAGGGATACAGCTTGCGGCCCAGGCTGAACAGTCGTTCACCTACGCGGAGGCTATCTGGTGCAATAGAGAGACGGCGGCCGCTCGCGGCCGCAAAAGCAAGGGCGGGCCTTCAGGCCCGAAAAAAGTCGCTCCGCCGTCGCGCTTCAGCGCGACTCATGGCGAGGCGGGGGGCGCGGGCTCCCATCCGGGCAATCCCTGCAGAATGCGGTCAGCATTCTTGACAGGAGTCACATGCCCATAGTGCTTTTCGATCATCTGCACCGAGGTCCCCATCTGCTTTGCCAGAAAATAGACATCCACGCCTTCGGTAAGCCGAAACGTCGCGTAAGTATGGCGGAAGGAAGACGTGCTTCTACGACTGCCCGATGAACTCATGAGCAGCTCAGAATCGGTCAACAGCCCCTCTACGAGTGAGTGGTACAGCGTTGCGGTGGGAGCGCCTTCATTGGTGAAAACGTAGTCGGCCGGCTCTCTGGCCTTAGAAATGGCACGGATACGGTCGAGGTATGTTGCCACCGTGGACGCCGCAACGAGATGGCGGTGCTTGCCTTTCCCCCGCACATTCAACCTCACAAATGGCCGACCTTGTTTATCGGCCTGCTCCGAAATATCCCGCCATTGCAGGTTTTTGGCTTCCGATGGCCGCATGCCGGTGTTGGCCATAATGAGCACGAAGTTATAGGCAACTGTGCGATACCAGCTATTCAAGCTGTTTCGCGCGTCTTTGACCCAGCTCCGTGCAAAATTGTGCAGCTTGCGATACTCGGCTGGGGTGAATTCCTCCCGCCTTGCCTTGCTCAGCGGCAGCCTCTCATTCGGAATTTGGGCCTCGCGGATGTAATGCCTGCGGGCAGCATAACCAAGAATAGCGCGTAAGGTCGCCATTTCGTCGCGGATCGTGCCCTCGCTGACCCGCCCACCCGAGCGACCTTGGCCATTTTTCTGCCGCCATACGGGGTAGGAAGCCCAGCTTTCCTTGCCGATCTGGCTGATCTGAACACTGCCTATATAGCGGTTGAGCTGTGCTCGTATGTGCGAGTCCAACACTCGCCAGCGGTGATGGCTGATCTGCCCAGCCTCCGCACGCTCCTTCTGGAAGGCGGAAAATTCCTCTGCAACCTGGCTAAACGACTTTTTGAATACAGGGATATCGTGCTTGACGCGAGAAGCGTACCTCCGCGTCCTGGTCAAATGCCAGATCTCGTGCCGCGTTAATGTCGGGGGTTTTCAAAGAGAACGTTTTGTAGCGGTCCACGCTTGGCAGCTTGATCCGGCAGTACCAGTTGCGATGCTGCACATCCGCGCGGCGGAAAATGATCAGCCCGGCTTTGAGTGTTTGAGCATCGACCAGAAAGGGCATGAAATATCCTTTTCTGTGCAGATGGGGCGCCTAACCCCCTCGTTTTCAATAGCTGTGTGGGGCTTGTGCAGGAATTTTTGAAGTTAAAAACTGTTAAAAATCAAATTGTTATCTTGGTCTCGCCATCACATACACATATTGATAAGCGGCCATCTTACTGAATTCCTTGGGTAATTTATACGCTTTTCAGGCTGTGCGGGCCGAAAGCGCAATGGTCTCTGATGCCGGGCGGCTCTAATCGCCGTCGCGGGGGCCGGGGGTGCCGCGTGGGGTGCCGGCCAGGGGACGGGTTTGAAGAGTGAATCCACATGGCGCCGGTATTGGCACAACTCCGGCCCCAGTTACAGGCCTTGATCGGCGCGATTAAAAAGAGGGCACCTGCTCCAGCCCCCGCCGCCAGCTTCTTCAGGGTTTAAAATGCGACTCGGGGCGTGATGATACCAAGGCGAGAATTTACCGGACGGCAATTATCTCGAATTGAACTTCTCAATGGATCGGATAGGTATGATTTATAATGCCCTATATAAGCCTGATCACGCCCTGCTTTAACGAAGAGGACAACGTCCAGGAGCTGCATCGCCGCGTTACCGCCGTTTTCGCGGAGCTGCCAGCCTATAGTTATGAGCATATTTTTATCGATAACGCCTCTACTGACGCCACGGTAGTCAAGTTAAAAGAGATTGCGGCAGCCGATTCTCGTGTCCGGGTCATCGTAAATGCCCGGAATTTCGGCCATATACGCTCGCCCATGCACGCGCTGCTGGCCGCCTCGGGTGAGGCGGTTATTTCCTTGGTCGCGGACTTGCAGGATCCGCCAGAGATGATCCCCACGTTGCTGGCCAAATGGGAGGAAGGCTACAAGACGGTGATCTGCGTGAAGCGCAGCGCCGAGGAAACGCCGGCCATGTTCATGCTCCGCCGTGCCTATTACGCGCTGGTGGAGCGCATGGCATCAATTATAACGATCCAAAATTTTACCGGGTTCGGCTTGTATGATCGCAAAGTGGTCGAAGCGATTCGTGAAATGGGTGACCCATACCCGTTTTTCCGCGGTATGATCGCTGAAATAGGGCTGAAGATTTGTCAGCTCCCTTACGATCAACCGAGTCGCAAGCGGGGACTGACAAAAAACAATTTTTATTCTTTGTACGATATCGGGATGCTGGGCATCACCAACCTCTCGAAGGTGCCGTTGCGCTTAGTCACCGGGTTGGGGTTCATCTCGGCTGCGGTCTCCTTTCTGGCAGGGCTTTCTTATCTCCTCTATAAGCTGATGTTCTGGTCGCACTTCAACGTTGGCGTGGCGCCCGTTATCATAGGCCTGTTTTTCCTGGGCTCGGTGCAGCTCATCTCCATTGGCGTCATCGGTGAATATGTGGGCGCTATCCACACTCAGGTGCAGAAGCGGCCCTATGTTGTGGAAAAAGAGAGGATCGGCTTTTGACCTCTCCCTTCCTGGCTCGCTGGGGGGTAAGCCTTGTCGCATTCGGCGTATTGCTGTGTATCACGGTGCTGTACTTTTCAGCGCACCCTTTATACTTGGCTTTATCCGCTATTTCGGATGGTGCCGTCAGGCATTTTCCATTTGGTGATTTGGCTGCGATTCTCCAGGCTGGAAAATGCTGGGGGCAGGGCGTTAATGTTTATGCGCCAAACTCATGCATGGGGGGAGGAGAGTTCAACTACTCGCCGCTAATGCTGCATGTTTTCTGGCTTCTGCATTTGCAGCCATCTTGGAGCTTCTTGTGCGGTTTAGCTCTCGGGGGAGTGTATTGCGTGGCGCTTGGTTGGCTGCCGCCTGCTGGTTCCTGGCGTGAGCTTGCCTTGAGGTTGGCTTCAGCCATATCACCGGCGTCTTATTTCGCAATTGAGCAGGCAAACATTGATGTCTTTCTGTTTGTGATGTTGACCGGCGCCGTGTGGCTCCTTTCGCGTTCCCTGGCCTGGAGAATGGGGGGATATGGTCTCATCCTCACGGGCTTTCTTCTTAAATTCTATCCCGTCGCCATGCTGCCGCTCGCGATGCGGGAAAAGCGCAGCCATTTTTCTGCCGGAGCGGCTGTTTCACTATGCGTAGGTACGTTGTTTCTTGCCTATTTTTACCATGGTATCGTCGCGGCTATCGCAACACTCCCCATTTCCGACCCTTTTATAAATACATTCGGCGCCATCAATTTATCCTCTGGGCTCTTGACGCTCTACGCTGGCAGCGGCCACGCCACACCACAGTGGCTCGCATACAATATTCCTTGGTTTAATGTGCCCCATGCCATTTGGGTGCCGCAGCCAGACATTAGGCTTTGCCAGGATGCTTGTATTGTAGCCTGGGCGATGTTGACGTGGCGCAGGGGGCAGATACCGTTGGCTGAACTGAATTCCGGCGAACCGCTCTTTCTTGAGGCCAGCGCGCTACTAATCTCTGTTTGTTTCTTGTTGGCCTCGAATCTCAGCTACCGCGCCATTTATCTGTCTCTTGCTGTGCCCGGCCTGTGGCGGCTGCGCAAGACGTACCGGCCCGCTTACGGGCTGCTGGCGATCCTGGTTTTCGAGTTGTGGGAAGCGCCGATTCGAGATTTTTTTCAAGCCCTTGACCATGTTCTGCACGCCGGTCCTGGCCCTGCCTTGCTGTTCTGGCTGGCCCGTGAAGTACTCTGGTGGTGGTTGGCTGCCGGTCTCCTCCGCATCGTTCTCGCTTTCGCGATTCTGCATCTGGGGCGCCTTCTTGCTGGAAAAATTGACGCTATCAAGCTGGAAGCTTAAATTCCGATAATCAACGGAGGGATGTTTCGTGCGCAGTTCAATCTTCGACAATCTGTTCGTTCTGGAGATGGCCAACAACCATTGGGGCAATGTCGAGCGCGGCCTGAAAATCATCTCCGCCTATGGGCAGGTCGTCCGCTATAATAACATCCGCGCCGCCATGAAATTTCAGTTCCGCGACGTGGACCAGTTCATCCACAAGGATTTTCGTCACCGGACGGACATACGGTACATCAAAAAAACGATGGACACCCAGCTTTCCTGGGCTGACTACCAGAAGATGGCTTTGGCGGTCCGCAACGCCTCGATGATTTCGATGGCAACGCCGTTCGACGAAACCTCCGTGGAAAAATGCATTGAACTCGGCATCCAGATTATCAAGATTGCCAGCTCCGATATCAAGGATTGGTTTCTGATCGAGGCGATCGCCAAAACCAAGAAACCTGTGATCATCTCCACAGGCGGCTCATCCCTGCGCGACCTAGACGACATCGTCTCCTTTTTTGAGAAGCGCAATATTCCGCTGGCCATCAACCATTGTGTGTCGATCTACCCTTCCGAAGACCATGAATTGGAGATGAACCAGATCGACTTTCTGAAAGCGCGCTACCCAGAGAACGTGATCGGCTTTTCCTCGCATGAATACCGCGATTGGAATGACTCCATGCTGGTTGCTTACGCCAAGGGGGCACGCACCTTCGAGCGCCATGTTGATATCGCGATGGATGGCATTCCCGTCTCGCCCTATTGCTCGTTGCCTGAGCAGGTCGATACTTGGTTCAAGGCCTTCCACAAGGCAGAGGAACTATGCGGCGGGTCAAGTGCGGCCAAACGCATGCCGCCGGAGAAAGAAGTGCGTTACCTGGATGGGCTGGTGCGCGGCGTGTATGCTAAATCTGACCTCCCGGCCGGTCATATTCTGGACGATGATTCCGTCTACCTCGCGGTACCCTTGCAAAAGGGGCAGATATCTTGCCGCGAAATGATGCGCGGCGAGGTTCTGTTGCGTCCGGTCGCCAAAGATGGAGCCATAGCCTTCACCAACATAGACAGCCCTTACGGTGCCGACTCGCTTTTGGCGAAATCCATCGAGCAGAGGGGCATCGAACCGGAAGAGCCTGAGGCTGGCCGCGCCGCGCCGCGGTTGGTCTGACCGTTGCGCCTCGCTGACTATATCGCCTCGCTGGTCGCGGCGCATGGTGTAACGGATTTCTTCACCGTCACTGGCGGCGGGGCGATGCATCTTAACGATGCGTTTGCCCGTAACAAGCAACTCCGCGGTATCTGCCTGCATCATGAGCAGGCTTGCACCATGGCCGCGGAAGCCTATTGCCGCTTGTCAGGCCGTCTCGCTCTGGTGAACGTGACGACCGGGCCGGGCGGCATAAACGCCTTGAACGGCGTGCATGGAGCATGGACGGATTCGATCGGCATGCTCGTCATCTCGGGGCAAGTAAAGCAGGAGACGATGGCCACGAGCTACGACCTGCCCTTGCGTCAACTCGGCGACCAGGAAGCAGACATCGTCTCCATGGCACGCGGCATCACCAAATTCGCCACGGTGCTGCGCAATAAGGAAGATGTGCGCTATGTGGTGGAGAAGGCCATCCATCTGGCGCTTACCGGACGACCCGGTCCCGTGTGGATCGACGTGCCAATGGACATCCAAGGCGCGCAGATCGAGCCCGATACATTACGCGGCTATGTTCCTGAAGCGCATGATGCATTGCCAAATATCGCTGAGATCGCGGAGATTCTTCGCAATGCACGGCGCCCTGTTATCATGCCCGGTACCGGTGTGCGCATTGCCGGCGCGTATGATGCGTTTCTGAAACTGGTCGAGTTGACAGGCTTTCCTGTTGCCACAGCCTTCAATGCCCATGATCTTCTGCCTGAGGGGCATTCATCCTATGTCGGCCGTCCTGGAACCGTGGGAGACCGCGCCGGAAATTTCGCCGTGCAAAATGCCGACGTGGTGCTTATCCTCGGCTGCCGCCTGAACATCAGGCAGATTTCCTATAATTGGGAAAATTTCGCGCCCGACGCTTTAAAAATCATGGTCGATATAGACCAGGCCGAACTCTCCAAACCAACGCTCGATATTCAGAAAGCCGTATGCGCAGACCTGAAGGACTTTATTCCGGCGCTTGTGCAGGCGCTTGGCAATTTCGTCCCATCGGAAGATCAAAACCGTTATCTTGCATGGTGTCAGGAGCGGCACCGTCTTCACCCCGTGATGCGGCCTGAGTACGAAGATGATACGCAGGGGGTTAATCCTTACTTTTTTGCAGACAATCTGTCTGATGCCGCATCAGGCAATGATGTCATTGTAACGGCCAACGCCACCGCTTGCGTCACCACCTTTCAGACGGCGAAAATCAAGCCGGGCCAGCGTATGTTTTCTAATTCCGGTTCAGCCTCCATGGGGTACGACCTGCCCGCGGCGATAGGCGCTGCCATTGCAGCACCGGAACGTCGCGTCATTTGCCTCTCTGGTGATGGCAGCTTCATGATGAACATGCAGGAACTACAAAGCATCATCGCCATGGGCCTCAATATCAAGATATTCCTGCTGAACAATGATGGTTATTCTTCCATCAAGCAGACCCAAAGAGCCTTTTTCCCCGACAATATGTTTGGCTGTGACGCAAGCAATGGCGTCACCTTTCCAAATTTCTGCCGTGTCGCCGCGGCCTTTGGGTTTGAACCGCGGCGTGTAACGGCGCATGCGGCACTATCCCAAACGATTGCCGAGACACTCGCTTCGCCCGGTCCGCAATTCTGCGAGGTCGTATTGAATCCTATGCAAGTTTTCGCTCCCAAGCTTTCTTCCCGTAAGCTGGACGATGGGCGCATGGTATCGTCTCCCTTGCACGATATGGCACCTTTTCTTTCCCGCGAGGAGCTGGCCAAAAATATGTGGAGCAACACATGAGCGGTATTAAGGCCGTCATTCTTGCTGGCGGGCGCGGTTCGCGCCTTTCGGAGGAAACTGACGTGAAGCCGAAGCCAATGGTTGAGATTGGGGGCCGGCCGATCATTTGGCACATCATGAAAATCTATGCCCAACACGGCATATCTGATTTTATCATTTGCCTCGGCTATAAGGGCGAAAAAATCAAAGAATATTTCTATAACTATAATCTCTACTCATCGGACATCACAATCGATCTGCGCGCCGGAATGACCATTCACCGGAGCCAGGCTGAAGATTGGCGCGTGACTCTGGTGGAAACCGGCCTGGAAACCCAGACTGGCGGGCGGTTGCGCAGGATCCGAAAATATCTCGACTCGGATAGCGCTTTTTGCATGACCTATGGCGATGCCGTGTCTGATATTGATGTCGGGGCCGAACTCGCTTTCCATCATGCGCATGGCAAGCTCGCCACGGTCGCCGCGGTACGGCCACTTGCACGCTTCGGCGCGTTACACATGGAGGGAGACGCAGTGACACGCTTCGAAGAAAAACCTGAGCAAGAGGCTGGGTTCATTTCCGGAGGCTTTTTCGTACTCAACCCAGGGGCGCTAGACTTAATCGAAGATGATTCCACCCTTTGGGAAAAAGCCCCGATGGAAGCCCTTGCCCGGGAAGGGCAGTTGCAAGCCTACCGGCATACCGGCTTCTGGCAACCCATGGATACGCTGCGTGATCGCCTGACGCTCGAACAGCTATATGCTTCCGGTGCTTCCCCTTGGGTCACATGGTAAACGCGCCCTTACCTTCTACGGATTTTTGGTCTGGCAAGCGGATCTTCATCACGGGCCACACCGGCTTCAAAGGTGGCTGGCTGGCTCTGTGGCTTTCAAAACTTGGCGCTGTCGTGCATGGTTATGCGCTGCCGCCAGATACGGACCCGAATTTTTTCACGCTCTGCCAGGTCGAGACCAAGCTTCTTCATCAGACCGGCGACGTCCGTGATTCCGCTGTTCTTGCCAAAGCGATTCATGATTTTAAGCCGGATATCGTGTTTCATCTGGCGGCGCAGGCGCTTGTCCGTGCTTCCTACGCGCAGCCTTTGGAAACATACGCCACCAACATAATGGGCACGGCTTTTTTACTGGATGCCGCGGCGAAAACGCCGGGCGTCAAATTGGTGATGGTTGTCACCAGCGATAAAATTTATGCCGAGGGACCGGACGCACATACGGAGACAGCGCCACTTGGGGGTAAAGACCCGTATAGCGCCTCCAAGGCAGCGGCAGAACTGGTTGCGGCGTCATTCCCCACCTCAGTAAAAATCGCCACTCTCCGTGCGGGCAATGTCATCGGTGGTGGCGATTGGTCCTCAGACAGGCTTATACCGGATTTCTTTCGAGCCGCTCTTGCTAACGACACACTTCATCTCAGAAATCCAGGCGCCATCCGCCCCTGGCAGCATGTGCTGGACGCATTATGCGGTTATCTGCTTGCGGCCGAACATATGTGGCTTGGCGCGGCAGGGCGAGATGCCTGGAATTTTGGCCCCAGCGCGGAGAGCGAAGCGAGCGTGGAGGCGGTGATCACCCGGCTAGGGGCGCTTTGGCCAGGCGCTTGTTACGAGGTCTCGCCACAAGCAGATGCGCCGCACGAGGCCCCGGTACTGCGGCTTGACGCACATAAGGCCCGGTGCGAGCTTGCCTGGCGCCCCCGCTGGCTGCTTGAGGAAGCGCTTGCCTTTACGGCCGAGTGGTATCGTGCCTGGCAGGATGGTGCTGCCATGGATGCAATGTCTTTGTCCCAAATCGAGACCTATTGTCAGCATGACTGAAGATCCCACAGCCCTGCGCGCTGAAATTTTGCGGCTTACGGCCCGTTATGCCGAGCTTGCTCATGGCGTGAAGCCTTTTAATCAGGCCTCATCCCCGGTCCCGGTTTCTGGCAAAGTGTACGGCCAGGAAGAAATGGTGAATCTTGTTGATTCGGCACTGGATTTTTGGCTTACCACAGGGCGCTTTAACGATGCGTTTGAGCAGCGTCTCGCCCTTGCTACAGCAAGTCGCTACGCGCTCACGGTTAATTCCGGTTCTTCCGCCAATCTGCTGGCCGTTACCGCCCTCACCAGCCCTGTGCTTGGGGCGGATGCTTTGCAGCCGGGCGATGAGGTCATCACCTGTGCGACGGGCTTTCCCACGACCGTAAATCCGATTCTGCAAAACGGCTTGGTGCCGGTTTTTGTGGATGTCTCTTTGCCCACTTATAATATTGACGTTTCCATCCTTGAGGCTGCCATCACGCCACGTACGCGCGCCGTTGCATTGGCGCACACGCTTGGTAATCCGTTCGACCTATCCGCCATCACCAACCTATGCAAACGGCATGGTCTATATCTCATCGAGGATTGCTGCGATGCGCTGGGAGCGCGGTATGATGGGCAGGCCGTAGGCAGCTTCGGCGAAGTTGGAACGCTCAGCTTCTATCCCGCGCATCACATTACCACCGGAGAGGGTGGCGCAGTGTTCACGAATTCGAGCAAGTTCAAGCGGATTCTTGAGTCATTGCGGGACTGGGGGCGAGACTGCTGGTGCGCACCGGGCAACGACAACACCTGCAAGCAGCGGTTTTCCTGGCAACTCGGGGGCCTGCCTCAGGGGTACGACCACAAATACATCTATTCGCATGCGGGCTATAACCTTAAAATGACAGACATGCAGGCGGCGATAGGGCTGACGCAGCTCGACCGCCTGGATGGTTTTGTTGCAGCACGCAACGCGAACTTTCGGGCGCTGCATGACGGGCTTAAACCATTTGAGTCATTCTTGGTTTTGCCCGAGGCCACACCAGGGGGCGAACCTTCCTGGTTCGGGTTTCCACTCACCGTCCGGCCGGATGCTCCCTTTTCACGCGCGGAGCTGGTACAACATTTGAATGAGGCGCGCATTGGCACACGCTACCTTTTCGGTGGCAATCTCATTCATCAACCCTATATGCGCGGCAAAAATTTCCGAGTTGCCACGCCGACGCCAAATGCTGATCTGGTAATGAACAATACGTTCTGGATCGGCGTCTATCCTGGGCTCTCCAGTGAGCATATCGGCTACATGATCGATCAATTCTCCGCTTTCTCTAAGTCTTATGTTTGAATTGAGCGGCGTCCCGATCGTCGTCACCGGTGCTGGCGGATGGCTTGGCCAGGCGGCGCTGGAGATCGCGCATAAATCGGGTGCCGCCATCCACGCCTTCGGTTCCAGCGCGCGTGAGCAGAGATTGCTGGACGGCACAACCATTCCCGTTCTTCCGCTTTCTGCCTTAGGTAAACAGGTGCTTCCTGGCGCTCTGGTTCTGCACATGGCGTTTTTGACCCGGGAACACGCGGCGCGGATGGATGAAGCGGATTATATTGCCGCGAACCGTATGATCTCGGAATCTGTTGCATCATTCATAAAGCGCAACGGCGCACGGGGGATTTTTGTACCCTCCTCCGGCGCTGTTTATGCGCCGCCGCCCAACCCTTATGGCGCGTGTAAACTAGAAGACGAAACCCGCTTCACCGCGCTGGGAGAGGCGCTATCCATCCCCACTGTCATCATCCGCGTCTTCAATATCGCCGGACCCTTCATCAACAAGCAGAACTCTTATGTTCTGGCCTGCATTTTGCGCGACTTGCTTGCCAACCGGCCGGTAACACTGCGTGCCGCGCACCCTGTCTGGCGCGGTTACGCGCATGTAAACGACGTGTTGAGCATTGCCATGGGCTTACTGCTTGCCGGGCGTTCCCCTCCGGTCTTCGATAGCTGGGGGGAGCCTGTGGAGGTTTCCGACCTTGCGGCGCTGGCGGCGAAGGTGGTGGAGAAGGAGCTGGTTATCCAGAGGCCGGAATGGCGGGATGGCGCGCCGGATTATTATGTTGGTGATGAAAAAGCGTATTTGTCTCACTCTACTTCGTTAAATCTTGCACCCTCCGGGCTGGAGCAACAGATCAGGGACACGATGACATATCTAACGACATCTACAACATAAGGGGATCGTCTTGGATATGACGCGGGGACATGGGCACTCCCTACAATGCAAGGCCAAGTGCTCAGAGCAGATGGATATTGTTGTTGCAAATAACGGCGCTGATTATCTCAGCCATGAATATAATACGGCATAACGTGATGCCAACGTGAACCATACGATGGTATCGGTGCGCTACTTGATCAAGTAACAACACGCCCGGCCATCCAGAAATAAAGAGGCGCCACAAACGCAAACCATAGCGCCGGTGTAACGAGCAAAATGCCGGGTACACCAAACGTATGTGCCGCCAGAAATTTCAAACCGAATCCTGCCGCGGCTGCGAAAGACAAGATCGCGATTTGCGGTTTGAATTTGAGCGCGGCATTCAGCAGGGCGCCAGGAACATTCGTCAGCGTCAGGCCCGTGATCCAAGCCGCCATGGCCCAGAGCAGCGGCGCGGAAATATGCAGATTTTGATGTAACCACCAGCGTAAGGCCGGCGCGCCAAAGGCCACAAGCAGCCCTGAGCCGCCGACGGACAACGCAACCACCGCCGCCGTGCCGAGCCATAAGATTCGACGGGCCCAGGCGTGGTCATTGGTGGCAAATGCATCGACGAAGCTGGGCCAGAAGGCCTGCGTCACCGCGCCAACCATGCCAGTGGCCGTGATACAGACGCGCATGGCCACGGCCATTTGCGCCGCAGCGGCAGGGCTGAGCCAAACCAGGGCAAAAACGTTGTCGAACGCGGTGGCGCAGGTGCCGGCAATGGTAAGCGTGAAAAGCAGCCCGCTATGGCCCAGCACAATGCGTAGCGCTGTTGGCGGACGTTGTCGGGAAGGGCGGATATGATGATGCAAATAGAGTACATGCGCCAGGCTACCAGCGTTGCTAAGCAGCAGGGCACCGTAAATGGCTGCCACCATAAAGGTAACACCCGCCCCGATAAACGCGCCGAGAAGGACAAAAGCGAGGCCGAGTAGCGTCTGCACCGTGGCCCATAAGGCGGCCATATGGCCTTTGTGCAGCGACAACCAGAGCGAGCCATGGATGTTAAGCGGGATATTGAGGATGAGAGCCACGCCAGCCACGAGAAAGGGGCCGGACGGCACCTTCACGCCGGCCAGCCACGCCATAAGGCAGTCAAGCAGCAGAGCCGCCGCCAAGGCTATGCTGACCTGGAGGGAGGCGGTGACATAGCCGCGATTTTCGGCCGTTTGTCCGGTGGCGAGGCCGCGCGGGATAAGTGTGACGAGCGCACCGCCTAACCCCAGCGCGAGCAGGCCGGAAAGCCATGCCAGCGATGTCGCGGCCCCCCACACGCCAAACCCAGCCACGCCAACACTGTGCAGGACGACCGGCAAGGTGATGATGGAGCTAAGAAGCTGTGCGAATCTCTGCACCACCCCGGCAAGTGAGGTCCGCATGATGCTGGTGTTTCGGAGCTTACTCATCAGGATCGCCGTATCCGCACATGCTCCGCTTACCACCACCCGTAAGCGCATACCCAATGCCAGCGCTTTGTAGGGGTACGATATTCCTGGTTAGACCAGCGCGCAAATGCCGAGCATTGCCCAGGCTATCGTTGCAGCCGAGCCTGCTCTGTTTGGGGTCTCGTTCCAGTTCTGCTACCTGTTTCTGGCGAGTGGAGCGGAATATGAAAATCGGTTGCGTGCTGATGCAGAAGAACGAGGTGAACGCCCTGGAGCCCTGGCTGCTCTACCACGCGCATCTCTTCGGTATGCAAAATCTCTGCGTCATCGACCATGGTTCGACCCACCCCAAGGTTCTCAATACGTTGACTTGGTATGAGGCCGAAGGGTTGAGGGTGGTGCGGCTACCCGCCGAGGCGGATTTCGGCTTGCAAGGCGAGTTCATGACTAACGCGATGCGGGTGATGGACGAAGAAGGCGATTATGATTTCCTGCTGCCGATAGATTGTGATGAATTCCTGGCGGTGCGTAGGGAGGACGGCAGCTTTACCTGCAGCAAGAAAGACATTCTGGACGAACTGGCAAACTATGCCGGGCGGACGGAGACGCTGGAGATAAAGCAAAACTTACTGAACATTCTTGGGCACCCAAACACTTACTGGGCGCTGCCTTACCAGAAGGTGTTCTTTTCAGGTGGTAATCTTGGCCTGCTCTGCCATGGGTCGCACGAGGATATTTCAGGCCGGAATAATGGGAGGCTGGAAACAAACCTGATCTATGTACATTTCCACCATAAATCCTGGGATGAACAGGTGAAGGCCAGCAAGGAAAAGCTTCGCCACTTTGTGGATGTGGACAACTCTGAGGCGATGGCAGACTTCAAGGGGCTTGGCTGGCATTTGCTGGTACACCTGAATGCCGGAGAGGAATCATACAACAGCATGATGTGGGTTACGGACGAAAATCCGAAGGTTGACGGGCTGTTGGAGCTTTTTCAAAAACTAGGCATCAACCCGCTCTTCACTGAACAGCCCGTGCCTGAATTCGGCGCCGTTTAACCCGCGCTTTATTTCGCGGCAATCACGGCCGCCGCCCCCGCCATCACCCCGGCGCTCGTCCGGTTCGCAACGCGCATGGCCTTCGGGCTACGCAGCAGCTTCCGGGCGCGGGTGGCGACAAAACTCCATGTCAGGTCCGTGGCGGGAAGCACGCAGAACAGTGCCGCCGTTAAAATCGCCCAGCGGCCGAGTGTCACATGCCGGATGTCAACAATTGCCGGTAAAACCGCCAGATAGAACACCATGATTTTGGGGTTGCCCAGCGTCACCATCAGCCCGGCGCCAAACATGCGCAGCGGGCGGCGGCGGGGCAGGGCGGCATCCTCTATGTTCACCGGCGCGCGCCACATTTTCCAGGCAAGGAACAGCAGATACGCCGCGCCCGCATATTTCAGGACCAGGAACATAAAGGCGAAGCTATGTGCCAGCGCGGAAAGCCCGAGCATGGCCACGGTGAGCCAGATGGCCTCGCCGATCCACATCGCCGCCAGAAACGGCAGCACATCCCAAAACCCGTTGGTGAGAATGCGCGAGACAAGTGCGGCGATGCCCGGCCCTGGCGTGCCCGCCATCACGGCAAGCGCCACACAGAAAATCATGATCTGGGAAAGGCTCATGGCGCGTCCGCGGTGATCAGGTGGATGGTCGCGGCCAGTTTTATGCCCTCCTCCGCCAGCGCCGCATAATCCGGCAGCGCGTCGAGTATGGCGTCATACACCTCCGCGCGCTGGGCGGGGCTGGCCTGTTTCTCGTCCAACAGCGCGCCGGCAGGCCCCATCGTGCAGGCCACCCGCGCCTCGTCCTCCAGCTCCATACCGCTGAGATACACCGCCGTGGCCTCCACCTTGCCATTCTTCCAGCCAGAATCACGCAAAATCGACAAAACATAATCCGCGTCGTCGAATGCCAGCGGGCCGGGTGCGCGCGGGGTGCGCGGCGCGCCGGGGCCAAGCAGCGCCTCCACCGTCTGCAGCGGCAGCGCCCAATGCAGGTTCGCTTGAAGCGGCGCCCAGGCGGCAAACACCATGCGTGCCCCCGGTGCCGCGCTGCGGCGCAGATTGGCGAAGGCCGCCGTAGGGTCCTCGAAAAACATCACCCCAAAGCGGGAGATCAGTACGTTCGCGGGGGGTGAGAAAACCTCCGTCTGCGCGTCGGCCACCGTAAATTCCGCGTTGCTGGCCCCCTGTTTTTCCGCCAAGGCCCGTGCCGCCTTCACCATCGGGGCGGCGATGTCCACGCCCAGAACATGGCCCTGCGGCCCCACCGCCTGGGCGGCCTCCAGGCTGGTGACGCCAGCCCCGCAGCCAATATCCAGCACGCGTTCGCCCGGTTGCAGCGCGGCGGCGGCAATCACCACATCGCTAATGGGTGCCAGCCGCGCCTCCATGGCGCCGCCCAGGCCTAGCCATTTCGGCGCCGCCACCTCGTTCCAATAGGCTTTCTGCTTGTCATTGGCCATGTTGTCGCGTCCCTTCAATCCCCTTCGCGGCGGCATGGCCGCTCGCCCAGGCCCATTGGAAGTTATAACCGCCGAGCCAGCCCGTCACGTCCACCGCCTCGCCGATGAAATAAAGCCCCGGCACAATTCTGCTGCCGCAATCACGGGAGTTCAACCCGCCGGTGTCCACCCCGCCCGCCGTCACCTCGGCTTTCGCGAACCCCTCCGTGCCGCTGGGCGTGAATTCAAACCGGTTCAGCCGGGCGCCCAGCGCGTGCAGGGTCTTGTCCGGCAAATCGGCGAGGTTGCCGGGATGCGCCTCGGCTAGATGCGCGGCCAGGCGGGCGGGCAGATGCTCCGCCAGCACGGTCTTCAACCCCGCCTTGGGCCGGGCGCGCTTGGCGGCGGGCAATGCCTCCTGCATCCGC
>JAGXAE010000117.1 GCA_018971725.1 Pseudomonadota bacterium | reverse complement strand
CAGGAAGCGCCGCTGGCGGTGGCGGTAGCGCGATAAAACGCCTTTGCCCGCAAAATAAAAAAGGCCGGTAAAAACCGGCCTTTTTCTTGATCAGGTGTTCATCGCCTCGAAGAAATCGTTGTTGGTCTTCGAGTATTTCAGCTTGTCGAGCAGGAACTCCATCGCATCCGTCGTGCCCATCGGGTTCAGGATCCGGCGCAGCACCCACATCTTGGAGAGCACGGCCTTGTCCACCAGCAGCTCCTCCTTGCGGGTGCCAGACTTGGTGATGTCGATGGCCGGGAAGGTGCGCTTGTCGGAGAGCTTGCGGTCCAGGATCAGCTCGGCATTGCCGGTGCCTTTGAACTCTTCGAAAATCACTTCATCCATGCGGCTGCCGGTATCGATCAGCGCGGTGGCGATGATGGTGAGCGAGCCGCCTTCCTCGATGTTACGCGCCGCACCGAAGAAGCGCTTCGGGCGCTGCAGGGCGTTGGCATCCACACCACCGGTGAGCACCTTGCCGGATGAGGGCACGACCGTGTTGTAGGCACGCGCCAGGCGGGTGATGCTGTCCAGCAAAATCACCACGTCGCGCTTATGCTCGACCAGGCGCTTGGCTTTTTCCAGCACCATCTCGGTCACCTGCACGTGGCGGGTGGCCGGTTCGTCGAAGGTGGAGGCCACAACCTCGCCCCGCACGGAGCGGGACATGTCGGTCACTTCCTCGGGCCGCTCGTCAATGAGCAGCACCATCAGGAACACTTCCGGGTGGTTCGCGGTGATGGAGGAAGCGATGTTTTGCAGCATCACGGTTTTACCCGTGCGCGGCGGCGCCACCACCAGTGCGCGCTGGCCCTTGCCGATGGGGGCGACGAGGTCGATCACCCGGCCGGTGATTTCCTTGGTCTGGCCCTTGGTGGTGGGTTCCGGCACTTCCACTTCCATGCGCAAGCGCGAGGTGGGGTAGAGCGGGGTGAGATTGTCGAAATTGATGCGGTGCTTCACCGCCTCCGGCGACTCGAAATTGATCTTTTCGACATTCACCAGGGAGAAGTAACGCTCGCCTTCCTTGGGCGCGCGGATCTCGCCATCCACCGTGTCTCCGGTGCGCAGGCCATAGCGGCGCACCTGCTGCGGGGAGACGTAGATATCCTCCGGGCCGGGCAGGAAGTTCGCCTCCGGGTTGCGCAGGAAGCCGAACCCGTCGGGCAGGATTTCCAGCGTGCCATCGCCATGAATGGCCTGGTCGTTTTCCGCCCAGGCTTTCAGGATGGAGAACATGATGTCCTGCTTGCGGAGCGAGGAGGCGTTTTCGACCTCCAGCTCCTCGGCCAGGGCCAGGAGATCGGTGGGGGATTTTGCCTTCAATTCGGCGAGATGCATGGGGAACCAGAAATCCAGTTGCGGGACGCCACGGCAGGAGGCCAGGGCATTATGGTGGAAATGAAAAAATTATGCGGCCCAGGACGGGCAGGCATAAGACTCGGACGGTCTTGACCACTAATGGGGCGGCAGGCGGAAAAAATCAAGCCCTTCGGTTACTTCAGCGCCTCCCGCGCGGCGGTGGCCAGCTCGTCGGCCCGGTCGTTCATCGCATCGCCGGAATGGCCCTTCACCCACAACCATTCTATCTGGTGGGGTTTCGCCGCCTCCAGAATCAGCTTCCACAAATCCATGTTCTTTACCGGATCACCCGTGGAGCTGCGCCAGTTCTTGCGCACCCAGCCCTGATGCCAGCGGGTGATGCCGTTTTTCAGATATTCCGAATCCGTATGCAGCTTCACCGCGCAGGGGCGCTTCAGGGCGGTGAGCGCCTCGGCGGCGGCGGTCAGTTCCATGCGGTTATTGGTGGTATCGCCGTCCCCGCCGGAAAGCTCCCTCACATTGCCCTTGAACTTCAGAATGGCCGCCCAACCGCCGGGGCCGGGATTGGGCTTGCAGCCGCCATCCGTCCAGATCTCGACAATGTTCTCCTGATCCTCAGAGCCCATAGGCGCCAGCCCCCGAAACCGCGAAATGAAAGCGCAGGCGCCGGTAGTAATCCAGCGGGTCCTTGGGCGTTACCAGAGCGCCGGCAGGCGTGTTCAGCCAGTCGTAAAGCCGGGTCAGCAGGAAGCGCATGGCGGCACCGCGCGCCAGCACCGGCAGCGCGTCGATCTCCGCCTGAGAGAGCGGCCGCACGGATTGATAGCCGCGCAACAAGGCGCGCGAACGCGTGACATTCAACTCCGCATGGGTCTCGAAGCACCAGGCGTTCAGGCAAATGGCGATGTCGTAGGCCAGTATATCCGTGCAGGCGAAGTAGAAATCGATCAGCCCGGAGAGCTTGCCGTCCAGGAAAAACACATTATCCGGGAACAAATCCGCATGAATTTGCCCCACCGGCAGGTTCTTCGGCCACTCGGCCTCGATCTGCCCCAGCCAGGCTTGCAACTCGGCCCCCAAGCCCCCCAGCACGCTATCCGCATGCGGCAGGCTTTTCGCCAAAAGCGGCTCCCAGGCATCCGGACCAAGCCCGTTCTGGCGGGTCATGGCGAAGCCCTCGCCCGCCAGATGCAGCCGGGCTAATGCCGCGCCCAGCGGTTCGCAATGCGCCACCCTGATCTGCCGGGGCCAGACGCCGGGCAGGAAGGTGGTGATGGCGGCCATTTTGCCCGCAAGTTCCTGAAGGTTCCGGCCATCCTTGGCGCGCACCGGCAGCGGGCAAGAGAGGCCATGGGCGCGCAAATGCTCCATCAGCCCCAGGAAATAGGGCAGATCCTCCTTGTTCACCCGCTTCTCATAGAGGGTGAGGATGAAATCCCCCTGGCTGGTTTTCAGCGCGTAATTGCTGTTCTCCACCCCCTCAGCAATGCCGCGAAAGGCGGTGAGCGTGCCGATCTCGTAAAGCGCCAAAAACTCTGTCAGCGCCTCGTCCGTGACTTCCGTGTAAACAGCCATAGGCTGCTAGATGACCGGGGACCAAAAATCTGGCAAGGGAGCACGCATGAAAGATTTCCGGTCTGCCCTATCGCCCGTTGCCGCCATGGCATCCTTGTTGACCCTCGCCGCCTGCGGCGGGGCCTATATCGTCAACGGCACCACGACTATGACCCACGCAACCGGCATCACCAAGGCCGGCGCAGACAGCGCGCTTCGCACAACCAACGTGGTTGCTGCGCCCGCCACCGCCAGCGCGGATAATACTGCCAGTGCGGGCGGCACGGTTAGTACGCCCAGCTCGGGCAGCTCGGGCGGCGGGATTAATTTTACCGTGGTTAATACCACCGGCCCGGTCAGCACGGCGAATAAGGCCGGCGCAGCCAGCACGGTTAGCACGGCCGGCGAAGCCAGCGCGGCGAGCACGACCGCGCCGGCCAACACAGCTAACACGCCGGGCCCAACCAACACCGTTAGCATGGCCAGCCCGGTTAGTACGCCCAGCCCGGCCAGCGCGATGCCGGCAGACCCCACCACCTACTGCCCGCAAGTGGCGGCGCTACAGCAGGCGCAGACTGTAACCCTGTTTCTTCCCGGCCGCAGCGACGTGGCCTCGCAGATCACCACCGCGCAGTTGACCAGCGTGTCAGGCAATTGCGTTTACCGGAAGAAAGGCAAGGCCGGGATTCTGAAGGTGACGTTCACCAACAACTTCCTGGCGGATAACGGCCCGGCGAATAACGGCCAGCCCATTACCCTGCCATGGTTTGTGGCCATCACCAATGGCGATCAGATCATCGAGAAGAAAGATTATCAGATTACGCTGAAATTTAACGGCAACATGAGCACCACGGCGGCGACCTCGAAGCCGGTGAAGATTGAACTGGCGGCCGTGCCGGCGAGCGCTGACGTGCAAATCCTGACCGGGTTCGAGATGACGCCGGATCAGCTGGCCTATGCCGCCGCCCACCCCAACGCGGTGCCTTGAACACGGCCTCTGGCGGCTTCGCGACTTAGGTTGGGTCATGGGGAATGACCAAACCTAAGCCGATCCGGCTCTAGTTCTGGGCGACGAAGCGTTCCAGCCAGTGGATGGTGTATTCGCCGGATTGGAATTCCGGGTTTTCCAGAATCCTCTGATGCAGCGGAATGGTCGTCTTCACCCCGATAACCACGAATTCCATAAGCGCCCGGCGCATGCGGGAAATCGCCTCATCGCGGGTTTTGCCATAGGTGATCAGCTTGGCGATCAGGCTGTCGTAATGCGGCGGCACGCGATAGCCCGCGTAAAGCGCTGAATCCACACGCACGCCCAGCCCGCCCGGCTGGTGGAACACCTCCACCGTACCTGGCGAGGGGGTAAAGTTTTCAGGGTCTTCGGCGGTGATGCGGCACTCGATCGCATGGCCGGAGAAATGGATATCCTTCTGGGTATAGCCCAAAGGCGCGCCCGCCGCGATGCGGATCTGCTCGCGCACCAGGTCAAGCCCCGAGATCATCTCCGAAACCGGATGCTCCACCTGCAAACGGGTATTCATCTCGATGAAGGCGAACTGACCGTCCTGGTACAAAAATTCCAGCGTGCCCGCGTTACGGTAGCCGAATTTCTTCAACGCGTCGGTCGCGGTTTTGCCCAGCGCGTCGCGCGCCGTGGTGGAGATGACCGGCGAGCCGGCTTCTTCCAGCACCTTCTGGTGGCGGCGTTGCAGCGAGCAGTCGCGCTCACCGATATGCACCACCTCGCCATGATTGTCGGCCAGGATTTGCAGCTCGATATGGCGCGGCTTGTCGAGATATTTCTCCATGTAAACCGCGTTGTTGCCGAAAGCCGCCAACGCCTCCGCCCGCGCCTCGCGCCAGGCGGAATCCAGGTCCTCCCGTGAGCGCGCCACCTTCATGCCGCGCCCGCCGCCACCCGCCGCCGCCTTGATCAGCACGGGGTATTTGATCCGCTCCGCCACCTCATAGGCATCATCCAGCGAGGCAAGCTCCCCCGGCGAGCCCGGCACCAGTGGCACGCCGAGCGACGCCATGGTGGTCTTGGCGGTGATCTTGTCGCCCATCATGCGGATATGCTCGGCGGTGGGGCCGATGAACACCAGCCCATGCGCCTCCACCATCTCCGCGAATTTGGCGTTCTCGGAAAGGAAGCCGTAACCGGGATGAATCGCCTCCGCCCCAGTAATGAGCGCGGCGGAAATGATCGCGGGCATGTTGAGATAGGAATCGCGGGCCAGAGCCGGGCCGATGCAAACGCTTTCATCCGCGAGGCGCACATGCATGGCCTCGGCATCGGCGGTGGAATGCACCGCGACGGAGGCAATGCCCATTTCACGGCAGGCGCGGAGCACCCGGAGCGCGATCTCGCCGCGATTGGCGATCAGGATTTTCTTGAACATATCAGCAGGCCGATCCTGTCAGAAATGGCCCAGGGCGGTAAGGCCTGCCCCGGGCCCATAAATCACTCGATGATCAGCAGCGGTTCGTCGAACTCGACCGGGGTGCCGCTGGCCACCAAAATCTGCTTCACAACCCCGGCGCGCGGGGCCTTGATCTGGTTGAAGGTCTTCATCGCCTCGATCAGCAGCAGGGTCGCCCCGGCCTCGACCTTCTGGCCGACGGAAACGTAAGGCGGAGCACCCGGCTCAGCCGACAGATAGGCAACTCCCACCATCGGGGATTTCACCGCACCGGGATTCTTCGCGGGGTCAACCGCCGGAGCCGCGGCTGGCAAGGCGGCCGGAGCGGCAGGCGCCGCGGCAACCATCGGGGCGGCCGCCACCGGCACCGTAACCGGGGCCAAAACCCGGGCAAGGCGAACCTTGCGGTCCCCTTCTTCCAACTCGATCTCGGAAAGGCCGGTTTTATTCAGCAGCTCCGCAAGCTCGGCTAGTGCTTTGGGGTCGAAGGAAAGGCTCATTGTTCGTCTTCTTCCAGAATTTCGGACAGGGCAAGCAGAGCGAGCCTATAGCCCGCAAATCCCAACCCGCAAATCACCCCGGTTGCTGCCTGGGACACATAGGAATGATGCCGGAAGGGCTCGCGCTGGTGGATATTGGAGAGATGCACCTCAATGATCGGGATATCGAGGGATTTCAGCGCATCCATCAGCGCCACCGAGGTATGGGAATAACCGGCCGGGTTGATGATGAGGCCGGCGGCGGAATTCCGCGCCTCCTGCACCCAGGTGATCAGCTCACCCTCATGGTTGCTTTGGCGGAAATCGATAGCGAGCCCGGCCCCCTCCGCCACCTCGGCGCAGAGGGTTTCAAGGTCGTCCAATGTGCCGTGCCCGTAAATGTCGGGCTCGCGCGTGCCGAGGAGATTGAGATTGGGTCCGTTCAGGACCAGGATGAGCGGTGCTGCCATGGTGCCGGTTGCGGTAGCATAGTGCCCGCGCACCGCCAAATCTGCGTTTGCGTTTTTTGCGCGTGGCGGCGGCGGGAATGTTTTTTAGCGCCTCTGGTATTTCAAAAATTCATGCCAGATCAAATCGTTGCGCATAGGCCGTGGCGCCCGTGCGCGCGCCCGTATGCGGGTATGAGCCCGCCGCGCCCCTGGCTGCCTTGCGGGCGATGGGCTGGAAGCCGATAATAGGCGCATGAGCCAGATTATTGAACAAATCGAACTGACCGTGAACGGCGAATCGATGCGCGTGCCGCCCGGCACCTCCGTCACGGGCCTGGTTGCGCT
>JAGXAE010000116.1 GCA_018971725.1 Pseudomonadota bacterium | reverse complement strand
CACAAGGTCGAGAACATGTTCGCCAAGCTCAAGGATTGGCGCCGCATCGCCACACGGTATGATCGATGCGCACATACCTTCCGCGCCGCCATCAATATCGCCGCCTCAGTCGCCTTCTATCTCAAAGAATGAGTCCTGAGCCTAGCTCGGCAATCCAGCAACCTATGCATTGGCTGCCGTTGCGTGTAAACAAACTGCAGTCGCCAAAAATCTTGCCCGGGCTGCCGCACCTCCATCCAGGAAACGGGCAAGATTCTCTCTTTTGCAATGATGATGGTAATGCCAGGGGAATTAGCATGGCAAAGCGTAAGCAATGTGGCAACCGTGGGATTGGGGTCGTCCTATGCTGATCCGCTACGGCTATGAAATCACCCTGACTTGCAAAGAACCCACTCCTCTTGTGTGCCTGTTATCGGTTCACGGTGACCGTGCCGACGATATAAGGGTGCCGGAACGGAGCTTCACGGCGCCGAATGTGCCGGTTTCGACTTATCTGGATTTTTTCGGTAACCGCTGCCGGCGGCTGGTTGCCCCAGCGGGCGATTTGATGCTGTGGGGCGATGCGATGCTGGAAGATGACGGCCAACCGGACCCAGTGCATGCCGGCGCTAAGGAAATGCCGGTGGCCGAGTTGCCGAATGAATGCCTGGGCTACCTGATGGGTAGTCGCTATTGCGAGACCGACCGCCTCAGCCAGACTGCCTGGGACTTATTCGGTAAGATCCAGCCCGGCTGGGCGCGTGTGCAAGCAATCTGCGACTTTGTCCATGGTCATATCAAGTTCGACTATATGCAGGCGCGCGCGACCCGCACGGCGCTGGAAGCCTTCAATGAGCGCATTGGGGTGTGCCGGGACTTCGCGCATCTGGCGGTTACCTTCTGCCGTTGCCTGAATATCCCCGCCCGCTATGTGAATGGTCATCTGGGAGATATCGGCGTGCCGGTGGTTGATCCCATGGATTTCAGTGCCTGGATCGAAGTGTTTATCGGCGGCAAATGGCATAGCTTCGATCCACGCAATAATGTCCCGAGGATCGGCCGGATCGTTGTTGCCCGGGGCAGGGACGCGGCCGATGTTCCACTGATCAACTCCTTCGGCCCGCATGTGCTGAAATCTTTCCGGATCTGGACGTATGAGGTAGATGCATCGTCAGTGGAAGCGTAGCCCTTCGCTTGGCACCGTGGCGGGATTGTCGCTATTTTTTGAAACCCGACATGGCTGCGTTTGTGTCTTATGCCACAGTACCAGGGCGCGGCCTTGCAATTCACGGCGGAGTAGCCCATATTACAAGTCATCGATCTTGCTACTGAACTTTGTTTCCCGCGTTAATCGCGTTGTTGACGATCTTCCTCCTCAAAATCGACCTGAATGGCTTGTGGCGCATTCCGTGCCGCAGGTTCAACCTTGTGACCGATTGAAAGGAATCGTCATGAATATTGGAACCGTAAAGTTCTTCAATGCCACCAAGGGGTTTGGTTTTATCAAACCCGATAACGGCGGCGACGATGTCTTCGTGCATATTTCGGCTGTAGAGCGCGCTGGTATGAGCGTCATCACAGAAGGGCAGAAGCTGAGCTTCGAGATCGTTACGGATCGCCGCAGCGGCAAAAAAGCGGTGGATAACCTGGTGGCTGCCTAAGTCTCAACAATTTTGTCGTTACCTAAGCGGTAAATCCCGCCGGATAGATGAGGCGGCTCCTGCCGCCTTATCTATAAAACTCCCTGCTTGGCAAGGCGTGATTTCGGGCGACGGATACCATCCATTGGATGGGTCCGTGCAATTTAAGTGCATCGCACGATAAGCTCCTTTTATTCTCATCCTCATTATTTGACCGCGAAGAGCGCGGCGCATTTGTCATTCGTTTCTTTACGAATGGCCTTATTATAAACTGCCGGTTAACCGCCGGCCAAGGAAGAAGACTATGTTTTACCCTGATTTTCGTACCAAACCGCAGAACATGCGTGTCAGCCGTACAAGTATAGCCCGCGCAATACCCGATCCGGATATTCAGGCCGAGCACACCAGGAAAGTACCTGCATTCAAATTCACGCAAGCCGAGATCCGCAAGCTCGTGGAAGAGACCATCGGTTAACCTTGCTGAACAATAGGCATCCTGAAAATTTCGGGAACACATTCAACGCAAAAGACATGCAGCTCGCAGCGATCTTCACAAAAATCACGGCGCGATCAAACGGTGCAATCCAGCTTTTACATGATCTGTCGGAACCACGTTCTAGAGCGCGAAAGCCGTTCATGACCGTACAGTATTTAGGTCGATCAAGGAGATATTTCGTACTTCACCGTGATACGAGCCGCAAAAGCTGAGACGCACTCTGTTGCTGCTATTCAATCCGGAAAGATCCGAACGTCAGTCCAGTATCGTGCTCTCAATCTTGAATATCTGCCGCCCAGTACCGCTAAGTTGGCTTTCACGAACCACACGCTCGTGTCCGTTTGCATTGCTCTGGATGCGGTATTGCAAATCACGTGTTTCACTAGGTAGCTGACGACGAACCGTATAGAGGCCACGGTTGGCGTTTGGTTCGTGCGGCCCCGGCCTGAAGTCGACCGTTTGCCCGATAGCGAACTTATGTTGTGTCATAATCACCTTTCTAATCGATTCCGATACCGCAAAAATATACCTAAAGTCAGGAAACCTATAAGTTAATTTCTGAAACTTTTCCCTGTTGACCATCTTCCAGATCATGGCTGATCTTCTGGCCGTGATCCAGATCATCGAGACCCGAATGTTCGACAGCGGAAATATGGAAGAACACATCCTTCGATTTGTCATCCAGTATAATGGAGCCATAGCCTTTTTGTGAATTGAACCATTTAACTATACCCTGCGGCGTGGTACATCTCCATCATACGTTGGTACCCACATAGTGTGGACCGAATTGTTCTGCGGAAGAGAAAGCTAACGGATGAGTATCGCATCCAAGGGCACGTAACATCCCGACAAACAAATTATCTTTCCTTAGATGGGCCATCATGTAGTAGAATACAATAGAAAACTATAGTATCATTCTGAGTATTTAGTGGCGACGAGGCACACGCTTAAGCTCAACGTTCAAACCGGCCCGCAAAAAGCTATTCAGTCTGGCCACCTCAGATCAGAAAGACCTGAGGTGGCTTTTGGACAGACAACCACGGAAATTAGCTATTTCGCTTGGTCCTGTAGCAGGGATTGCAATAACCGATCGGGAGACAACGGTGGTGTAGTCGCTTATAAGGTACCAATAAGATGGTAAACGGCAGTTGGAGAGGCGTTTCATGCCCACGGACATTACCACTGGTCGAGATAATTATATCATCAACCAGGCGTTATTTTACGCGGCACATTTTATCGAGGGGCTGCCGATTGAACTCCGCCCCTCGGTCAATCGAGCTCACATGCTGAGGATCCTACGCACCAATCTAGGTGATTCGTATGGGGCTGAGGTACGTCGATACGGCGACATACTGGAAAAATCCACCGGCAGACCATTCAATGCCTGGGATTAGACCCGCAATCATGTTGGATTACGAAGATACGGACGATCAAGGCAGCCGTTGGCACCGCAAGTGCAAGAGTCAGCCAAACGGATATCTTCAAGCTGAGGTACATTGCCGTCATGCACATGAAGTAGAGACCGAAGGTCGATTTTATTTGCCATAGAATAGCTAAGTACCGGCACCTGATAAGAGCGTAACATTGTGAGGTCTGATGCCTCAGGTGCTCGGAACGGCGAAGTTTTTGGTAAAATAACCTCCCAGCTTCAGGGCAAATTATGTTTCAAGCAGATGATTTTCTCTGCAGCACAAGTTAGATTTATTAGACCCTATATGCCTTGTAAGCAATGCAGCAGAGTATGGAACTGCAAAACTAGCTTGAGCAGGGTCACTGCACATGGAGAATCTGTGGCTTTTATCGGCAAATCTTTTAGATTGATACTCGAACGTCTCCAGTCGCGGGTAGCTGACCGGAGGTAGAAAATCGGATAGCATCCTGAATTTGGCCTTTGTAATCCCTTTCATAAATCCCGATATAAACTGTTCTCCGGGAACGAGGAAAAACGATGAATCAACGCAAAATACTCTTCAAGGCATTCAATCACAGACCGAATTCGAAACAAATCCTTTCTTCGAAAGAGTATGCACAGGAAGAATTATTTATCGAAGACGGATGGGTATTTCGTGAGCATCACGGTAAGCATGTAGAATGCATCTGCCGAGGTGAAAAGATAGATGAGTTCCTCGCAATTTCTTAGATTACCTGAAACGGAGGCTGATGTCCCTTTTTGAGCGACCAGTGTATTATCTTGCAATAGAAGTAATATTGCCCGTCAAATTGAGGCTCCCAGAGCGGCTGCTTTCGGGAAATACCCCTGATTCCAGAAATGACCATCATGGGCGCCAACCAGCGTCAAGGCGACTGGCGAGGCCAAGCCGGAATGGCCGCATCAAAGCGACCACTCCAAGATTGTTCTCACACCGCTACGTCTTGATGAAATCCACGAAGGCGCGGAGCGGCGCGGGTAGATGGCGGCGGCCGGGATAATACAGGAAAGGTCCCGCGAAACTTTGCCACCATGGCTCCAACACGGGCTCCAGCGCACCGCTGTCGAGATACGGGCGAAGCCAGTCCTCGAACAGGTGAATGATGCCGAGCCCGGCGATGGCGGAATCCACGGCGAGATCGACCGCGGCGCCCAGCCGAACCGTCAGCGGGCCGGCGGGGTCAATCTTTACGATCATGCCATCACGCTCGAATTCCCATACCGGCATGGCACCACTCGTGAACCTGCCGCGCAGGCAGGCATGGCTCAGCAGGTCGCGCGGGTGTTCCGGCCGGCCATGGGCGGCGAAATAGGCGGGCGACGCGGCTGTGGCGAAGCGCTGTATGCGCGGGCCGATCGGCACCGCGATCATGTCCTGCTCCAGCCGCTCGTCGTAGCGGATTCCGGCGTCACAGCCGCTGGCCAGCACGTCCACGTAAGCGTCATCGACGATCACTTCCATCCGTATGTCCGGATATGCCTTCAGGAATGAAGGGACGATCGCCGGCAGCACAAGGCGCGCAACGGTCGCGGGCACGTTGAGCCTGAGCGTTCCGGTTGGCCGGTCCCGGAAGGCGTTCACGACATCGAGCGCGTGCGCCACCTCGTCCAGGGCCGGGGCTAGGAGCTCGAAAAGGCGTTTGCCGGCCTCGGTCAGTGCAATGCTGCGCGTCGTGCGGTTGAAGAGCCTGACGCCAAGCCGCTCTTCCAGCCGCCGCACTGCCTGGCTCAAGCCGGAAGCAGAAGAGCCAGCTGAGCGCGCGCCGTCGCGGAAGCCACCGGCCTGCGCCACGGCCACAAAAGCTGATAAATCTGCTAAGTCTTCCGCCATTGTTCATAATCCTATACGGCCTGTGCAAATTAATAGCCATTATCGTACAGTCATGCGATGTCTATATGCCGGTCATTCTGGAATTTGGAGCATGGTGATGACCGAAGGCAGCACAGGAATTTTTCGACTTGGCGACAAACCCGTCCGGCGCATAGGGTATGGCGCCATGCAGCTTGCCGGCCCAGGGGTGTTCGGACCACCCAAGGACCATGGCAGCGCGCTCGCAATATTGCGCGAGGCCGTGGCGCTCGGTGTCAATCACATCGACACGAGTGACTTTTACGGGCCGCATGTCACCAACCGGCTGATCCACGAGGCGCTGCATCCGTATCCGGATGAACTGGTGATCGTGACCAAGGTGGGAGCGGTACGCGGCGCGGATGCGTCGTGGAACCCGGCGCAGAGCCCGGCGGAGCTGACGCGGGCGGTTCATGACAACCTGCGCAATCTCGGCGTCGATGTGCTGGATGCTGTCAATCTGCGAGTGATGGGCAATATCCACGCGCCGAGCTCAGGGTCCATCGCAGCGCAGTTCACAGCGCTTGCGGAACTTCAGCGCCAAGGGCTGATCCGGCATTTGGGGCTAAGCAATGTGACTTCGGCCCAGGTCGCGGAGGCGCGTACGATTGCGCCGGTGGTCTGTGTGCAGAACAATTATAACGTGGTTCATCGTGAGGATGACGCGCTGGTGGATGAGCTTACGGCGGCGGGCATCGCCTATGTGCCCTTCTTTCCGCTCGGCGGCTTCACCCCCCTGCAGTCGGACAGATTGAACCGCGTGGCAGCTAAGCTAGAGGCAAAACCGATGCAGGTGGCACTAGCTTGGTTGCTGGCGCGTTCGCCCAACATCCTGCTCATTCCTGGCACCTCTTCGCGTGCACATCTGCGCGAGAACTTGGCGGCTGCCTCGTTGGCCATACCGGACCATGTGCTGGCCGAGCTAGAGAGCATCGATAAACAGGCATCATAATGGATACTGCGCGCTCTGGCGCGCATCAAACTCTGCAAACTGGTTCAAGTTTCTTGGTTGATATGTCCCGCCGGCAGCGCCTCCACTTTACAATCAGGACACGTGAGGGCTGAAGCGGACGGGCCGCTCTTGGCAACCACCCCCGAAAAAGCCAGCATATCAAACCGGAGGCCGTGGCTCCAGGCGCGTTAAGGCGTAAGCGCCGATGATTGCCGCTGCGAAGCCCGATGCCGCGCCGACGCCGAGCGACCAGCGCGGCCCATAATGATCCGCCACCCAGCCGACGATCGGCGCACCGATCGGCGTGCCCCCAAGAGCGACGCCGACACGCAGTGCCATCACCCGCCCGCGCATCGCAGGCTCTGTCGAAAGCTGCATCAGGCTGTTGCTCGTATTGGTC
>JAGXAE010000115.1 GCA_018971725.1 Pseudomonadota bacterium | reverse complement strand
CGCGGGCAAATAGCCGGGCCGTCCTTTTGCATCAACCCCTCCGCCTAATATACAGGGCGGCATGAGTGTTCTGCGCCTTGAAGACCTTTCCTATTCCATCGCCGGCCGCCCGCTGCTGGAGCATGCGGAGCTGCTGCTGGACGAAGGTAAGCATGTCGGCCTGATCGGCCGTAACGGGGCGGGGAAATCCACGCTGCTGAAGCTGGTCGCGGGGGTGATTCGGCCCGATGGCGGCAAAATCATGCTCGGGAACCGGGTGCGGCTGGGCTATGTGGCGCAGGAGGCGCCGGGCGGGGATATCACGCCGCTGGATGTGGTGTTGGCGGCGGATGTTGAGCGCGCGGAGCTGCTGCACGCTGCGGAACACCCTGAAACGCCAGGGGAAAAGCTGGCGGAAATTCATGAAAGGCTGCTGGCGATCCGGGCGGATTCAGCGCCTTCGCGGGCAGCCGCCATCCTGGCCGGGTTGGGGTTCAATGAGGAATGGCAGGCCAGACCGATGAGCAGCTATTCCGGGGGCTGGCGTATGCGCGTAGCGCTGGCGGCGGTGCTGTTCTCGGAACCCGATCTGCTGCTGTTGGACGAGCCGACGAACCATCTGGATCTGGAGGCGACCCTCTGGCTGGAAACCTATTTGCAGAAATTCCCCGGCGCGATTCTGCTGGTGAGCCATGACCGCCAGCTGTTGGACAGGGCGGTGGAGGCGATCGTGCATCTGGATGGCGGCAAGCTGAGCATGACGCCGGGCGGGTTCGCGGAATTTGTGCGGATAAAGACCGAGCGCGCCTTGCAGCAGGCCAGGGCGGCGGAAAAGATCGCGGCGCAGCGGGCGCATATGCAGAGCTTCGTGGACCGGTTCCGCGCCAAGGCCACAAAGGCCAGGCAGGCGCAAAGCCGGTTGAAAGCGCTGGAGAAGCTGCCGCAGATCGAGGCAGTGGTGGAGGCGCAGGCGACGCAATTCTCCTTCCCCTCGCCCGAGGAGCTGCCGCCGCCGATGGTGCAGCTGGAGGGCGTGGAGATTGGCTATGACGGCAAGCCCGTGCTCTCCGGTGTGTCCCTGCGGATTGATATGGAGGACCGGATCGCCCTCCTGGGCCAGAACGGCAACGGCAAATCCACGCTGGCGAAGCTGCTGGCCGGGCGGCTTGCGGCCATGCGGGGGCGGGAATTCCGGGTGAAGGGGCTGCGGGTTGGGTATTTCGCCCAGCATCAGGAGGATGATCTGGTGCTGACGGACACACCCTATGACCATCTGGCACGGGCCTTGCCGCAGGCTTTGCCCGCGCAGATCCGTGCCCAGGCGGCGCGGTTCGGGCTGGATGCGGACCGGGTGCATACGCCGGTGGGGCAGATGTCCGGTGGGGAGAAGGCGCGGCTCTTGCTGGCTTTGGCCACGCGGGATGCGCCGCATCTGCTGATTCTCGACGAGCCGACCAACCATCTGGACATCGATGCCCGCGATGCACTGATCAAGGCGCTGACGGATTTCGAGGGGGCAGTGGTGCTGATTTCCCACGACCCGTATCTGGTGGAGCTGGCGGCCGACCGGCTGGTGCTGGTGGCGAACGGAAAGGTGACGCCGTTCGAGGGTGATCTGGCCGCTTATGCCGCGACGATGAGCGAGCGCGCCGCTCCGGCCCAGGCGAAGAAGGTTGAGGAGAAGAAGAACGACAAGGCGGCCAGGGCTGAGGCGCGCGCAAGGTTGGTGCCGTTGCAAAAAGCGGCCAAGGCGGCGGAAACCGCGCTGAACAAGCTGACGGCGGAGAAGGACACGCTGGAAGCGAAGCTCGCGGACGAGGGCATTTACGCCCCCGCCAAGGCGGCGGAGCTGGGCAAGATCACGCTGCGGCTGGGGGCGTTGAAAAACGAGATCGAGACCGCCGAACTGGACTGGCTGGAAGCCGCCGAGGCGCTGGAGGCGGCGGCGTAACTACGCCACCAGCAGCTTTACCCGATTGCTCTCCAGCGTTTTTTGCAGCTCCGCTGGCGGTGCCGCATCGGTTACAAACGTGCTCACCTGCGGCCAGTCCGCGTAACGCGTGGAGGAGGACAGGTTGAACTTGCTTTGGTCGGCGGCGATCACACATCGCGCCGCGCGGCTCATCATCGCCGTGTTCACGGCCGCGATCTCAGGTAAAGAGTCGCCCGGGCCGTCCTGGGTCACGCCGCTGGCGCCCAAAATCACGTAATCCGCGTAAAGGCTTTGCAGGAACACGATGGCGTGGCCGCCGGTCGTGCTGGCCTTGGCGGGGTGGTACAGGCCAGGGATCATCATCACCTCGACCAGATGGTTCACCCCAACAGCCGCCGCCACTGCGAATGAATGGGTGACGACAGTGATATCCTTAAGCCGCGCCGCGACTTGCCGTGCCACCTGCACGGCTGTGGCGCCGCAGCCGATGAGCAGGATCCGCGCATCCGCTACTTCGTCCACCGTGGCCTTGGCGATGCGCTGGCGCTCGGCCAGCAAAATGCTCTGCCGTTCCGCCTCACCATGGTGCCTGGAGTCTAACGTCCGCACTGCTCCACCGTAGGTCCGGCTGAGCTGCCCGCCGCGGGTAAGTTCATCAAAATCTCGGCGGATTGTCTCTGTGGAGACGCCAAACTGGCGGGCAAGTTCGGCGACTCTGACGCTTGAGGCGCCGCTGAGGGCGGTCAGAATTTTTGTATGCCGCTCTCGTTTCTCCTGCCTCATTAGCCCACCCGTCTAGATTGAAGGCGAGTATGATTGCTGAGACGAAATTATGCAATTGTTGGAATTTCCACAATTTTCAGGATATGGAGAGAAAAGTGTAGCAAAACGAGACAGATTTGCTGTTGCGAATTCCGGTTAGGCGAATTTAAGGACCAGAAATCCCGCCACGAGCAGCACTGCGAACAGACTGGTGACCAGGCCCAGCCGATTCTCAATGAAATCCCGCGCCGGTTCGCCAAAGAAGCGCAGCAGTACAGCTTCGAGAAGAAATCGCGAGCCGCGGGTGATAAAGCTGAGCCCCATGAACGCCCAGAAGTTGAATTTCGCGGCGCCCGCCGCGATGGTGACAATCTTATATGGAATCGGCGTTAACCCTTTGATGAGGATAATCGCCGCGCCGTATTCCGCGAATTTATGCTGAAACGCCGCGAAGGCGGCCTCGTAATGGTAAAAATGAATAATCGGCTGCGCGAGGCGGTTTAGCAAGGCATAGCCGATGCCGTAGCCGATGGCGCCGCCCAGCACGCTGCCCATAGTCGCGATGAGCGCGAAGACAAAGGCGCGGCGCGGCTTGGCCAGCGCCATGGGGATGAGCAGAACATCCGGCGGCAGCGGGAATACGCTGGCTTCGGCCATCGCCACCAAAAAGAGCCAGAGCGGGGCGGATGGCCGGGTGCTCAAGGCCAGAAGGCGGTCATAAACGCCTCGCAGCATGGCGATTCAGCCCTGTAGAATCACGGAGCGATGGCGTAGCTGGTCCATCATCTGCTCGGATTCAAGCTGCACGCGACGGTCGACGATCATATTCACGATCTGATCGTCAGGCGGCAGTTGCGCCTTTTCCTGGCTGCGGTTGCACACCATCACCACCGCGACACCGGTGGCCTGCACCAGCGGCTGGCTCAACTTGCCGACCGGAAGGTTGGCAAGCACTTGCTGGAAGGCAGGCGGGGTGACGGTGGCGAGATTGACCGGCCCCGGGTTGGAAGGCTGAATATTGCCGTAGCTGGCATCCAGCGCCTGCACGGCGTCGCAGCTTGTGGCGTTCTTGGCCTTGGCCATGAATTGGGTAATGAAATTGATCTGCACTTGGCCGAGCTGCCCGCCCGTCACCGGCTGCGGATATTGGCCGTAGGCCTGGCGGATATCCAGAATGGTCTGCATCTGGTTGCCTTCGTCGTGCTTATCCAGCAACTGGACGATGTCATACCCGCCTGGCACGCGGATGGGATTGGAGATGGCGCCGATGGGCATCTGCGTCACCGTGGTGGCCACCGCCGGGTCCAGCTGGCTCAACTGCACGAAGCCGAGATCGCCGCCCGAGAGTGCTGTTTGCGCCTGCGAGAACTGTGCCGCGACGATGGGGAAAGGCGCGCCCTGGCGCAGCTGCGCGATAACCGTGTTGGCGAAATTCTGCGCCGGAGTTTCGTCGCTGGGGTCTGTAACGGGGATGAAGATTTCAGCCAGATGGTACTGGGTCGCGCCGAGGCTCGCCTGCAGCGCCGCCTTTTGCGCCGCAAGGTCGCCAGGTGTTGGTTGCAGCCCCGGCCCTAGCACCTTGTGCAGCACTTTCTGCCAGCCGATGCCGGTACGAATCTGCGTCAGCAGGGTTGAATAGGGCACCCCGGCGGCAGCGAGTTTGGTTTGCAGCCCGCCGGCCGGCAGGCCGTTGCTCTGCTCGATATGCGAGATCGCGTCCGCCACATCCTGGTCGGTGACGGTGATGTTCAGCTTGTCGATTTCTTGCTGCTGCAATGTTTCGTCGATGAGCTGTTTGGTCACCTGCGGCGCCAGGCGCTGGATCACATCCGGGGCGGGTTGCATGCCCATCGAAATGGCAAGCAGCCGCGCCCGCGCCGCGACATCCTGGGTGGTGATAACCTGGCCGTTGACCACCGCCGCCATGCCGGCGGAATCCGATGCCTGCATGGGCGCTGGCGCCGGGGCGGCGCTTTGCGCGAAGGCCGGGGCGGCGCAAAGCGTGGCGAGGAGGGTGGCGCGAAGCAGCAATTTCATAGGGCGTTGAATCCGACGGTTCCAAGGGTTTTGAAAGTGAACTGTAGCAGCACCAGGGTGCTGCCATTGTCCAGATTGAACGAGGTGAAGCGTTTATAATAGATCATGCTGACGCCGAAGCAGTCATTCTGCCAGCCGACGGAGGCGTTCACCTCGTCGAAATGCCCGGTCTTCAGGTTACGCTGGCCGCCGCCGGAGAAATTCCAGGGTCCGTCCTGGGTAGAGAGATTCAGTGTGGCTTCCTGGCGTGGCTGGAAATATTCGGGCGGCGGGGCGAGATTGGGCGACTGGCCGAGGGTGAGGTTGTCGTACAGCGTGTAAGGATTGGTGTTAGTGTAGAGATAGCCGCCGGAGACCGCGAGCCGGCTATTGCCGAAATTCGCCGTCAGGTCGGTCATACGGTTGCCGAGGGAATGGTGAGAGAACCGTCCCCGGTAGGAAATGTTGAACCAGGGGGTGGGCGCAACGACCGCGCGCGTGACGATATCCGAGACGTTATCTTGGAGCCCCGATTCAGGCAGATATACGAGATCTTTGTGGAAGCGGTAGGACTGCCCGATCAGCCCGTCAAGCGTCATGCCACCGGGCAGGTACCAGGCCGCGTGCAAGGCGTAATCCACGCGCGAGCCGCCCTCCAGCCGGTCAATGCCCGGGTAGCGGTTGAGGGAGAACAGGTTGGCGTCGGAGAATTCGAGGTCCAGGCTGTCCTCGTTCGGAATCTTGGAATTATCCGAAATGCCTGTGTTGGGTGAGGCGACGAGTTGGACGATTGGCTCGATGAGCTGGCTGCCCCAATGCCGGGTGGCGCGGATGAACGGCCAGCGCAGCATCACGGCGCCATAGGGCTGGGCGCGGCCAATGCTGGCCTGCTGGCTCAGGCTGTAATTCGGCTGCTGGTTCAGCTTGTCTGAATTGTAATAGGCGGAATCGAGTTGCAGCCGCGCGGTGCCCACAATGCCCGCCGGCAGCATGAAAGGCAGCGAGTAGGACGGGATGAAGGCGATGCGCCTTGTGTTGGTGCCGACATCGCGCAGCACATTGAAGGCGTTCATGTCCACACGGAAGGTGCCGCCCCAGGCGTCCGGCCGGGAGACGAAGTGATATTGCCCATACGGCGCGACGATCGGCAGCTCGCTCTGGTTGACCGAGACCACCAGGCCCTGGAAGGTTTCCGCGTCGATGCGCGCATAGGAACCGGCGCCGAAGCCTTCCAGATAGACATTGCTCTCCAGATAGGAGGCATTCGGCAGAATGCTGAAATCGTCCAGATATTGCGGGTTGGAGGCCCGGTTGAACGCGAAGCCGGAGCGCCAGGCGTTATTGAGGTCGAACGTGCCGTTCGCGAAAACCGAATCACCGAACTTGCCGCGGTCGTGGCCGCCGGAGAGCTTCACATCCAACGTGCCCTGGTTGAAAGCCTCGCGGTAGTCGGCCTTCAGCGCCGGGCCCTGCTTGGTGGCGAAGACCGGGGCCAAAGTGAGATCCGCCGACTTGCCGAGGGTGATGTAATAAGGAATGACCACGAAGGCGCCAAGCTGCGATGTGGCGCCGATGGAGGGGATGAGCAGCCCCGTCTTACGTTTCACCGAAGGGTCAGGTTCGCTCATGTAGGGCAGCCAGAACACCGGCACGCCCTTCATCAGTAATGTCGCGTTGCGGAACTCGATCATTTTATGCTCGAGGTCGCGCGTGGCGCTGGTGGCGCGGATCGCCCAGGTGGGTGGTGAGCGCGGGTCGCTCTTGCAGAGATCGCAAGCGGAATAGACAGGTTTTGAAAGCTCGTCGATCTTGGCGTCGTAACGCTCGCCGCCATTGGCGATGATGCGGGCGTTTTGCGCCAGCCGCGCCGCCACGGATTTCATGACCGCGTTCTTCATATTGTCGGAGAGGACGACATGATTGGCATAAACAGTGGTGCCGTCCGGTTGCACCAGCACCACATGGCCCGAGGCGGTGACGATATTGGTGTTGCGGTCGATCGTCACCTTGTCCGCGTGCAGGGTCTGGCCATTCTGAATGGCGGTGACATGGCCGGCGGCGGTGATGATATTGCCCGGCTTGTTGTA
>JAGXAE010000007.1 GCA_018971725.1 Pseudomonadota bacterium | reverse complement strand
ATCTCTGGCGGCTGGGGCCGGGGCATTTCGGCGCCATTCTCTCCGTAGCGACGGAAATGCCCCGGGACGCTGCTTATTACCGCCTCAGGCTTTCACGCTTCACCTCGCTCTCGCATCTGACGATCGAGGTGCAGCAACTGTAAAGCGCTGCCTCAGCCCGGCGGCGCGATGTAGATGGCGCGGAAGTCGTTGACATTCGTGTGGGTCGGGCCCGTGACGATGGATTGCCCCAGCGCCTCGAAGAAGCTGTGCGCATCGTGCCGGTTAAGGAACAGGCGCGGCTCCATCCCCTGTTCCACCGCACGGGCGCTTGTGCCAGGGGTCCAGATCGCACCGGCGATTTCCTCGATGCCGTCGATCCCATCGGTATCCGCCGCCAGGGCATAGATTTCGGGATGGTCCTGCGCGGCCACGCCGAATGACAGCAGGAACTCGACATTGCGTCCGCCGCGCCCCGCTTCCTCATGGGCACGCAACGTCACCGTCGTCTCACCGCCGGAGAGCAGCACGCAAGGCGGGGTGAAGGGCTGGCCGCGCGAAGCGATCTGCTGGGCGATTGAGGCCAGCACAGCACCGGCATCCCTGGCTTCGCCCTCCAGCCGGTCGCTAAGAATATAGGCTGGCACCCCTTCGGCAGTGACCATCTGCGCCGCGGCATCCAACGAAACCTGTGGGGTGACGGTCATATGCGCTTCGACAGAGGTGAGCCGCGAGTCGCCTGGCTTGACGCTCTCGCTCTCGGGAGACGCAAGGACGGATGCGATCGAGGGCGGCACCTCGATCCGGTAGTGTTCGAGAACCGCCGCGGCCTCGGCGCTGGTTGAAGGATCAGCCACCACGGGACCAGAGGCGATCGCCGCGGGGTCGTCGCCCGGCACGTCCGACATCATCAATCCGACGACTCGCGCTGGATGCGCCGCAGCAGCCAGGCGGCCGCCCTGAGTCTGCGAGAGATGCCGCCGGACGCAGTTGAATTCGTTGATGGTGGCGCCGGAGACCAGCAGCGCACGGTAGAGCGCCTGAATCTCATCCAGCGCGATGCCGGGCAAGGGCAAGGTGAGCAGCGCGGAACCGCCGCCGGAGACCAGCGCGATCAGCAGATCGTCCGGCCCAAGACCCTGCGCGATCTCAAGGCAGCGCTGCGCGGCTTTAAGGCCGGCGGCGTCCGGCACGGGGTGCGAGGCCTCGACAACCTCGATCCATTGCGTGGGCAAAGCATGACCGTAGCGCGTGACCACCAGGCCCTCCAACGGCGCGCCGTAATGCTCCTCCACAGCGCGGGCCATGGAAGCGGCCCCCTTGCCGGCCCCCAGCACCACGAGGCGCCCGCGCGGGCGCTCCGGCAGAAATGGCTTCAGGCACCGCATGGGGTCAGCGGCGGCCACAGCGGCGTCAAAAGCGGCGCGGAGAAGAGAGGCAGGGTCTGTCATTGTACAAGATTCCGTGGTGCGTCAGCCAAAAAGGCGTCTATATTTGCAATAAGCTGATCCGCCAAGACCTGCATCGCTTCCTCGCTGGCCCATGCGACATGCGGGGTGAGAATGAAATTCGGCAGATCGAGCAGTGCCAGCAGCGGGTGATCGGGCGGGGGCGGCTCAGCGCTCGCGACATCGAACCCCGCACCGGAGATTTGCCCGGCGCGCAGCGCCTCCCCCAGGGCAAGTTCATCCACCAGACCGCCCCGGCCCGTGTTGATGAGCAAAGGCCGCCTTGCCATGCGTGCGAATTCCGGCGCGCCGATGAGATTCCTTGTGGCGGGGGTGAGCGGACAATGCAGGGTGAGAATATCCGACCGGCGCAGCACTTCGTCGAACGGCACATAGCCTTCGCGCGCTGTTTCATCGCCTTTGCGCCCGGCGAAGATAACCTCCATGCCGAATGCCTGCCCCAGCTTTGCCACCGCCGAGCCGAGCGCGCCGCCGCCGAACACGCCCAGCGTGGCCCCGGCGAGGTCCCTGACCGGAAAGTCGAAATAGCAGAACTGCCCGCTCTCCTGCCAACGCCCAGCCGCCACCGAGGCACGATAGGCCAGCAGATTACGGCGCAGGGCCAGAATGAGGGCGAATGTGTGCTCGGGCACCGTGTTCACCGCGTAGCCCCGGATGTTGCACACTGCCACATTGCGGGCCCGGCAGGCGGCAAGATCCACAACATCTGTTCCCGTGGCGGCAACCGCGATCAGGCGCAGTTTCGGTGCCGCCGCGATGGCGGCCTCGCGCAAGGGGGTTTTATTGGTGATGACAATATCCGCATCCGCGATACGGGCTTTGATGAGAGTGGCGGGCGTGGCATCGAAGCTGATAAATTCATGCGGGACAGCAAGCTGGCGCAGCCTTACCGCTGGCCCCAGCGTGCCGCGGTCCAGAAACACGACCCGCAACAGCGCCGCCTTGTTGGTATCCTTCACGTCTACTCCCTGCTTGCGGCCCGGTGCATTCCCGTTCGCAGGCTGGGGCGAGTATACTCAGAATATGGCGTGGTGCAAAACCGCCAGGCGCTAAATTGCGATGACCTTCGGCTCGCTCGCATGGTGAGTGCTCCGAAGGTCTGAATCGCCCTTTAGTAGATTGATGCAGGCCGCATTACGACGCGTGATCAGCCCGTTTGCCACGCAGCGCCTGGCCAAGTTTGGCATCCAGGGTATATTTGCCGGGGCCGGCGGCGTAGAGCAGCAGAAACCCACCGACAATGCTGACGTTTTTATAGAAATTGATCTCGTTTTCGTATTGAGCCGCGCCGGTCATCGTCCAGTAGTGATGAGCCAGAAACCCGGTGGCAAGGGTATATACCGCCATCAGCACGGCCAAAGGACGCGTGCCGATTCCAAGCAAGATGGCGAGTGCCACGAAAACTTCCATGAAAATGGCGACCAACGCCGAAAGCTCAGGAACCGGAACGCCGGTCTGTGCCATATAACCGACGGTTCCGGAATAATCGGTGAGTTTGCTCCAACCGAATTTCAGAAACAATACGACGAGCAGAAGGCGGGCAAGGAGGATGACTTCATCGGCGAAGTATCCCTGGCGTGTGGTTGGCATAGGTAAAGCTCCTGTTTGCGGCCGCATTCATGCGGTAAGTTTAGCCGCGATTTCGGCAACATGGCGGCCAAGGAAATGCGCGCCTTCCAACTCATTAGCGCTGGGCTGGCGCGAGCCGTCACCCGCGGCAATTGTGGTGGCGCCGTAAGGCGCGCCGCCCGTCACCTCATCCAGCTTCAACTGCCCCTGGAACGAATACGGCAACCCGACGATAACCATGCCAAGATGCAGCAGATTGGTGTGGATGTTGAGCAGCGTGGTTTCCTGCCCGCCATGCTGGCTGGCCGTTGAAACAAACGCCGCCCCTACCTTGCCGATGAGCGCGCCCCGCATCCAGAGGCCACCGGTCTGATCCAGGAAATTGGCCATCTGCGAGGCCATACGCCCATAGCGCGTGCCGGTGCCGACGATGATGGCATCGTAATCGGCAAGTTCCTGCGGGGAAGCGATCGGCGCCTTCTGGTCGAGCTTAAAATGGCTGTTGCGGGCCACCTCCTCCGGCACAAGTTCCGGCACGCGCTTGATATCAACCTGAGCGCCCGTGGAACGGGCACCTTCGGCCACGGCATCCGCCATGGTTTCGATATGGCCGTAGCTGGAATAATAAAGCACGAGAATTTTCGGCATATTTCAGTCCTTTCTGGATGAAGCCGAAGGCATCGGCTTGTCAGGGCCTAAATTCGCGCTTGCCCAAAGAAAAAGAAAGAGAAACTATAGAAAACCACAGTTTCCGGAATCGACATGCCTTCTTTGCCTGACCTTGAAGCCTGGGGCATTTTCGCCAAGGTTGCCGAAACCGGTTCATTCGCCCAGGCCTCGGCTGATCTGAAGCTATCCAAACCGACCGTTTCCAAAGCCATCGCCCGGCTTGAGGAAAGAGTGGGAGCGGCTTTGTTCAACCGCACATCCCGCCGCCTTTCGCTCACCGAGACCGGAAGGCGGGCAGCGACCGGCGCAGCGCGGCTGCTTGCCGAAGGCGAGGCCGTGGAGGCCGAGGCGACACTCCAAGCCGTGATTCCGAGCGGCATGGTGCGAATCTCCGCGCCGATGTCATTCGGGGTTGCAAATCTCGCACCCCTTCTGCCCGAGCTGTTCGCCACCTACCCGAAAATCACCATTGACCTGCATCTCTCCGATGAAATCGTGGATCTGATCGGCGGCGGCTTTGATCTGGCCTTGAGAATTGCGGCGTTGCCGGATTCCAGCCTGCGCGCGCGCCATGTCTGCCAGGTCAGACGCCTGCTGGTTGGCTCGCCAGCCTATTTTGCAAACCGGAAACGGCCGCAAAGCCCACGTGACCTCGCCCAGCACGCCTGCCTCAGCTATACTTATGTGCCCAATCCGGACCGCTGGCGCTTCGTGCGCGCATCGGGTGAGGAAGAAATTGCTGTGTTTCAGGGCCCGCTGCGGGCGAACAACGCTGATGCACTGCGCCCCATGCTGCTGGCCGGGCTTGGCCTTGCCGTGCAACCCGAATTCATGGTGGGCGAGGATCTAAAGGCCGGGCTGCTGGAAGTGCTGCTGCCCGAATGGACGATGCCGCCCATTTCCTTGAACCTGGTGACCCCACCGGGCCGGCATCGCCCGGCGCGGGTCGCCGCGGTTATCGAGTTCCTGGTCAAGCACCTTTCCATGGCACCCTGGGCATTGCCCGAGTGCGACAAAGTGGAAAGCCGTGAGTCCCGCCCTAATGCCGGGCGAGATACGCGGCACCCGCCAGCAAGCAGAGCGGCAAAACCAGCCCGGCGGCAAGCAATACCGGGGAATGAAGCGCCGCCAGCGTCACCAAAATTGAAAGCGCGGTGACGGCCAGCGTGCGCTTGTCACCGAATAAAGTCTTGATGAAACCATTCATATCAAATCACCTTCGCGGCGCTGGGCTTGGCGGTATAGAGGCGGATGAGCGCCAGCCCGCCAAGCAGGTAGAAAATGAACAACGCCAGCAACGTGGCATCGCCCAAAGGCCAGGCGTAGCCAAGCGATTCTAGAATCCAGTAGCTGCCGAAGCTGAGTACCGCAGCGCTGACCGTGAATTTAATGGCGTTTTCCGGCACGCGGGCCAAGGGCTTGCGGAGCACCATGCCGGCAGCGGCCACAGCGCCCAGGGCCAGCAGCGCCGCGCAGGCGGCGGCGACCGTGTGGTGCGTCTGCACCCCCAGCGCCACGACGATCAGCCAGACCTCCAGCCCTTCCAGCAACATGCCGTTGAAGGCGATGAACCAGGCTGCTTTGGCATCATGAATGTCGGCACGCGCCTGCAAGGCAGCGAACTCGGCATCCTCGTCATGCAGCTTCTTCAGCCCGGCGCCACGCGCCACCGCCTTGCCCAGCCAGCGCACGCCGAACAAAGTGAGAAACACACCAATGACGAACTGCAGAATGGCGAGATCGTGAATGCGGGTCAGCAGAAAGCTGCCTACGGCGGTTAAGGCGGCCAGAGCCAGCAGCGCGGCGCCAGCGGCTTGAAGCGCGCGGCGCCAGCCAATGGAAAGCGCCACCGCCAGAATGATGGTGTAGGCTTCCACCCATTCGACCGAAGCGGTGAGAAATGTCGCGATAAGTATGGCCGTCACGTGTCGTCTGCTCCTGTCTCGTCAAACAAAAATAACCCGCCGGGGTCGACGCTGATGGTCTGCGGCCCAAGCGGTACAGGCGATGGGCAATAACCGCTCAGGACCAGATCCGGGCCTGCGAGGCGCCAGCGTACATGAAACCGTCCCGCCTCAAAATTCACCCCGATGGCCTCGGCGGAAATGCCCGTGCCGTTCAGAGCCGGGCGCACGGCATCGCCACGCCAGAAAAGCCGCGCCTGTTGGCTCTTTGGCGCAGAGCCGCAGGGCATAAGAGTCAGGCCGCCCAATTCCAGCACCGGAACCCCGTCCCGCACCGCGAAAGGCACGCTAGTACCCCCCAAGGCGCCAGTGAAACGAGCGATATAAGAGGAGCCAGGCGTCTGCCAAAGTAAGGATGGCGCGCCTTGCTGGCGAATAATGCCATTCTCCAAAATCGCGACCTTATCCGCGAGCTTCCAGCAATCCTCGGGATCATGGCTGACCAGAACGGCGGAGATGCCAGTGGCCCGCACGGTTTCCCGCAGCTCCTCGCGCAGCATCTCCCGGCTTTCGAGGTCCAGGCTGGAAAGCGGTTCGTCCAACAACAACAGCCGCGGGCGGCTTGCCAAGGCGCGGGCGATGCCTACGCGCTGCTGCTGCCCGCCTGAGAGCAGCGCCGGGCGGCGCGACGCCACCGCGGCAACACCCAGGCGGTCCAGCAGCGCCAGAGCGGCCTGGTTGCGTTTGGGCGTGCCGGAGGGCAGCGCCAGCGCCACATTCTCCAGGCAGCTGAGATGCGGCCACAGGGCAAAATCCTGAAACACCATGCCCAGCCCACGGCGTTCAGCGGGCACGAATATCCGCGCGGCATCGTCCACCATCGCACCAGCGATTTTGATGCACCCGGCATCAGCGCGATCAAGCCCCGCGATCATGCGCAGCATGGTCGTCTTGCCGGAGCCGGACTCACCGGCAAGCACCAGAAACTGCCCTTCCTCAAGAGACAGGTCGATGCAGCGCAGCACGGCCCGGCCGCCAAGGCGGCGCGTTGCGTTGATAATCTCAAGGCTAAGGGTCATGCCCCGCTCCTGGCCTGCAGGCTGGGCGCATGGGCAAGGCGCAGCGCCATGTTCAGCGCCGCCGCCAAACCGGCCAGAGTAGCCATGGCAAGCAGGGCCAACTGCGCCGCCTGGCTGTAATTTGCCATCATGTCCGCCGACACAATCGCGACGCCAAGCGGCGTCTGTCCCGGGACGTAAAGCAATTCCGAGACCGGCAATTCGAACATCACGGCCCCCACAACCAGCAACCAGGCATAAAGACCGGGACGAATGAGCAAGGCGGCTTCGATATCGATGAGGCGCGTTTGCAGCTTCAAGCCGAAAATCCGCGCCGCTTCGTCCAATTTTGAATCGAGCTGGGCCATGGCGCCGTCAAGCAGCCGGGCAGCCACAGGCAGAGCGCCCGCCGCATAGGCGATGACCAGCAGCAAAGTGGTGCCGTAGAGAGGCAGAAAATCGTTATTGAACGCCACAACATAGCCTGCTCCCAGCACCAGGCCGGGAACCGCCATATTGGCCGTGAGTCCGCTCTGCACCGCCACCGTAAACCAGGCCGAACGGCCACGTTGCAGCTTGAACAAAAACAGCGCGGCGCCCAGCGCCAGCGTGGCGGCAAGCACGCCATAGCCCAGAGAGCGCGATATCGCGGACAGCACGTGTAAATCCAACGGCGAACCCTGCAATGCATCGCTGCCCAACGCCAATATCGGCCCCGCGATGCCAGCCACCCAGAGCAAGAGAGCGGCGAATGCCAAAGCCGCCTGCCCCAAGGCACCAGGACGCATTGGCAGCACCCGGCGCGCCTTGCCATGCACCAGCGCGGCTTGAAACCGCCGCTGGATGGCGGTTTGCAACACGGCCAGCATGGCGGCGCTGCCGATAAGCCACCAGCACAACATCGCAGCGCCGGTGAAATCTGTTGGCGTGGTATTCAGCCGCTCATAGATGGCATAGGTCAGGATGGGGATTTTCGCGGTCACACCTAAAGTGGCGGGGATACCGAACTCCTGCATTGTCTCAATGGCCGCGATGGTGAAAGCCGCCGCCATGGCAGGCAAGGCAAGGCGCAAGGCGAGCCCCAGCCGCCGCCATGCCGGCAAGCGCAGAACCAACGCGGCTTCGCGCAACGTGGCGCTGGCACCCGCAAAAGTGCTGCGGGCGACGAACACAGCAAACGGCAAAGCTTTCAGGATATAGAGAAACACGAGCCCCGCCGGGCCAAGGAATAACTGGCCGAATAATCCATTACGCAGCAGCGGATTGGTGAACACCACCAGCCAGCCGGTGGTGAGCACGTAGCCGGGGGTGAAAAACAACACCCATAGCCCAAGCCCAAGTGCGCGTACCGCGTAACCAGCCTTGGTCTCCAGCGCTTGCGCCGCCATCGCGCCCAGCGGTGCCACAATAAAGCCCGTAATAAGCGCGAACGCGACGGAATTGAGAAGCGGCCTCCAGCTTTCCATGGAGACCGCGCCTGCGGCCAAAGGCAGAAGCAACAGCCGCGCTAATGGATAGACAAACAGCAGCGTCAGCAGCAGCAATACCAGACCGCGCAAAAACCTCATGCGCCGGACATCATCCGGGCGAACCAGGCATTGATGGTGTTTTCCAAGCCGCCCCACTGCACCGGGTTGAGCGTGATTGTTTTGATGCCGGCGAGATCCGGCATGCCAGGCAGCGGCGCCGGGGCGTTTTGCGTGATGGGCCAATAATCGCCATCAGCCTCGCCATTGGTTTGCCGGAGCCGCTGGATATCCGGCCGCATCACGAAGGCCATGAAACGCGCCGCCAGCTTCTGCCGCCGGGCATCCAACCCCGCGGCTTCCACCATGACGTTTGGCAAAACATAGGCTGGGCTGGGAATCGTGACCCGCAGCCCGGGGTGATGCGAAGCATAGAAAATTGCTGCCGATGACTGCACAATGGCAAGGCTGATGGCCTGCGATTGTAAGGCCGCCAGGGTGGTGTCGTTCTTATCGAACATATGCAGGCCGTTGGCCTTAAGCGCCAACAAGAAGTTTTGGCCTTGCGGCCAGCCGCCCGCATTGTCCAACATTCCCGCCAGCATCGGGAAGGTGGGGCCGGAGATCGAAGGGTCGTTCATGCCGACCTGATTTTTATAAGCCGGCAAAAGTAGATCATTCCAGGCGGATGGCGCGGTGGGCAGCCGTGACGGATCGGAAATAAAAACACCTGCCAACGTAAGCCCGGTGGGAATATAAGAGCCATCGGCACTCAACAGGCTCTTTCCAACCGGCGTGAGGTTAGATGGCGCGGGCAGGTTACGCGCCAGCAGGTTGTCCTTATCCAGCGCCGCGGCGGCGGTCGCACCGTCGAACCAGCCGATATCCCAATCCGGGTGGTTGCCCTGTGCCACGATGCGGGCCAGCAGGCTGCCCGTGGCCAGCCGCACGATGCTGACCTTGACGCCCGTTTCCTTCATGAAGGCCGCGGCGACAGCAGGGCCGTAATCCAACCCAGAGTAAATCACGAGCCCGGGTTGAGGCGCCGGCCAAAGCAGCAGAACGGCCACAACCGCGACGATGACGGCAAAGGCGCTTGCGAAGAGCTTACGCATCTCGAAATTTTCTCCAAAACTCGACCAAAGCGGAGGGCTTAATCGGCATCGATGCTGGGCGCGGCCATTTGGAATATCACCGCGACGGTGACGGTATAGGTCCGGCCGGCAAAACCAGGTGGCGGCGGGGGATAATGCGCGATCCGCGCCGCCCGCATCGCCGCGTCGTCCAGCAAAGGATAGCCGCTCGATTGGGCCAGCCTGATATCTGCCACAACACCGTTCCGGTAGATGAAGCTCACCTCCGGCGTCCCGCTCTCATGCGCCATCTGCGACGCTTTTGGGTAAACCTCACCCGCTACCGCCTGTACCGCGCTGCGCATGGCCAGACGAAACGCGTCCACTTGGCCGAGCGAAGGCGCAGGCGGAAGTACCGGCGCGGGCGGTGTAGGCGGCACTACCGGCACTGGCTTAGGCGGCGGCGGGGCCACCGGCCGTGGCGGCACGATATGGCGCGGCACGACATGCCGTGCAGGGCGCGGTGGCGGCGGCACGGGCGGCGGCTTAGGCAATGCCGGGGCTGGCACGGGCTTGGGCGGCGGCGGCTTGGGCACCGGCTTTGGCGGCACCACGGGCTTGGGCGGCGGCGGCTTGGGTGCTGGCGGCTTCGGCGGCTGTTGTACCGAGATCTTTATCACCGACTGCTTAAGCGCGGGCGGCGGCTGGTGCTGTGCGAGGCTTGGCAGAAACAAGCCCAAAGCCGCCCCTTCAAGCAGCAGGCTGATGCCGATGGCAACCATGAAACGGCGGTTTTCTTGGCTTGGCGCCGCCCAATTTCCGGCAGGATTCATCACACTGCGCCTATCAGGGACCAGCCGGCACGGGCTGTGCGGCAATACCGATATCCGTGACATTCGCTTTGCGCGCCGCGTCGATCACAGTCATGAAATGCTGAAAGGCCGAAGTCTTATCAGCGGCGATGGTCACCTCTGTCTTGCCTGGCGCGCCATCAGCCTGGAACATCGCGGTCAACTGGTCCGGTGTCATCACCTTGTCTTTGACCTTGATTGTACCGTCCGCCAGCACGTTCACCGTGAATTTTGGATGCGGCAGATTTTGCGATTGCGAGCTGGTGGGCAACTGCATGGTAACTCCGGCATCGGGAATCATCTGCAGCGTGACGATGATGAAAAACACAAGCAGGAACAACATCACGTCGATCATCGGGATGATCTCGATGCGCGCCTTGCGGCGTTCAAAATAGCGCATGTCCATGGCAGTGCTAAACGGCCGCGAAGTGGGCGTGGCCCTGCATATTCACAGCTCGGTTGACGGGCATCGCGGATACGTTGCCGGTACGGTTCACAATCATCGTCTTCAGCGAGTCTAACTGATGAACAACGAGGCGCACCTGGTTGGAGAGCGCATTGAAACCAGCAAGGCCCAGCATGGCGATGAACAAACCAAAGGCGGTGGCAACCAGCGCGTCAGCAACACCGCCAGTGACTTCCGCCGGTGCATGGCCCGGCTGCGCCAGCACGTTAAACGCATGGAACATGCCGATGATCGTGCCGAACAAGCCCATAAGCGGCGCCAGGGTAACAACGGTATCGAGTACCCATAAGCGGCGGTCCAGAGACGGGGCGATCAGCATGATCGTTTCATCCAGCCGGCTGGCCATGGCCTCCGGGCTCGTGGTGTCGAGATACTGCATGGCGGTATCCACCAACGCCGCCTCCGGCAAATTTTTTGCCAGTTGCAGAAGATTTTTCAACTCGCCCTGGCGGAGCACCGGCAGCCCGGCGGCAGCGCGGATCACCGACTGGCCACGCAGGATTGTGCTGCGCAAAGACCAAAAACGGTCAATGAGGACCGCAAGAGCCACAAGCAGCAAAGCCGCCAGCACGTATAAAATGCCGTCGGAATAATTGGCCAGATAGATGATATATTTCAGCGTCACGTCAAAAACTCCTTTATCTCGCCCGCGTTACACCAGGATGACATCGCGATGTGTGACAAATCCGTGTCAGTGCGGGGTGGGATGCCGCCCCGCAGGGCGGCATCATGAATTCCTCGTAGCTTACAGGGAAGAGCCGTAGCCGATGGGCACGCTCACCGAACCGAAGGCGGCAAAGCCGGTCAGGCGGGTGTAGAGCAGATCGCCCGCGCCATTCGTGCCGTTATCGAAGATGAGCTGCTTCTGGTTGGTGATGTTGTCCAGATTCAGCTTCACCTCGATCGGGTCCTTGTGAGGATTGTCGTGGTTGAAGGTATAGGCCAGCGTGACATTCACGATGTTATACGGATCGTACCAGCCGCCAGGGGACTTGCCGGCAGCAGGGCTACCCTCATTCGCGTTATTGGCGACATTCACGCCGGTATTGCCGCTATACTCACCGCCGGTCCACTGATCGACGATCGCAGCGTAGAAGCCATTAGCGTTGTAGATGGCGCCAAGATTGGCTGTGCCCTGAGGGGCGTTGGTGATCTTGATGTTGGTCGAGGTCTGGAAAGCTTGGTTGTAGCCAGCATTGCCAAACAGCGTGACGCCGTTGCCGAAGCTATAGGCCGCCTCAGCCTCAACGCCGCGATAGATCACGCCGCCAGCATTGTAATACACGACTTGCTTTGGACCAGTGCCGTTAACTTGTTCCTTGGCATGGTCGATAAAGTTTTGGAAGTGGATATTATATATATCGCCACCCAGCGCCCAATGCGCATCCTGATAGGCAAAGCCTGTCTGGAAGTTGATGGTGCTTTCCGGCCGTACGCTCTCGCTGGTGAGCGCTTGCGTATAGAACGTGTTGAGGTTCGGCGCCAGGAAGCCCTCGGCCGCCTGGAAATAACCAGACAGATTCGGCGTGAAAGCGTACTTGGCATCGAAGGAGGGCAACAGCTTCTGATAGTTCTTGGTGTAGCCCGTCAGAGTCTCGGTTTTCTGGTTCACCGGCGCATCGATGGCGCGGCGGAAATAGGCCCATTTCAGACCGGCCGTCAGCGTCAACCCGTCAATCGGTTTCCAATCCACAGCGCCATAAGGCTGGAAGGTGTAAAGCTGGTTGTGCTGCAAGCGCTCGATGGAACCGTTATCGTTGGTCGGCGTAACCAAGCCACCATTGCTGTCCAACGGGTCGTAATTGATGGCGTTGCCGTTGGTGAGCGACACGTTCTGCACGAAGCGCGTGTTCACCTGATGGTCGAACCAGAAGCCGGTCTTGATGTCGCCCCAGCCGAACTCTTTCTGCAGACGCTGGATGGTGCCGACGGAACGGTAATCCATCAAGAAGGTCTGACCAGGAACGCCAGCAATCGGCGTGCCGCCCGGCGTCAGAACCACTTCGTTAGGAACCGCGCCGACTGCCTGCGTAACGCCGTCCGGGCCCGTGTCGTTCGGGTCGTCCCCGTTCAGATCGTGATGGTAATAGGCGTAGGTGTAGATCTTGCCGTCATAGAGGAAACCATCGCCGAGGGCGGATTGCAGGTCGGCATATTCCATATCGGTCGTGATATGGTCGGTATTATAGCGGTAATAGGCCTGAGAATTCGGATTATCGCTAAGGCCATAATTCCAGCCCAGATTCGCCATCTGCGAAAGCGTGGCGCCGTATGGCGGGTTCTGGTAAACTTGGTTGTGGTCGGCCATCAAGGTCAACGTCGTGCTGGTGCTCAGCGGGATCACCACCTTGCCAAAGAAATTTGTGCGCTCCTGCGTGACGTTCGTCAAAGCGCCATTGCTCTTGATATGCTCGGCCACAAACACGCCAGACGCACCGTTCAGGGACGGGATGGCGCCTGTGTCCAGCCGGATGCTGTTGTCGGATGTGTCATAGCTGCCGTAGGAGCTATTGATGGTGGCCTTAGCCGTGGGCGACGGGTTGATGGTACGCAGGGAAATAGTGCCACCGAAGGTTGCGTCACCCACCGTGTCCGCGCCACCCGGTCCGCGGTCAACAATTGTCTGACCCAGCAGGCCGTTCGTGAAGAACGAAGTGGAGTGGTGCGTAAAATCGTTGGAATCACCGAAGGGAATGCCATCGAAGGTGATGTTGTACTGACCATCCTGGAAGCCACGGATGACAGGACCGGAGGTTTCGGACAGGCCGGGGCCGTTCGGGTCGATGTTGCTGACGGAAGGCGTCAGGCGAGCGATATCGGCGTAGCTCTCCGTGCCCGTGAGCAGTTTATCAACGGTGTGCTTATCCACCATCGAAGTCGGCTGGATGGAATGCAGCGGCGCCTTGGAGGGAGACTCATACGGTGCGGTGCCGGGCGTGTTGACGAGATTCGTGGGGTTGTTCGTGCCCGTGGCGAGAACCGACCCGAGATCGAGATTAACCGGCGTGTTCTGAACGGTTTGGGCGAACGCGGCCGGCGCCACCATAACCCCAGCAAGGCCGATATAAAGACTGCGCATAGAGCATACGTTACGCAGGGCGGATTTCGCCCTGCTTCCCCAAAGACCAGCCATAGTAAGCTACCTTCCCGTTGATTAATGTAGCGCGTACTACCAAAAAATAATTCGGGTAAGTTTTACTACTTCGTGATATTTTTATTGCAGATTTAAGACTCCTGCCCTTCCGGCCAGACCGCGGCGCAGCGTACCGGAAGCGTCGCGGTAGCAAACGCTACGCACACGGCGCCACCGGCGCCAAGCTAGCCCGGGGAGATAAAAAACCGCGGCGTTACGGGATGAAAAACCTCAGCTTCACGCCAAGGCGGCGCGCAATACGCCAAGCCGCGCGAGGGACTGCATGGTGCGACCTTGTTCGGACACCGCAAGACCCATGATCAATGCCTCCAGCGCCACCAATGTCGCGCCGTGGAGTGCCACACGCGATGTCCGGCCGCGATGCGCCTTAACAATCGCGGCAGCGGAGCGGGCCAGCTTGCTGTTCGGAGTATCGGTGACAAGAACAACCGGCGCACCAATAACCGCTGCTTCCGCCGCCACCAGCAACACCTCTTTATATGGCTTGCCGTAGGAGAGGATCAGCAGCCTGTCCTGCCCGGAGAGGTCCAGCAACTCATCGGCCAAACCAATCCCGCCATAGCCGATGGTTTTGGCGGGCTGGCCATGGCGGACCATCAATAGCCTTATATATTCCGCCAATGGCCGGGAGGGGCCAGCCGCGTAAACAACAATCCGCGCGGCACCGTGAAGCACGGCGATGGCCTTGTGAAGCTGCTCCCGCTCCTCTGGCATCTGCATCTTAAGAAGTGATTCGATATGCGTGTCGATCACGATATCCGCTGCGTCGGAGCCTTTGCCGTTCACCTCGTCAAGCGTCTGGCGCATATGATGCAACGGCGTGGAAAAATTGATGCCTGTGGCGATGGATTGCCGGAGTTCCGCGAGACCTTGGAACCCTAGCGCCTGCACCGTGCGGATGACCGTAGCGTCCGAGGTGCCGATCATGCTCGCCAATTCCGCGGCGGAATTCGCGAGAACCGCGACCCTGTTGCGATTGAGATAATGCCCGACGCGCAACATCGCGGGCGGCATTTCTGTTTCTTTCGCCTGCAGCCGCATTGCCAAGGAATCCTCGACGTTTTCCTGGGCGGGTTCCACCTCCTGCGGAACCGGGCGGCTGTTCTGGCGATTCGCTACTTTCTTTTTGGCTTTCATAACAGTCAACTCGGCAGCGGTTACAGGTGGCCGGCGGCGTAAGTAGCAATTGCTACAGGCGGCATATCCCATATTCTTCACCAAGCACAAGAGCCGCCAGAAAGCGATGATGATCCACCTGATGATACGGACAAAATCCCAGACTATAATTATCGATTTGTAATAATTTATTTTGATTTCATTACAAATTATGAAGGGCAGTTCGCTAAACCGAGACAGGCCCGTGGCCAAGCGAGACATTTCCGCATTTCAACCATGCGCTCGGCCGAGGGTAAGCGCCTTGTATGCCGAATCCGCCCCCTCTATCGTCATAATTAAGCGGAGACAGCCAATGCCAGGAAAAAACTGGACCACACAAAAGGCCGCGCTGGCGGAGAGGATCGACGGCGGCAGCCGGTTCGCAGCTGGCAAGCGCGTCCAACCCGGTGACCTGTGTGCATTTTTCGAAGCCGTTCTGCGCCCAGGGGATCGCGTATGTCTTGAAGGAGACAACCAAAAGCAGGCGGATCTGCTGGCCCAGGCGCTGGCCGAGCTGAACCCGACGCGCGTGAACGACCTCCATATGGTCCAATCCGGCATCGTGCTGCCGGAGCATCTCGACATGTTCGAAAAAGGCATCGCGAAGCGGCTGGATTATTCTTATTCCGGCCCGCAATCCGCCCGCATTGCGCGCATGCTGTTCAGCGGCAAGATCGAGCTGGGTGCGGTGCACACCTATCTCGAACTGTTCGCACGGTATTTCATCGACCTTACCCCGAATGTGGCATTGATCGCGGCGGTAAGCGCCGACCGGGACGGCAATTTGTATACCGGGCCCAATACCGAGGACACGCCGACCGTGGTGGAAGCCACGAGCTATAAAAGCGGGCTGGTCGTCGCACAGGTAGGCGAGATTGTGGAGCGGGTGCCGCGCGTCGATATCCCCGGCGATCTGGTGCATTTCGTGGTGCCGGCGGGCAAACCCTTCTTTGTCGAGCCGCTTTTCACCCGTGACCCGGCGGCGATAACCGAAACACAAATCCTCACCGCGATGCTGGCCATCAAGGGCATTTACGCGCCCTATAGGGTACGGCGCCTCAACCATGGCATCGGCTTTAACACCGCCGCCATTGAGCTGCTTCTGCCAACCTATGGCGAAAAGCTCGGGCTGCGCGGGCAGGTTTGCACCCATTTCGCCCTCAACCCCCACCCCTCGCTGATTCCGGCGATCGAGGCGGGCTGGGTGGAGCAGATTCATAGCTTTGGCTCTGAAGTGGGGATGGAGGACTATATCGCCGCGCGGTCCGATGTGTTTTTCACCGGGCCAGATGGGTCGCTGCGCTCCAACCGCGCCTTTTGCCAGACAGCCGGGCTCTATGCCTGCGATATGTTCATCGGCTCTACCCTGCAGATCGATCTCGCCGGCAACAGTTCGACAGTTACCACAAGCCGCGTCGCCGGGTTTGGGGGTGCGCCCAATATGGGGTCTGACCCGCATGGCCGCCGCCACCCCTCGGCACCATGGCTTCAGGCCGGAAAAGAGGCCGACGACACAACGCCCCCGTTATTGAGGCGCGGACGCAAGCTGGTCGTCCAAATTGGCGAAAGCTTCGGCGCGAAGAACGAACCGCTCTTTGTCGAACGGCTGGATGCTCTGAGCCTCGCCGAGAAACTTAACCTCGAACTGGCACCAGTGATGGTCTATGCCGATGACGTGACCCATATCGTCACCGAGGAAGGCATCGCGAACCTGCTGCTTTGCCGGGACAAGAACGAGCATGAACAGGCAATCCGCGGCGTTGCCGGTTACACCGAGATTGGGCGCCAGCGCGACCATAAGATGGTGGAGCGGCTGCGGGCACGGGGCGTGATCCAGAGGCCGGAGGATCTGGGCATCGATCCGCTGGACGCGGATCGCAACCTGCTGGCGGCGCGGTCGATGAAAGACCTGATGAGGGCGTCCGGCGGGTTGTATCAGCCGCCCAGCCGCTTCAGAAACTGGTAGGAGGATAAGGCGTGGAACAGCTGTCTTTCATATTCCCCGCCGCGCGGGAAGCTGGAGGCTCAAAGCCCATGGCCATCGTTGGCGTCGTCGCCTCCGGCAATCTTGAGGCCTTGTTTGAGCGCACGGATGACGAAAGCGCCTGCAGGGTCGAAGTCTCCACCGCCGCCCATGGCTTCCAGCCGCTCTGGGAGGCCGTGCTGCGCGACTTCGTGGCGCGTGGCACCGGCGGCTTACGCATCTCCATTAACGATGGCGGAGCAAGGCCAGACATGGTGGCGCTACGCCTCGCGCAAGGGCTGCGGCTGATGCAGGACCCCGAGGCATGAGCCAGGCCGCGACCACGACCCAAAGGCGGGTAAGCTGGTTTGAAGCCACGGCACGGCAGCGCTTGGCGGCCCTTCTGGACCCTGGCAGCTTCACCGAATTTCTTGGTCCCGCCGCGCGGGAAATCTCACCCCACCTGGCGTTGTTCGGCCTACCAGCACAATTCGACGACGGCATTGTGATTGGCCAGGCGAAACTGGGTGGCCATGAGGTTTTCGCCGCCGCGCAAGAAGGGCGCTTCATGGGCGGTGCATTTGGCGAAGTGCATGGCGCCAAGCTCGTGGGGCTGCTGCGTGCCGCGAAGGCCGCAAGCCGGGATGCCGTGCTGCTTCTCGATACTGGCGGCGTGCGTTTGCAGGAAGCAAATGCCGGAGAACTCGCCATCTCGGAGATCATCCGCGCAATTGTGGATTTACGCGCCGAAGGCAATTCGGTCATCGGGTTGATTGGTGGCCGTGCAGGCTGTTTCGGCGGCGGCGGGATCATCGCCGGCTGCTGCACCCGGCTGATCGTCTCAGAACCGGGGCGGATCAGCGTCAGCGGGCCGGAGGTCATCGAAACCAATCGCGGTGTCGAGGAGTTCGATTCCCAGGACCGCGCCTTTGTGTGGCGAACCATGGGCGGCAAACACCGCTATCTGACCGGCGGCGCCGATTGTTTCGTGGATGATGACACAACGGCGTTCCGCGCCGCGGCAATTGAAACCCTGGCCGGGCGGACACCCCTTACCGTTTCCGTGCTGGAGGCCGAGCAGGCGCGGCTGAAAGCGCGGCTAAAGCGGTTTGGAGCGGCGAAGGACGGAAGCGAGGTCTGGCAAGCCTTGGGGGTTACAAATCCCGCCTCTGTGCCGGGGATGGATACGGAGGAATTTCTAAATGCCACCAAGGCTGTAAGGGAGTCCGCTGATGACGCACGATAAGCTGCTCAGCAAGCTGTTCCCTGCCGGCCATAATGTGATTGTGCAGGACGGTTTGGTTTTTGGCGGGGGCACGCTCGGGGGCAGCCAGCCCGTGCATGTCATCGGTGTGGCGGAGCGGAGCTTCCTAGGGGTTGAGGGCGCGATTGCCTTGGCGGAGCATGTGCTGAGCGCGGTTAAAGGTACAGCCCGGCACCCCATTCTCGTGCTTGTGGATTCGCGCAGCCAGCGCATGAGCCGGCATGATGAGCTGATGGGGCTAAACGAGTTTCTGGCGCATCTGGCAAAATGCCTGTTGCTGGCGGCGGCCCAGGGCCACCGCACCGTCGCACTGCTTTATGGCGGCAGCGCGGCCGGGGCGTTCATCGCCACCGCCTTGGCCTGTGATACGCTGCTTGCACTACCCGGCGCCAACCCGGAAGTGATGGACCTGCCCTCAATCGCGCGCGTGACCAAACTACCCTTGGAGAAACTGCAAGAGATGGCCGCGGCCACGCCGGTTTTTGCGCCGGGATTGGAGAATTTCGCGCAGACCGGCGCGGTGGCGCAAACGCTTGATCCGGCTGGAGACCTCGCGGCGCAGGTGCTGGAGGCGCTGTCACTTCCCCCCACATTAGATGAACGGGACAGGCTGGGAGCCGAGCGCGGCGGGCGCCCGCGCGCCGCCGAAATTGCCGCCAGGGTTTGCCGTGAGGCCAAGACCGCATGACGCCGCATGCGCGACATTGGCTGGCAACGCCCAGCCTTGGCGCGTGGGAAGGGCTTCTCGCCGCACGGCCTGACCTGGCGACCGAGCCTTTACTCGCGGGCTGGGCAGGACGGGGCTGGCCGGTGATTCAACGCCGACGCCATTGCGACGACCCGCCGGATGGCGTGCCGCTCGGCCTGCCGCTGCCCCCCAGCCACGGCAAACGCCGCATCGCGTTCAGCCTGCCGGAGGCGGCGCTAAGCAACTTCATGCCGCCGCCGCGCCTGTGCAACTGCATTGCGGCGGCACCTGCCAAATGGCGGGCTGCGATCGACGCTTTGTTGGCGCTGGACCCGCAAACGCGCTGTTTTGGCGGGCTGGCCTGGCAGCACCTTACCGGTTTGCCTTATCTTTCATCGCAATCCGACCTCGATTTGCTTTGGACGGCAAAACCCGATCTCCCGGCATTTCTCGATCAACTGCGACGGATTGCCGCTGCGGCGCCGATGCGGATCGATGGTGAAATCAGCGGGCCAGGAGGCGCCGTGCAATGGCGGGAACTGGCCGAGGGCGCGCAGATGCTTGCGGCGAAGCGGGAAGATGAAGTGGCGGTGGTGCCGCGCGATGCCTGGCTTGCCGGACTGGCCGCATGAGCAACCGGCTCATCAAGAAACCAGGTTTCGCTGGGCCAGCGCGGCTTGACGCGGCGGAAATTGGAAGTCTGGCGTCCGAGTGCCTCCGGCTGGAAATCCATACCTATCCTAAGCCGGGGTTGGTAAGCCATGTTGACCAGGGCGCCCATGCCGACATGGATTGCGCGCTGCTGGAAGCAAGCGCCGAGGCCTTGCAGCCGTTTTTTCAACAGCTCTATGAGGCCGGCGAGGACGGAGTGGAAATGTCCGTGCTGCGGGAAATCGGCCTTGCGGCGGAGGCCGCGATGCTGTGCTGCACGGGTGGCGTAAACACCCATCGCGGCGCGATTTTTGGGTTGGGGCTGCTTTGCGCCGCCACCGGATGGCGCGCAGCGCGCCGCGATCCCGCCGCTTTGGGGCAAATTGTCGCCCGCCATTGGGGAACAGCCATACTTGCCGGGCCACGCGTGGCCACAAGCCATGGAACCCTTGCGCAGGCCCGCTACGGCACGGGCGGCGCCCGCGTTGAGGCCGCCACGGGTTATCCCTCGCTTTATGATACGGCCCTCCCGGCACTGCGCCACGCGCGCGCGGTTGTGAGCGAAGATGAGAATGCCGCCCGCGTGCAATGCTGCATGGCGCTGATTGCGGAAGTGGACGACACAAATCTCCTGCATCGCGGCGGTCAGGCAGGGTTAAATTTCGCCCGCGTCGCCGCCCGGCGCTTCCTAAATGCCGGTGGCGTTGGCGCGCATGATTGGCAAAGCCGGGCGAGCGATATGCACCACGCTTTCATCGACCGCCGCCTGAGCCCCGGTGGCTGCGCCGATCTGCTCGGGATGGCGTTGTTTCTCGATATTTTGGAGGCGTAATGCTGGCGCTGTTATGCGGCGGCCAGGGCCTTGTTTCCGCCGGCATGTTCCGCCTTGCCGCCGATATGGCCGAGGCACAGCCAGTTTTTGATGCCGCCGCCGCGCTGCTGGGTGCCGACCCGCGTGCGTTGGTGAACAAACCGCCTGAGGAGATCACGAAAAACCGGACAAGCCAGATCCTCTCGGTTACCGCATCGCTGGCGCATTTCGCGGTGCTGGCGCCTGCCCTGCCCCCGCGCGTGTTGGTGGCCGGGTATAGCGTGGGCGAAATGGCGGCCTGGAGCCTCGCGGGCATTTGGACGACCGCCGAAGCGCTGCGCCTGACTGCGTTGCGCGCCCAGGCCATGGATGAAGCCAGCCGCGTTCCCGGCCGCCTTTGCTATGTGCGCGGCCTTGGGCAAACCAAATTGGCCCAGTTGGCGGCAACACATGGTTGCGAGATCGCCATTCTAAGCCCAGACAATCTGATCACAATTGGCGGGCCAGAGGCCATGATCGAGGACTTTTGCGGCGCGGCGCTGGCCGAAGGGGCCGTGCGCGCCGGGATGCTGGCCGTGCGCGTCGCGGCGCATACCAGCCAGTTGGCCCCAGCCGTTCCGGTTTTTGAAGCCGCTTTACGGCAAAGCCGCTGGCAAACGATTGAACCCGGCCGCCAGCTTCTGGCCGGCAGCAACGGAGAACGGATTTTCACCGCGGAGGCCGGGTTTGGCCAACTCGCCACGCAAATTGCCGAGCCGATCAACTGGGTTGGAACGCTCGATAGCCTCGTCGAGCGCGGGGTTGACCGTATACTCGATCTTGGCCCCGGCACTGCCCTGCAACGCGGTGCAACGGCCTATCTCCAGGGGCTGCCCTGTTACGCGGCGGAAAGTTTCCAATCCGCCGCGGGATTACACGCATGGCTACGCGCCGGGTGAACCAGATCTTAGGTGGTGACCAGCTTTATCTCGTTGCGGATGATGCCGATATGGTTGATCTCAGTTTCAAGTATATCACCGGGCTTTAAAAATTCCGGTGGATGGCGCGCCGCACCGATGCCTGAAGGTGTTCCCGTCGCGATGATGTCGCCGGGTTCCAGCGTCATGCCGAGGGAAAGTTCCGAGATAATACGAGGGATTTTGAAATACATCTGGCGGGTGTTGATGTGCTGCTTCACCACGCCGTTCACACGTGTCGTCAATTCCAAATTGTTGTAGTCGATGTCATCCGCCGCGACGATCCATGGGCCGATCGGCCCGTGCCCGTCGAGGCTCTTGCCTTTGAACCACTGCCCGCCATGGTCCAACTGGATATCGCGCGCCGTGGTGTCGTTTATAACCGAGTACCCAAAAACGTAATTCATCGCGTCCGCTTCTGTGATGTTGCGGCCGCGCTTGCCGATAATCACAGCAAGCTCACCCTCCCAGTCGATCTTGATCGAGACTGCTGGGTTGAATGGGATCGGGTCGAACGGCCCGTTCACGGTATGCGTGTCCTTGGTAAAAAACACAGGATGCTTGGGGAGCTTCGCCTTGCTGGCGTGGGCGGAAAGGCTCTCGTCGAAATGCTCAAGATAATTCCAGCCCACCGCATAGGTGTTGCGCACCGGCACCGGAATGGGCGCCATCAACTGCACGTCTTCAAGACTCATACCATCACCGGCGGCGGCGCAACGCCTGGCCTGGGCAACCGCCCCTGGCCCGGCGGCGATAAGGGAAACCATATCCGACGGGTTGAAGCCGAGTTCAATGCCGGCCTTGCTGGCGGCTTGGCCCAGGTCAACCAGCGTGCCATGCCCGGTTACCGCGCCCACGCGCGGCGTGCCGGCGACGTTGGACCGGTAGGTAACCAGCCGCAGCGCATCGCCACCCGGGCCGGTTAACGGCGGCACCGAGATGGCCGGCGTGGCCGCGTGGCTGGAGCCAGCCAGCAGCGAGCCAACCGCAACCCCCGTACCCAATCTCAGGAATGACCTGCGTGCGTTATCCATGAATTATCCCTTGCACCTATTTCCTTGGACCAACTTGCCGGCACCGCCTGACAGCTTGCGTGCAGCGCCATTTTACGGCAACCATCCTTACCATAATGCGCATGTGGCCCATCGACAATAATGGGGTTAACCCGCCGCGCCGCATAGCCCAGCGGTTGAATATGGCCCGGCCAGCCTTGTCTCAAAATGCTCTAGGAACATATTATCGCAAACGATTGTGAGCCCCTCCATGCCGCCGATGATCTCTGTCTCCGCTCTGCGCAAAACCTATAAATCCGGTTTGGTTGCCCTTGATGGGATTGATCTGGAGATCGAGAAACAGGAAATTTTCGCGCTGCTTGGCCCAAATGGCGCGGGCAAGACGAGCCTGATCAGCATCATTTGCGGCACTGTGGGCATCGGCTCGGGAACCGTGCGGGTTGGAGGCCATGACATCACCCAGGATTACCGGGCAGCGCGCGCGATGATCGGGCTGGTGCCGCAGGAAATCTCGCTCGACATTTTCGCCACTGTCTGGAACACCGTGGCTTTCAGCCGCGGCGTGTTCGGGCGCCGCCCGGACCCAGACTATATTGAACGCCTGCTGCGCGACCTTTCCTTGTGGGACAAGCGCGACCGCCGGGTGATTGAACTCTCCGGTGGCATGAAGCGACGCGTGATGATCGCCAAAGCCCTCAGCCATGAGCCGGAAATCCTGTTTCTTGACGAACCGACAGCCGGCGTGGATGTGAGCCTGCGGAGGGATATGTGGGCGCTCGTGCGCAGCCTGCGGGATAAGGGCGTGACCATCATTCTCACGACCCATTATATCGAAGAAGCTGAGGAAATGTCCGACCGGGTGGGTGTAATCGCCAACGGACGAATATTGCTCGTGGAACAAACCGCCGCGTTGATGCGCAAATTCGGAAGACGCAAACTCACTCTCGCGCTACAGCATCCGCTTGCCTACATCCCAGTCGATCTCTCTCCCTGGGAACTGGAATTGGAACAACAGGGCCAGGTGCTGGCCTATGCGTTCGACGCGAATGCGGAAGATAACGGCATCCCCGCCTTGCTACGCCGTATGGCGGAGCTTGGCATCGATTTCCGGGATCTGGATACGAGCCGCAATTCACTTGAAGATATCTTCGTAAGCCTGGTGGAGCAGACGGCATGAGCGCGGCAAAGCTAAACCACCATGCCATTTGGACGATCTATCTTGCCGAAATGTCGCGCATGCGCCGCACTTTTTGGCAAAGCATCGCCACCCCGGTCATCACCACGGTACTGTATTTCATCGTGTTCGGGGGCGCTATCGGCTCGCGCATTCAACATGTCGGCGGCATCGGCTACGGCGCCTTTATCGTGCCGGGGCTGATCATGCTAACATTGCTTACCCAGAGCGTCAGCAACGCATCGATTGGCATCTATTTCCCGATTTTCACGAAAACCATTTACGAAATTTTGGCAGCGCCTCTTTCAGCTCTTGAAATCGTGTTCGCGTATGTCGGCGCGGCCGCAACAAAGTCGGTGGTCTTGGCGTTGATCATTCTTGCCACTGCAACTTTTTTTACACCCCTGCACATTCAGCATGTCGGCTGGATGATCGCCTTCATGCTGCTCACCGCCGTCACCTTCAGCCTGTTCGGCTTCATCATCGGCATCTGGGCGCAGAATTTCGAGCAACTTGCCATCATACCATCCCTCGTCATCACGCCGCTTACCTTTCTGGGCGGCGCGTTTTATTCCATTGATATGCTGCCGCAGCCGTGGCGGACCCTGAACCTGCTCAATCCCGTGGTTTATCTTGTCAGCGGGTTCCGCTGGAGTTTCTACGGTACAGGCGAGGTCGGAGTAGGGCTCAGCCTTGCCTTCACAGGAATGTTCATGGCCATCTGCCTGACCCTGGTTTGGTGGATATTCAAGACCGGCTACCGGCTAAAGCCTTGACACGTTCGACACATCGGCAGCCACCGCAAGCGGCTTTGACCAGCCCCTTCGGGCGTGACAGTGACTGGGCGATTAACTATATTGTGCCGGTCTTACTCGAGCATACGGACCATTCCTTGCACCGCCTGGCTTTGCCCTGTTTCCTGTCGCAGCAAATCCTTGCCGGATGCCGTCAGAGCTACCCCTCTAAAACCTGCGCCACCCTGCCTGAGGCCAATGTGCAATGGGGTGTAATGCCGGGCAGTCCAAGCGCACCGGGTACAGCACATCCAGCGGTACCTTGAATGTCTGACGCGGATCGTGGAATTTTATCAGGCTTCAACTTGCGGGGCGAAGGAGGAAGTTTGCGGCAACCTGGTCAGATCATCGGCAAACCAGCTTTTGCCTCTGTTGCGGACGTTTCTTACCTGAGTGTTCATGACGCGAGTGTTCAATGCACGGATACAGCCAATATCCTGGGAGTGATCGGCTTTGGCACGGAACGCCCGGATTTTCTGCCTCCAATCTGTGCTTTCCTGCCCGCCCCTCTGGCACCTATCGGCGGCGGCGCAATGCTGGAACTCTGGCGAACGCCATCGCCATGCCGCCCCATAAATTTCGGCCCCGTCACAGGCGCCTACAGCGATCATCTGGCCTTTGGCGCGATAACATTGGATGAGAAGCCGGGCCTATGCCTGGAGGCGACCGCTGAAACCGCCTACCTCGCCATTTTCGACTTTCTGGACCAGACGGGGTTTTCCACCCCTCTGCGGTTCTGGAATTACTTGTCGGAGATCACGCAGGAAACAGACGGGCTTGAACGGTATCGCAGGTTTAATATTGGCCGGCATCGGGCGTTTTGCACTCGGCTGCAAGAACCGTTACCGCCAGCGGCCAGCGGCGTAGGTGGAACCCACGGCGCCTCTGTGATTTACTTTTTGGCCGCGCGCGACCCCGCACGCCCCATTGAAAACCCGCGCCAGATCAGCGCTTTTGCCTATCCGCCGCTTTATGGCCCTCAAAGCCCCAGCTTTTCCAGAGCCTCTATTTACCAGTCCGATTCCTCAACGGTGATGTTCATCTCAGGCACCGCGAGCATTGTAGGACATGAAAGCCTACATCCCGGTGACCTGAACCGGCAGACTGAAGAAACAATCGCGAATCTGCAAGCCTTGATCGATGCCGCTGGCATCACGGGTTTGGGCAACTGGAGCTTCAAGATTTATCTGCGCGATCCTGCTTACCATGCCACGGTGGATAGCGCATTGATCGCGGCTTTTGGCCCTGCCTCCGAGCGTTTACATCTGCACGGCGAAATTTGCCGCCGCGAACTGCTTTTGGAGATCGAAGCATTCTGCCGCGTGAGATGAAAAGGCTTCAACTGTAGTCAAACCCACGCGGTCGCAGCGGGCCCAACCGGTCCCCCCGACCAACGGTTAAATCCCGCGGCCTTTTCCTCTCCGTCAAAGCAAAACTTGGCTCCACAGCTTATGCGGCACGGGGCATTGCAAGACCATCAACCCTTTGAGATGCTACAGTGAGCCATCATCGAGAAAGGGCAAAGATTTGCCGGCCAGCTTAACACGGGTGCAACGCGGATTGCGATGGGGCACCGCGCCTATCTGGCGGATGGTATATAATCTTTACGAACGCCAACTCGAGAAACAAGTAAAAACCTTTCAGATACCTGGCCATATTGGCATCATTCTTGATGGCAACCGGCGCCATGCGCGCGAGGCTGGGCTGCAGAATCCAGAAGCCATCTACCACCTTGGCGCGGCAAAACTGGACGAGATATTGACCTGGAGCGCCAATCTCGGCGTACCCAGGGTCACGTTATGGGTGTTTTCGCCAGATAATCTGCGCCGGACGGAAACGGAAATTGGCGGAATTTTTGGCGCGGTGGAAGCCAAGATGCGCGCCCTGGCGGCAGATCCTCATATTCATCGCAAAGGCGTACATATCACCGCCATGGGGCGGCGAGACCTGCTGCCTACCGCCTTGCTGGAGGCGATTGACGCGGCGGAGGCGGCTACACGCGAAAACGACCAAATAACCGTGACTTTGGCGATCGGCTACGGCGGTCGGGAGGAAATAGCCGATGCCGTGCGCGCATTGCTGGCCGACTGTGCAGCGCGTGGACTGACCACGGCGGAGGCCGCAGCTATCGTATCTCCAGAAACAATCCGGCGGCATCTTTATCTGGCTGATGTGCCAGACCCGGATTTGATCATCCGCACCAGTGGCGAGGTACGCCTTTCCGGCTTCATGCTCTGGCAAAGCGTCCATAGCGAGCTGTATTTTTGTGACGTGAACTGGCCGGCGATGCGGCGGATCGATTATCTACGCGCCATCCGCTCCTATCAACGACGCGAGCGGCGGTTTGGTGTCTGAGCGCCGCCAGTATAGCTTACTGGCCTGATGCAAGCCTTTGTCTCCGCCATTATCGCATTTGCCGCCACGCATAGCCTGCTGGCTTATGGGTTGGCTTTTCTGCTTGCCGGGGCCGAAGCCTTCCCGGTAGTCGGTGCGCTCGTGCCAGGCACGGCGGTCATCGTTGGGCTTGGCGCGCTGGTGCCGGACGGCGCACTGGCCATGTGGCCGCTGATTGGCGCCACTGCGGCTGGAGCCATGAGCGGGGATGGCTTCTCCTATTTGTTCGGGCGCCACTATAAGCAACACGCCATGGCCATGTGGCCGCTGCGCAAGCGGCCGGGCCTGCTGGCTTCGGGCGAGGCGTTCTTCTCCCGTCATGGCAGCAAGGCCGTACTGGTTTCACGCTTTCTGCCGGGTGTACGCGCCGCGATTCCCATGGTGGCAGGAATGTCGGGCATGGTGGCGGCACAATTTTACGCCGTTGACGCCTGTGCGGCCGCGCTGTTCGCGCTGGCGCATATTCTTTTCGGTATGGCGATCGGCGCCTCCCTCACCGTTCTGCACGCCATTGCCGGACGGCTTGTCGTTCTGGTGCTTATCTTGGCGGCGGCGCTGGCGCTGGTGGTATGGCTTACACCCTGGGCAATCCGCCGGGCTCTTGGGGTGCTCGTGCGCCTGCGTGGGCCCGTGCGGCAATGGGCAGAGGCGCAAGATGGCTGGCCGCGCCGCCTTGTACGCTCCTTGCTCGACCCTGAGCGGCCTGAGACATTGGGGCTGGTGGTATTGGGCCTCGCTTTGATCGGCGGCCTGTGGCTGTTTTTCGGCGTGTTGCAAGATGTGCTTGCGGGCGACCCGCTGGTGCGGACGGACCGAGCGGTATTTCACCTGTTGCAATCACTTCGAGTGCCGATTGTGGATCAGGTGATGGTGGCGATTACGGAAATGGGCGACGCCCATGTCGTCGTGCCTGTTCTGTTGGCGGTTTTGGCTTGGCTGGCTTGGCAGCGGGCCTGGCGGGCGGCGGTTTACGGGGTTGCCTCCGTGGCCGGAGCCAGCTTGTTTGCGTTTTTATTCAAGCTGTCCTTGCAGCAGCCCAGGCCAGAAGCATTGTATCACGGCTGGAACGCCTATTCCTTCCCCAGCGGCCATGCTACCGCCAGCGTGGCGCTATATGGGTTTTTAGTGGTGCTGATCTGCCGCGAAGTTGGTGGGCGCATCCGCCTGGCGGTAACGCTCGCGGCGGTGCTGTTCGTGGGCGCGGTCGCATTCTCCCGGTTGTATCTGGGTGTGCACTGGCTTTCCGACGTGATGGCGGGATTGGCCTTTGGCATCGCCTGGGTGGCGCTGCTTGGTATTGTGTATCTGCAGCATGCACGCCGGGATGTGCGAGCGGGCGGTTTGGCTGCCGCTGTACTGGCCACATTGCTCGCTGCTGGCGGGTTGCATATCGCCACGGCTCATTCCGCAGATATGCGGCGCTACGCGCTCGCAACGCCAACGCGGAGCATGCCGCTGACAAGCTGGCGTGACGGCGGTTGGGCTGAGCTGCCGGTGCAGCGCGTGGATCTGCTGGGCGATTACGAGGAACCGTTTACCCTGCAATGGGCCGGGCCACTGGCGGTTCTGCGGGCGGAATTACTGGCCAAGGGCTGGCAACCGCCCGCGCCATGGGATCTTTCCTCGTCGACGGAATGGTTGTTGCCTGATGCCAAGCCGGGCGCGCTGCCCGTGTTGCCTCATCTCGATAATGGCAGAGCCGAGGCGCTGGTATTGATAAAAACCGGCGGTAATGTGCCCCCGGCTCAACGGCTGATTTTGCGGGTCTGGCCCTCCGGCACGGTGTTGTCTAACGATGCGGGCACCCAGCCGCTATGGATTGGCACCGTGGCCGCCGAGAAAGTGGAGCATTTGAAGCCGCTGGCCAGCCTCGTCGACGAACGCGATGACGTGAACGCCGCCTTGCGAATTCTGAAATCAAGCCTGCCTGGGACACAGACTGAAAGCCGCGCATCGACCATTTCAGGGCTGTCGTGGAACGGAGAGGTGCTGCTCGGACAGCCGTGACGCCACTGTGCAGCCAGTTGTAAAACGCCTGCCCCTGCGGGGCAGGCTCGCTTTCCACATAGTGAAGTTAGTCTGCGTTCGGGCCCTCGACGCTGTTTTCAAGCACCACGCCGGTCGCCGCATCAATACCCACCTCATGTGTATCCGCGCCGGATTTGATGTCGAAGGAGTAGCGCAGGCCACTGCCGCCGGGCTCTTTTTCCAGTTCCTTGCCGGTTACGCTACCAGGCTGGGCCTTCAGCGCGATTGCCTGCGCCTCATCGAGGCTGACTTGAGCGTTGCCGGCCAGATTCTGGCCGCTATAGGCCACATTATTCACATGCCGCATACCCACCTGAGCCATGGAATGTGCCGCTTGCCGCGTGTTGACGGCAGCCGGATTAATAGACTCACTTACATCTTGAGGGGCCTGGACGTTGGCGTAGTTCACATGCCGTTGGCCAAGCTGCGGTAAGGAATGTGCTGAATTGGGGGCCTCCGCCAGCGCGGGGCCAGCGAGCCCTGAGAGGATCGCTAGAACACTAAACGCGCAAGCGGGATACATAAACTTCATCATCAGTCTCCTTTGATGGTTCAATCGCGGCGCCAGTCTTGCCAGCCGCCTCGCAGGCGTTTTGCCAAAGAAGACTTAGGTGAAACTTAGGCTCCGGCAACGGGCATGGTCACCCGCGCCAACACGCCGCGAATCCCATCCGCGCGGTTGCGAACATCAAGCCCAAAACTGTGGCGATCGGCGATGCGGCGCGCGATGGCCAGACCAAGACCGGTGCCATCAGCTGCTTCCGGCGCGGCGCGATAAAAGCGCTCGAAAATATGCGTCTCGGCGCCGGGGGGAAGACCTGCGCCGGTATCCAATATCTCGGCAGAAAACCAGTCACCATCCCGTCGCAAGGAAACATCGACCTTACCGCCCTCTGGGGTATAGGTGAGCGCGTTTTCAATCAAATTTGTGAATAATGCCCTAGCCTCATCTTCAACACCAAGAATTAGGGCGGGGGAAGAAACATCCGCGCCGAGATCGATGCCTTTGCGTGCCGCAAATGCGGCCTGATCCGCCACGCAGCCCAGCAATAATGCACCGGCATCAAACAAAGTACCTCGCGGGAATTGCGGTTCGTCGAGCCGCGCCAGACGCAGGAGCTGATCCACCAGCCCCGCGGCCCGGCGCGCGCCTGCCGCCAGCGCCTGCAGCCGTGTTCGTGCCGGTGGAACATCCGGGGTGAGATTGCCGATTTCAATTTGCAAAGCGGCGATTGGCGTACGCAATGTGTGTGCGGCGTCCGCAAGGAATCGTTTCTGGGCCGCAAGCGCTTCGTGCAGCCTCACGATCAGGCTATTCATGCCAGCCACCAAGGGTGTCAATTCAGCGGGAACATCCGTAAGCGGCAATGGTTCCGTGGCCATGACGCTGCGCGTGGCGAGTTCGTCAGCCAGAACGTCAAGCCGCCATAATGTGCGGTGCAATGCGAAGCCAACCACCAGCCAGGAAAGTGGGATAAGCAGCAGCACAGGCAGGGCGACGCCCATCGCGGCATTGCCCGCAATCTCGTTCCGAACGGTAACGCGCTGTGCCACTTCCACGGAACGGCCCGCGCCATGCAACGAATAAACCCGCCACGCCTCGCCGTTGATCCTGAGGACAGCAAAGCCAACGCTGGGAAGCAGCGGCAGGGCCACGCCCGGAAGGGATTGATGTACGAGACGTCCATTCGCATCCCATATGGATACCGCAACGCGGTCCTCAGGGTCTTGATCCGCCGCCGTGGGCGCCGCGGCGGTGGACAATCCCGGCCCGGCATTCAGCGCGATCTGGCGGAGCTGCCCATCTAGGAAATCGGCGGTCTCGCTTTTGCTGTATAGATACGCCACACTGGCCGCAATCGATCCCGCCACAGCCAGCAGTACAGCGACCCAAACAAAAGTGGTCTTGCGCAGCGAGCGACGGGCTCTCATTTGGAAACCATCCATCCAGCACCGCGAATATTAAGAATAACGCTCTTTCCGAATTTGCGGCGAAGCGAGTGGATCAACACTTCCACCGCATTGCTTTCTACTTCCCCGCTCCAGCCATAAAGGCGATCTTCAATTTGCGTACGAGAGAGGATATGGCCCGGCCGTTCCATTAGCGCCTGCATCAGCGCGTATTCCCGGGCAGACAGAATCTCGGTTCTGCCGCCATAGGAAAATTCATGTGTACCGATATCTAGAACCGCCTCTTTAGTATTCAATTGAGGTATCGCGCGGCCAGCATGGCGGCGAATGAGCGCGCGCATCCGCGCCAAAAGCTCCGACACCTCGAACGGTTTGATCAGATAATCATCGGCACCGAGATCCAATCCGGCAACCCGATCCTCCACTCCATCCCGGGCGGTGATGACAAGAATGGGCGTTTCTACACCCAACTTTCTGGCGGATTTCAGCAGCGCCATGCCATCCATCCCCGGCAGGCCGAGATCCAACAACGCAATCGCATATGCCATTTCACGCAGCGCCTCTTGGGCCAAGAGACCATTGCGGACCCAATCTACCGTCATGCCAGCCGCCTTCAACGCGACCTCAAGTCCCTTACCGATTAACGCGTCATCCTCAATCAGTAACACACGCATGGCAGAAAGCCTGAGGTAATTTCTTTAACAAACAGGACGGCGAACGATAACCGAACGACAAACGTTTGCGGCAAGCTCCACCTTGGTGCGATGACATTCATTCAAGTAAGGCCATTAATCTCGCCGTCAGTGTCAAGAAAAATATCTTCAGCAGCAGCACGGCGCGGCAAGCCGGGCATCGTGACCGTGTCGCCGCATAAAGCAACAATGAAGCCGGCCCCAGCGGAAAGGCGAACTTCGCGGATGGGCAAGGTGAAACCTGACGGCGCACCACGCACTGCCGGGTCTGCTGAAAAACTATACTGTGTTTTGGCCATGCAAACCGGCAAATGCGCGAATCCGGCATCGGAGACTTCACGCAATTGTGCCGCAGCACGCGACTCCAGCTGGATATCGGCCGCGCCATAAATGCTCTTAGCAATAACGGATATCTTGCTCTCAAGCGGCATGTCATCAGGATAAAGCGGCGTGAAGGCAGCACCTGCTTCAGCGAGTTCGACGACCGCTTGTGCAAGATCTGCCGCTCCGGCACTACCCCGCGAAAAATGCTCGCAAGAAATTGCGCGCACACCGGCGTTGGCACATACCTGCTGAACCATCTCCAGTTCGGCCGGTGTGTCACTTGCAAAACGGTTGATTGCGACCACGGTGTTCAGGCCAAACTTGCGCATATTTTCAACGTGGCGAAGCAGATTTGCGCAGCCCTCTTTCACCGCGTCAACGTTCTCTTCGGCCAAGGCGCGCAACGCCACGCCGCCATGCATCTTCAGCGCACGCACGGTTGCGACCATAACGCAGGCGGAGGGCGTCAAACCACCCTGACGGCATTTAATATCGAGGAATTTCTCAGCCCCGAGGTCAGCGCCAAACCCCGCTTCCGTCACGACAAAATCCGCCAAGCCAAGTGCCGTCTGCGTTGCCAACAACGTATTGCAGCCATGGGCGATATTTGCAAAAGGCCCGCCATGAACGAAAGCCGGCGTACCTTCGAACGTCTGCACGAGATTAGGGGCAAATGCGTCCTTCAACAGGGCTGCCATGGCACCCGCGGCGTTTAGCTCCCGAGCACGCACCAGGCGCTTGGCCTTGTCGCGGCCAATAACGATGTCGCCAAGCCGCTGCTCCAGTTCCGGGAGCGAGCGTGCCAGGCAAAAGACCGCCATAACCTCGCTGGCGGCGGTAATGTCAAAGCCGGTCTGACGCGTTGGGCCGTTGGTACCGCCAAGCCCAATAACGATGTCCCGCAGGGCGCGGTCGTTAAGGTCTATGACACGGCGCCACATGATCCGGGCAGGGTCAAGCCCCAGCGCGTTGCCCCAATACAGATGATTGTCGATCATCGCCGCGAGCAGGTTATGCGCGGCGGAGATCGCATGGAGGTCGCCGGTGAAATGGAGGTTGATCTCGTCGATCGGCCCAATCTGCGCACAACCGCCGCCAGTAGCACCGCCCTTGGCGCCAAAGCTCGGCCCAAGGCTCGGCTCGCGCAGGCAAATGGCGGTGCGATGGCCAGCCCGGCGCAACGCATCGCCCAGGCCGATCGTAGTCGTGGTTTTGCCCTCACCAGCCGGTGTGGGGCTGATGGCGGTTACCAGGATAAGCTTTCCCGAGGGCTGCGCGGCCGCCTTCAAGGCATAATCGAGCGCGACTTTGCCCTTATGCGGGCCGTAGCGGTACAAGGCCGAATTTGGAATGCCAAGGCTGGCAGCAACCTCTTCAATTGGATTTAGCGTTGCGAGGCCGGGGAGAATATCGTTTGATAAAGCGGTGGCTAGAGTCATGTGAAGGCTCTAGCATAGCGGCTAACGCGGTATATAGTTTTCCGGCGGTTTCTTTCTCTTGGCCAATATGGATATTGGCACCTGCCGTGGCGCAACGAGCACACCTGCGCCGATAACACTTTGAATTGACTATAATTGACCTCAACTCCGCGCACAGTCTTGCAATTTCTGCCGGCAATGCCCGCGCTCAGGCGGCTCGTGCCAAAAGGCACGGTCCGCAGAATCCGTTCATGCAACCGCTCCGTTATTCGACGTAATTTTCCTAAGCGGAAATAATTTTTATTTTATCGAGAATATCTAACAAATCTGGAAACGGGCAAATAGGGAAATCTGCGCGAGATCATCTCCCGCGCAGACCACTTTCACCGTCAAATCTTCTTGAACTTGGCGGCCTCTTCAGAACCGCCAGTCGCGTTACCTTTAGAATAGGAATGCGCGCCCACGCCCGCCAGCGCGCCGCCCTGGACGATCAGATACTCGTTGCGGATTGGCCTGCCCTCAAAATAGCACTCAAGGATCTCGCGTGTGCCAGCGGCGTAACGGGTTTGCGCCGATAGCGATGTGCCCGAGATGTGCGGGGTCATGCCATGATGCGGCATGCTGCGCCAGGGGTGATCCTGCGGGGCTGGCTGCGGGAACCAGACGTCACCGCCATAGCCAGCCAACTGGCCGGATTCGAGCGCGCGCGCGATAGCATCGCGGTCGCATAATTTGCCGCGCGCGGTGTTAACAAGATACGCGCCGCGCTTAAACAGCTTCAGCGTGTTGTCGTTGATCATGTGCTCGGTTTCCGGGTGCAGCGGGCAATTCAGCGTCACCACGTCACAGACCTTGTACATGTCCTCGCGGGTCGGGTGAAAGGTCAGGTTCAGTTCCTTCTCCACCGCTTCCGGCAGGCGGTGACGGTCGGTGTAATGCAGATGCATGCCAAACGGCTTCAGGCGGCGCAACACCGCAACACCAATGCGGCCAGCAGCGACTGTGCCAACATGCATGCCTTCAACGTCATAGGATCGCGCAACGCAATCTGCGATGTTCCAGCCGCCTTTCATCACCCACTGATAGGAAGGGATGTAATTGCGCACGAGGCCGAGAATCGTCATCACCACATGCTCGGCAACACTGATCGAGTTACAATAGGTGACCTCTGCAACAGTGATATTGCGTTCCATCGCCGCTTGCAGGTCAACATGGTCTGAACCGATGCCCGCGGTCAGCGCCAGCTTCAGCTTAGGCGCCTTGGCAATACGCTCGGCTGTGAGATAAGCGGGAAAGAACGGCTGGGAGATCACCACCTCGGCATCGGCCAGTTCACGCTCAAGCACGGAATCCGGCCCGTCCTTGCTGGATGTCACAATCAAACTATGGCCGTTAGATTCCAGATATTTTCGCAGGCCAAGTTCACCCGAAACACTGCCCAGCATCGCACCGGGCATGAAATCAATTGCCTTCGGAGATGGCAGAGTCTGCCCATCAGGATATTTGTCGATCTTGGGAAGGTCATCCCGCGCGTAGGATCTCGGGTATCCGTCAACGGGATCATCATAGAGCACACATACAACTTTTGCCATTTCGTTATCCTCTCACTGTTCATGGAGGACGCGGTGAACGAAGCCTGCCGATAAGGCCCTGATCATGGAGCCGTTGTCGGTTCTCGTAATGACGCGCCCTCATCCGATAACTCATGGTACCGTTCAGGCACCTGTATCAGACAGCGGCACACTGGTCTCTGAGCAGCCTATAAATCCAATGAAAGCTTTTGAAGGATCGATCGACGTTATCTATTAAAGCTCTGCAAAGCCCTGCTCGATATCACATTCCGTGGCGGCACCCAAAAAGGCCGCGGCCATCGGCGCCCTTGGCATGCGATCTGAAATCACGAGACCGATTACTTCGCTATGCACCGGGTCAACCAAGTCAATTGCGACCAGATCCGGTAATTTTCCAAGCACATGGAAGAAGCTGTGCGGCACAATACTGGCCCAGTCACCCTGCCGCAGATGGGCGCAAACAGCAAGGAAGGAATTGCTAACCACAGTTGGATAAACCGCAAAGCCGAGCGTGGCTGTCAGCCGGTCAATAATCCTC